>CAMXZR010000020.1 GCA_947253595.1 uncultured Olsenella sp. | reverse complement strand
CCCCAGTCCCTCCCGTACAGACCAGCAGCAGCCCGGGATGCGCGCGCCAGAGCTCGAGCGCGCGCTCGAGGCGAAGCTCCAGGGTCCTCCCGGGACGCCCCTCCCTCACGCCCGCACCCAGCACGACCGCCGCGCGGGCGCCATCCATCTGCGGGCGCGCGCCGTATGCCGCGCGCATGATCGCAGAGCCGGCGGCAAGGAGAAGACCGATCGCCATCCCCAGCACGACCGACGCGATGCCAACGATGTCCCACGCGCGCCCTCCGCCGCCGGTCATGAGCCGCGCCAGCCCCGCAGGGGCAAGCGAGACGAGCGCGACGGGAACCATGCCGAAGCTCGCCTTGCCCCGGTTGCTCACGAGGCTCGCAAGGTTCCACGCATGGGGAAGCAACGTCGCGAGCGCACAGACGGCGAGCGCCACGCGCGCCCGTGCGGGTGCTGACCCGGCGCAATCCCATGCCCGCGCGAGCAAGGCCGCCGAGAGGGCCAGAGACCCAAGGCAGGCTCCCCAGCTCAGGGGCGCAAGGCGCCTCTCGCTTCCCACCAGCGTGCTGACCGGCGCGCCTCGTTGCCCTCCCATGGGTCCTCCTCCCAGCAAAAGTTTCTGTGTCGAACGGCAGCATGACCGAGAGCGTCCTCCCTTTGGGTATAAGCCATGCGTACGCAAGAAGCCAGCGGCGGGTGGCACCCCGACTCGGACGCCCGCGCCGGCAGGCCCCATAGAAAGGAAGAGCAGCATGGCACTCGATCCCAGCGTCACCAGCATCCTCAACGAGCAGATCAACAAGGAGATCTACTCCGCCTACCTGTACATGACCTTTGCCGACTACTTCGAGGACCGCGGCCTCAAGGGCTACGCCAACTGGTACGTCATCCAGACCCAGGAGGAGCTCGACCACGTCCGCATCCTGCGCCGCTTCCTCCTCGACAACGACTTCGTCCCCACCATGGAGGCCATCGCCAAGCCTGACGTGGCCCTCACCGACGACCTCACCGTCCTGAAGGCCGGCCTCGCCCACGAGCAGTTCGTCACCGCCTCGGTCAACGACTGCTTCGCCGCCGCCCACAAGATCCACGACTACCGCACCATGAACCTGCTCGACTGGTTCATCAAGGAGCAGGGCGAGGAGGAGACCAACGCCTCTGACATGATCAAGGACTACGAGCTCTTCGGCAACGACCCCCGCGGCCTCTTCAACCTCGACCGCGAGTACGCCACCCGCACCTACGTGCAGACCACCACGATGCCGATGTAGGGCCCTCTCGCACGAGGGACCGCTGGGCGGGACGCTGGCCTTCGAGCTGGCGTCCCGCCCTTATCATTGATCGCCAGACCATCCAGCGCGCGTCGCGCGGGAGGCCGTCGTGCCGTGATCGTGGCCCGCCGTGGCCGCAGCCACCTGCGCCGGGCCTCTCCCGCCCGCGGCGCGACGGGCCCGACGCAGGCCGGGACAGAGGGGAGCTCGCCATGTCTTGGTACGAGGAGTCGGTCGTCTACCAGGTGTATCCGCTGGGACTCTGCGGGGCGCCACACCAGAACGACGGGCAGTCCGCGCCCGAGCATCGCCTGCGCCGCCTGGTCGACGACGGGTGGGTGGACCACATGTCCAGGTTGGCCGCGAGCTGCCTCATGCTCAACCCCGTCTTCCAGAGCTCGAGCCACGGCTACGACACCATCGACTACCTCACGCTCGACCGTCGCCTGGGCACCAACGACGACCTGCGCGCGCTTGTCGACGCCTGCCACGAGGCGGGGATCAAGGTACTCCTGGACGCCGTTCTCAACCACGTGGGACGTGACTTCTGGGCCTTCCGCGACGTGCTTCAGAACCGCGAGGGCAGCCCCTACGCCAGCTGGTTCAACATCGACTGGAGCGGCAACGACGAGTGGGACGACGGCCTGAGCTACGAATGCTGGCAGGGCGTGCCCTACCTCGTCAAGCTCAACCACGCGAACTACGCCCTCAACGACTACCTGGCCGACGTCATCCGCCAGTGGGAGCGCGAGTTCGACGTGGACGGGCTGCGACTTGACGTGGCCTACTGCCTGGACCGCGGCTACCTTGCCTACCTGCGCCGCATCGCCGACGAGCTCACCGAGGCGCGCAAGGGACGCCTGGGCGAGAGGGACGCCGAGTTCGTCCTCGTGGGTGAGACCATGTTCGACGACTACAACCAGTGGATGGGCGACGAGCTCTGCCACTCGGTGACCAACTACGAGGCCTACAAGGGCCTCTGGTCCTCGCTCAACGCAGCGAACATGCACGAGGTGGCCTACGCGCTCGAGCGGCAGAGCGGCAGCCACCCCTGGGACCTCTACACCGGCCGCCACCTGCTCAACTTCGTGGACAACCACGACGTGCCGCGCATCGCCACGCGCCTGGACGACGCACGGCAGCTCCCGGCCCTCTATGGCCTGCTCTTCGCCATGCCCGGCGTGCCCTGCGTGTACTACGGCAGCGAGTGGGGCATCGAGGGAGAGCAGCGCTTCGGCGACCACGAGCTGCGGCCGGCCCTGGACGCGCCGGAGTGGAGCGCCCTCACCGACCGGGTCGCCGCGCTCGCCGCCTGCAGGAAGCCCGGGCATCCCGGCGCCGAGGCCTTGGCCTGGGGAGACTACGCCCAGCTCGACTGCCAGCCGCGACAGCTCCTCTTCCAGCGCCAGAGCGAGCACGAGCACCTCGTCGTGGCCGTCAACGTCGCGGACGAACCCCACACCTTCCACTTCGACGCGCGCTGCGGGCGTGCCGTCGACGTCATCACGGGAGAGGGCCACGACTTCGGCGGGGGCTCCGAGGTCCCGCCGCTGAGCGTGCGCTACTGGCTCTGCGAGCGCTAGGACCGGGACGAGGGGTCGCGGCACCGTGCGGGAGACACCACACTCGCCCGGCGCGCCATCGCGCCCATCGCGCGCCAACCGCGTGCGTCAGCGCATGCCGAGCGCTACGAGCGGCGGGTCTCGTTGCTGATGACGCAGCGGTTCGCCGGCAGCCAGACGCTACCCCACTCGAAGGGCGTTCCGTCGTCCAGGCGCACCAGCTGATCCAGCTCCAGCACGGGAGCATGCTCGTCGCACTCCAGGTAGCCTCCGCGCACCTTGCCGGCGGCGCGGGCGGTATAGACCATCTCGGAGCGGCCGATCTCGCGCCCGCTCGTGCGCTGGACGGCGGCGAAGAGCCCCTCGCGCGTGAAGTCCGCGTCCTCGAGCCCCGGGCAGACACCCAGGTTGAGATGGCTCTCGATGAACATGACGGCACGCTTGCGCACGTAGCGCACGCGGCTCAGGTACAGATAGTCGCAGCCAGGCTCCATCTGCAGGTTCTCGGCGCAGAGGGGCCCGGCGGGACGCACCTCGCGCTCGATGACGCGCGTGCTGAAGTCGATGCCCTGGCGCCCCATCGACTCGCCAAAAGAGAGCAGACGGTTCGACGAGGGCCGCGCCATGACCGGCTGCACCACGAAGGTTCCGCGGCCGCGCTGCTGCACGAGCAGCCCCTCGTCCACCAGCTGGCGGACGCCCTTCTGCACCGTCCCGCGCGAGAGGTGGAGCATGTCCATGAGCTCGTGTTCCGAGGGGATGGGCTCGTCCACACCCCAGTCCTTGGAGTAGATTTTCTCCCTCACGAAGTCGGAGACCTGCACGTAGAGCAGCTCCCCTCCCTGCTTCCCAAAAACCGGGGCGCTGTTGCTAGCGGCGTCGGGCACGGGGGCCCTCCCTTCCGAGGGGCTCGGCCGAGGCACCTTGCTCGGCATAGGCCAGGAGGCCCTCGAGCATGCGCTGCTGGACCTCATCGAACATGCTGGAGAAGAGCTCGGGCGTGAGCATGCTGTAGCACGGCGCGCCTTCAACGCGACGACGATGGTTGTCGCGCACGATGGAGGAGGCTGCGGCGACGCTCGCCCTGAGGTCGGGCTCAATCACGGGATACTGCGGGAAGGCATGGGCCTGGCGCAGGAGCTCGTCGTCGAGGTGGCATTCGAGGCGCAGGTCGAGCGTGCGGCCGAAGAGGTCGAAGTCCCCCTGCTTGCGAATGCGGGTCGTCTCGCCCGGACGGATGCCCACGCCCTCGATGAAGCGGTTCACGTCGTGGTTGTAGGCGTTGTCTGCCACGAGATGGCACCAGGCACCCAGCACGAGGTCCGAGACGCACCCGTCGGAGTCGGCGCTGGGCAGGCCGTAGCGCCGCCAGAACTCCCAGTAGCGGGGCTCGGGCACGAAGCCGGGATCGGCGAAGTGCGTGTCGTTGTAGACGATGATGCGCGTGGTGGGCCTGACCATGTAGCCCACGTAGACGTCGGGCAGGTAGTTGCCAAAGAGGAAGGCGTTGACGTCGCGGATCCCCAGCTCCTGGGGACTCCGCTCCTTCAGAAGAGCTTCCACGTGGGCGCTATGAATGTTCCAGCTCGGCATTCGACAATCATAGGACGTTTGCATGCGCGCGGCAAAGGCGGGACGGTTGTGGGCGTTGTCGTGGGAGCGGTGGCGGAGTGGTTGGGACGACGCTGAACGCGTCTCTCTGCGCATCGATGGCGCTCGGTGCGTCTCTCCGCGCATCGACGACGCCAAACGCGTCTCGCGAAACGCCGAAAACGTCCAATGCGTCTGGGGCGAGCGCGCCAACTGGGCAAACGCGGGGCCCTCAGACGCGTCCGGCGCTTTGGAGCAAAAGTCGCACGCGTTGGGCGCTTTGGGGCGAGAGACGCGCGCGTTGGGCGCTTTGGGGCAAAAGTCGCACGCGTTGGGCGTTCCGGGGCGAGGGGGACGCGCATGCAACCCACGTCCGACGCCGCAGGCGCCACCCATCGGCAGAGAAAAGCGACCGGCAGTCCCGAGCGGGAGCCACCGGCCGCCATCAGCCGCAATGAAAGCGCCGCCTAGCCCGCCTAGACGCGCACCTCTCCCCCGGTGGACTTGGTCACCTTGGCAACCAGCTTGCCATGCGCCTTCTCCACCTCCTCGGAGGTCAGCGTATGATCCGCCGCGCGGTACTCGAGCGAGAAGGCCATCGACTTCTTGCCCGCGCCCACCCTCACGGGGTCGCGGTACACGTCGAAGAGCTCCGCGTTGGCCAGGAGCTTTCCACCGGCACTCCTGATTCGCTGCATGACCTGCTCGTAGCTCAGATCCTCGTCCACCACCAGCGCCAAGTCGATGGAGACGCCGGGCGGCGTGGGCACGTCCTCGTAGGGCAGCTCGTCCTTGGCCAGCCTGAGGAGCGCGGCGATGCTCAGCTCGAAGGCCACCACGGCACCGTCGATGCCGAAAGCCTCGAGCGAGCGCGGGTGCACGTTGCCCACCCAGCCCACGAGCTCTCCCTGGGCCAGCACCTCGGCGGAGCGGCCCGGCTGCAACCAGCCGTAGGCCTCGGGGTCGGCCGTGCGGAAGCGGACCTTGGTGATGCGCAGCGCCTCGAGCAGGGTCTGGACCACTCCCTTGGCGTCGAAGAAGTCCAGCTCCCCCGCCTTCTGGTTCCAGGCGTCGTCCGCCCAGGACCCGCTGAGCACGCCGGCCACCATGCCGGGCTCATCGGGCTGGCTCTTGCCCTCGCGCCCATAGAAGACGCGGCCGATCTCGTACAGGTGAACGTTCCTCACGCCGTGGTCGCGGTTGTAGGCCACGGAGCGCAGAAGCGCGGGCAGCATGTCGCGGCGCATCTCGCTCTGGTCCGCGACGAGCGGGCGCAGGATGCGCACGGGGACGCCCTTGCCCGTCTCGCCCATCCCCAGGAGCTCGAGCTCCTGGGGATCCGCGAAGTTGTAGGTGGAGGTCTCGCTCAGGCCGGCCGCGCGCAGCGTGGAGCCAATCTTGCGGAGGACGCGCTGCTCCTCGGTCAGGCCGCCGGCATGGTTGCGCGCGGCAGGCAGCGTGGGCTCGACGTCGCCCTCGCCCCAGAGGCGCAGGACCTCCTCGACGAGGTCGACCTCGCGGGTGAGGTCGGGACGGTTGGTGGGGGTCGTCACCTCGAGGGTGCCACCCTCCCCCGGCGCGACCGTGCAGCCAAGCAGGCGCAGGCGAGAGGTCATGAACTCATCCTCGATGGGCGCGCCGCAGAGCGAGCGCACGCGCTCCGGTCGCAGCGTCATCCGGGGCGCGGGGACGGGGGCGGGATACTCGTCCACCATGCCCTCGCAGACCTGTGCGCCGCAGCACTCCTCGAAGAGCGCGGCCGCGATGTCAGAGACGCGGGCACAGCCAGCACCGTCCACCTGGCGCTCATAGCGGATGGAGGCCTCGCTCATGAGGTCGAGGCTACGGCTCGTGCGACTGATGTGACCCTTCTCGAACACGGCGCTCTCGAGGAGGACGTCCGTCGTGGACTCGTCGATGGCGGAGTCGAGGCCGCCCATGACGCCGGCCAGGGCCACGGGCACCCTGCCGTCGTCCGTGATCACGATCATGTCGCTGGTGAGTTCGCGCTCCACGCCGTCGAGGGTCACGACCTTCTCGCCGTCGACCGCCGCGCGCACCACGATATGGTGCCTGCCGTCGCGCTCGGTAAGCTTGCCCAGGTCGAAGGCGTGCAGGGGCTGGCCGGTAAGGTACATCACGTAGTTGGTCACGTCCACTACGTTGTTGACAGGGCGGCTTCCGGCGGCGATGACGCGACGAGCCAGCCACTCCGGGCTGGGGCCGATCTTGACGTTACGCACCACGCGCGCGGTGTAGCGGCCGCAGAGCCCGCTATCGTCGATGCGCACGTCAACCAGGTCGGAGCTGCGGCCGAAGTCGACGCTCTCATTCTTGATCTGGGGCAGGCTGACGTGGGTGGGCTCGTCCAGTATGGCGCTGACCTCGCTAGCCATGCCAAGCATGGAGAGGCAGTCCGGGCGGTTAGGCGTGATCTCGCAGTCGATCACCGTGTCGCTGAGGCCCATGTACTCGGTGAAGTCCACGCCCACGGGCGTGTCGGGCGGCAGGATCATGATGCCGCGGTGGTCGCCGTCCAGGCCCAGCTCGCGGCTGGAGCAGTTCATGCCGCGAGACTCGACGCCGCGCAGCTTGCCCTTCTTGATGGTGACGCCGCCTGGGAGCGTGGCGCCCACCAGGGCGGTCACGGCCTTGTCTCCCTGCTCGAAGTTCTGGGCACCACAGACCACCTGCAGGGGCTCGGGCCTGCCGTCCTCGCTCAGGTTGTGCGGGCCCACGTCCATCTTGCACACGTACATGTGGTCGGAGTCGGGGTGCGGGACCTTCTCGAGCACCTGGGAGGTGACCACCTTGGTGATGTCGGCGCCGACGCGCTCGACGGACTCGACCTCGGTGCCGGTGCGGACGAACTCGCTCACCAGGTCCTGGGGGTCGTCGGGCAGGTCGACCATGGACTTGAGCCACTCGTATGAGACACGCATGGGATTCTCCTTCTTGGTCGCACGGGGTCTACGGGGTTAGAACTGCCTCAGGAAGCGCATGTCGCCAGTCATGAGCATGCGCAGGTCGGGCAGGTCGTAGCGCAGCGCCGCCACGCGCTCCACACCGATGCCGAAGGCGAATCCCGAGTACCTCTCGGAGTCGATGCCCACGTAGTCGAAGACGTTGGGGTCCACCATGCCGCAGCCCAGGATCTCGAGCCAGCCGGTGTTCTTGCAGAAGCGGCATCCCTTGCCGTGGCAGACGCCACAGGAGACGTCCACCTCGCAGCTGGGTTCGGTGAAGGGGAAGAAGTGCGGGCGGTAGCGAGTCGCACGGTCTTTGCCGAAGATCTCGCGGCAGAAGTAGTCGAGCGTGCCCTTGAGGTCACCGAAGGTGATGCCCTCGTCCACGACGAGGCCCTCCACCTGGGTGAACTGGGGAAGGTGGTTGGCGTCGGCGGTGTCCGGGCGGAAGACCGTGCCCGGGCAGATCATGTAGATGGGGGGCTTCTTGCCCTCCATCACGTGCACCTGGACGCCCGAGGTCTGGGTGCGCAGGAGCACGTCGGACTCGCCCAGGACGTGCTGGGCCTTGCCCTCGGGGGCGTTGTCCGCCACGTAGAAGGTGTCCTTCGCCGAGCGGCTGGGGTGGTCCTCGGGAGCGTTGAGGGCCGTGAAGTTGTAATAGGTGGTCTCTACGAAGGGACCGTCCTCGACGGTGTAGCCCAGGCCGCAGAAGATGTCCTCGATCTCCTCGCGGATCTGGCTGATGAGATGCTGGGTGCCCGGGGCCAGGCGACGACCCGGGAGGGTCACGTCGACAGCCTCGGCCTGGATGCGCGCGTCGAGCACGGCCTGGGCCAGCTGCTCCTTGCGGGCGGCGATGGCGGCGTCCACATTGGCGCGCACGGTGTTGGCGAGCTTGCCCATGGCGGGGCGCTCCTCGGGCGAGACCTTGCCCATCATGTGCATGAGCGCGGTGAGAGACCCCTTCTTGCCCAGGGCGGCGATGCGAATCTGTTCCAGGGCCTCGAGGGTCGTGGCCCCCTTGAGCCCCTCCTCCACCTGCTCCTGGATGGCCCTCAGGTCGTCGGACATTGCCATGTTGAGAAACCCCTCTCGTCGCCACCGGCGGGCTGCCGGCGCCATCCTGCCCAGGAACGAAAAACCGCCCTCGGGCCCAAAAGCCCAAGGACGGAATGATTCCGCGGTACCACCTTGATTGACCCCACGTTTTCTCTCGCGGGTGCCCGCTCTTTCGCCCCGTGTCGTGGGACCGACGGCTTCCCTACTTGCGGTGCCCGTGGCACGCTGCGTTCAGGTCGCGGCTGGTGGAGTGAACTTCGCAGCTCAGCCTTGGAGGCACCTCTCAGCCGGTGGGTGCCCTCTCTTGTCCGCTGGCGACGCGAGTCGCGAACCTCTCCGTCATTGCCTTCGGTGTATGGTAGCACATCGGGACGTGGATGGAGGGGCGCGGCCGTCGACACGCAACGCCCGGGACCGCGCACAGCAGCCCCGGGCGTGACCGAGCAGTCAGGCAGCTTGGTGGGAGACTAGAGGGTCGTACCCTCGTCCGCAGCACCGTCGGAAGCCGCGGCTGCGTCCTCGCCCGTAGCAGCGTCATCGTTCGCAGCCCCGTCGGCGGCTGGGGTGACACCCGCTTCCTCGCCGACCGTGCCGTCGGTCGGCACCACCTGCGCGGCAGCCGTCGTCGCACCCACGGTGAGCTCCTCGACCACGGCGGCCGCCTCGCCGGTCGGAGCCTCTGCAGCCGCAGCAGGAGCCTCTTCGGTCGGGGCATCCATCGAAGCCGGCACGACCAGGGGCGTGACAACCTCTGCGATCGGGGCGGCAGGGGCCACCGGCGCGGCGCCCGCGACCTCAGTCGTCCCGGCAGTCGGGTCCACCGGCGCGACGCCCGCGACCTCAGTCGTCCCGGCAGTCGGGTCCACCGGCACCCCAGGAACCGCCGAGGCGGCGTCCAGCATGAGGCCCTGGGGCAGGGGGTCTCCGCTCGCACCCCACGCGGGGACGTTGAACTGCCTCATCCACAGGCCAATCGCCGCATACTGCACGAGGCTCGCAAACGAGGTCGCGACCGATCCGAGGTAGCCAATCACCAGCAGCATGGGAATCATGCTCGTGAACATCGAGATGGTCTCGCTGTAGATGTAGTACGAGTCGTCCATGTACGGCGAATACGCCTGGGTGCCCGTGAGGGCGGCCATACCGATCACCTTGGTGATCAGGGGGATGAACACGATGAGCGCGACAAGATACATGGCCAGCGTGATGATCATCGAGATCAGGATGCAGAGGCCCGCAATCCTGGCGATGCCGCCAAAGTCCCTCTTGAGCATGTCGAAGATGCGGTCTGCCCTATACCCCGCCGCGAAGCTCTGGTATATGACCGCCCTCACGCCACAGACGGCCAGGACCGTACCGCTGAAGACCCCGACGACGAGTGACAGGAGGAACGGAACCAGACCGCCGTCGAAGGCATACGAGACCAGCGAGAGGACGATTCCCAGCAGCACTCCCCAGCCAATCATGGCCACGAAGCCGCGCCATCCGCTCTTGATGCACTCGCCCACCCTGATGTCATGCCGCTTCGGCGCGACGTCGGCGCCCCAGGCGATCAGGCGCGACCACTCGAGAACGTAGCCCGAGGTCCCGAGCGCCCCGGCAATCGGGACGAAGTTGGCGATGCCCATGACGAGCGGCACCTTGTACCATCCTGGCTCCTTGCCTATGAGTGCCCAGGAGCGAGAGAAGTATCCCTTGCTTTCTGACATGTGCGAATCCTTTCGTAAACGTGTCGGGCGCACGGCATCCGCCTGTCGTGGCAGCAGCATGCAGACGCGCGACGCGACGTCCTTCCTAGTCGAGCAGGCCCGAACCCTTGGTCAGGTCACTCAGGTCTGTACCAGTGTATAAGAGTTTAGAGGCTCCAAGGCCACGACGGCGGCATCCCGAGCGAACTTGTAGCCGGCCACGAGGCCCTTGTCCCCATCCGTCACCAGGAGTTTTACGAGGTCAGAGAGATTCGTCAGCTTATCCGGACTTACGCCCAAAAGGTCAGCGCGGCGCATATGAGTAATGTTTACGAAACCCTCCTGCAGCCCACCGTGAGACCCGAGAGCCCGCCGGAAGAGTAGGTGCAGAGCGAGAGGTCGAATCCATCAAGCGAATCGGCATCCTGCTCCTCGCCTTCCCTCAGAATGCCCTCGAAGGCCTCCTGCAGGCCGACCACCCGATACTCGAAGCGGTTCCCATACATGTCGGTCAAGACGACCTCGTCGCCGCCTCGCAGGTCCCCCACGTCGCCAAGCTGGCTGGAATATGCCTTTCCAGCAATCACCAGGTCATCGTCATATGCCGTGCCGGACCAACGGCACACGGTAACCTCGGCTGTGTCATCGTCCCATGTCGACTGGACGGGAAGCGAGAGGCCCAGGGACGGAATCTCCAGTATTCCGACGTACTGGATTCCGTCGACCTCTGCGACGGGCATGTTGCCCTCCGGGGCGCCACGGCTCGCTCCCGCCACGTATGCTTCGAGCTCCGAGAGAATGGGCGCTTGCGCCTGCCTCGACCCACGGTCCAGCATGACGTTATGGAACGCGAGCGCTACGGCAGACGCAACCAACAAGATTCCGGCTACGGACAGTAGCCCGCCGATGAAACTACCCCTCGGCCTTGCCATGCTGCCTTCCGTTGTCATGGAGCTTCCGTCATAGGCTGCGAGCACCGTCTGGTCGTCGATTTCCGCCTCGATGGGATGCGCGGAGGCCCTTGCCCCCTCGGGGAGCTTGCCCTGCAGGGTGATGATGACGCCCTGTGCCGTCGAGGCGGTCGTCTCGCTCGCATCTGCATAGAGCTTCGCCGTAATTGTCTGGTCGGTCAGGTTGGTCTGGACTGCCGGATCTCCCGTCGCAGCAGAGGCATCCTTGGCTTCCCCTGCCACAGCGGCCGCATCGCCAGAGGAGGCCTTGTCCGCACCCGCAGAGGTGGGGGCCACCCACTCTATGTCGAGGATCCTCCCCTCCTTTGCGGCGCCAGGCTCGTCCTTCTTCGCGTCGAAGTCGCTCAGCGACTGGATGGCCTTGGAGTATGTGACGCCAGAGGCGCCAAACAGGCGGACGGAGTGCTGCTCGCTCGCGGCATCCTCCGCACCCGCAGACTCGCCCTCGGCCTCCTCCTCTTCGCTCGCAGGCCCTTGCTCGACCTCAGCCTGAGCCTTGGAAGGCTCCACGGCGATCGCGTCGACAGACACGTAATCGACCATAAAGGTGACGGAGCTTCCTCGCGGGACGACGAACCAGTAGAGGCTCTTCTCCCCCACGCTCTTTGGCTCGTCCGCAGAGTCGCTCGCGGCCGCAGCGTCACCGCCTCCGCTCATCGGCAGAACGGAATTCTCCGCCTCAACCACGTCCTCGCTCACGCCAGCGGCATCGGCTTGCTTGCCACCGACCGCCACTGCCATGGCATCGGCAGTGGCCTGGCTCGCGTCCACCACGTCATTTGTCCTGGCATCCGCAATCGCCTGCTCGGCGATGGCAACCCGTTCGGCAGGCCCCTTGGTCTTGTCGACCCGATGCAGGAGGACTTCCTGGCCCTCGGTGGTCTCGAGCCTGGCCGTGCCCTTGTCGTCGAAGACGTACCTTTCGGCGAGCTTGCCGCCCAAGGCCGTCTCGGAAAGGACGAACACGGAGTCGTCCTTTGCCTGCGCGGAGGCGGTGACCTTGACGGAGAGGCTCTTCCCCACCTCGGCTGATGCCGGATTCGCCTCCAGCAGCGGTGCGTTCTGCTCCATGCTTATCGCAGGTATCATGAGGGTGGCGAAGACCCCCACGATGACCAGGAGCGAGAAGGCGCCCGTCATGGCGAGCAGGCGACGCCTGCTCCTGCGACTGCCCAGGAGGGCACGTACCCTTGCAGCCAACTTAGCGTTCATGACTTAGCGTTCATGATTCACTCGCAATCGTTTGGCTTGACATGTCAGACCGCCCCCAATTTTTCGAAGGGGAACACCCTAAGGGCGATTTTTCCAACCACAAGGTCCGAGGGGATGCATCCGACGCTCCTGGAACGACTGTCCACCGAGGTCGAGCGATGATCCCCAAGGACGAAGTACTTACCGTCCGGAACCTGATACGGAAAGTCGATGTCGCACTCGCCGAAGCTCTTCTCCATGACATAGGGCTCGTCGAGCTTGTCGCCGTTTACGATGACGTTGCCTTCGTCGTCGATGGTCACCTGGTCGCCCGGCAGGCCGGCGACGCGCTTGAGAAGGATCTTGTTGTTGTAGTAGAAGGCGATGACGTCGCCCCTATTGAAGGCCGAGCCCCTGGAGGCCAGGACTATGTCGCCGTTCTCCAGCGTGGGCTCCATGCTGGTGCCCGTCACCTGAAGTGCCGGCGCCATGAGCGTGGAGATCAGGACTGCGCCTGCGGCCACCACGACCAAGGTACCCAGCATGCTGCGCACCGTACGCGCATAGCGCCGCCTGCGACGAGCGGCAAAGAGCTCCTCCTCGAGCTGGGAGGTCGTCGGGCGGAAGGCGATGGCCGTCGAGTCGTTAGAGCCAGTTGGCGTGCCCCGGCCTCTTTCTGGGAACATCGGCACCTCCCTTCCCTTTGGCGGCGTCAGGAGCAGGGGCATCGGCGTCGATGCCGGGAACCGTCGCGTCGATGCCGGCAGCATCGCGTGACGCAGCCACAGGCCGCTCCGAAGCGATGGGCTCAGAGGCGACGGTCCGCCCAAGAGCGTCCACGTCGCGCTCGGGCTGAACGGGCATTTTGGCTGCACTGCAATCGGGCACGTTGCCGACCGAGGCGGTCCCATCGGATTCGATGAGCTGCCTGACGGAACGGAGGTAGTCATCGGCCGCCTTCTGGGCAGCCTCGAAGATCCCATTCAGACGGAGGGCGGCCTCGGCGATGGAACCCGCCTCGCCCAGCGCGATCCTTCTGTCGTTCAGCCGGGAGCGAAGGCGCTCGTTCTCTTTCCTGAGGTCATCGTTCTCTTGGGAGACCTGCACAAGAAGTTCGAGGAGTTCGGCTCGTCCGAGCTTCCTCTGCACCTTGCCAGAGAGCTCCATGGAGTCATGCAGGGCTTTTGCCCCACCCTTCATTCCGCTCCCCCTTATCCGATCGCCCCATATGTCCTAGGGCATCTCGCCAACAAAAAAAGCAGCCAGCTGCCCTCTCCTGTACGGAGAATGCAGCTGGCTGCCAGTCAAGGCCCTATAGCTTTGTGTCGTTGTCTTTCGACAACTTTGCCGTTTCTCAGTCTAAGGTAGATTGAGGGCTAATTCAAGCTGAAATTCAGAGCCGGGCACCCTCTCCTCTCGTCCCCTTCTTTTCACTCGCTCACACGTGCCATCATTTGCAGCGCGCTCGACAAAACAGCATCATGCATTGCCAAGAGACCAAACCTACCGAGGCGAGGAGCGGACGAGCCATGGGAACGGACGCGGCAGAGCCAACAAGAGCATCAGTGACCCCCCTCCCCGCAATCTATTGGAAAGATGCTGCAAGACGCCCTCGGCATCAGGCGGCAGACCCCCTTCGAGAAGGATTTCGTCACCGCCGCTAACCTGCAATACGGTGCCACCCTCGCCCTGATCGTGATCGCGGTGGAATGCTACATGCTGTGGAACAGCTTCATGATGTCCAGGGACCCACAGGTGATCGAGAGGGTGGGGTCAGGCTGGATCGTCCAGCACAGGGTCGCGTATACCGTCCAACTGCTGAGCGCCCTGTTCCTCAAGACCTGCACCCTGCGCTACTACGGGAAGAGCCTTGGTGGCAAGGTGCTTCCCCGGGTCGCGGTCATCCAGTTCATCATGACGAGCATCGCCTTTGGGATCTACGTCTCGCTCGGGGACATCGCTCGTGGCAACGGTCCGTACGCGTTCCTCACCCAGATGGTCAGCATCACCTGCATCTTCGTGGTCAGGCCCCTCGCCTTCATCCCAGTACTGTTCGTGACGTTCGACTTCATGCTGCGCGCCACGAGGCAGGCGGGTGTCCTGACCCATGGAAACATCGTCAATCTGCAGATTTTCTGCCTCATCCTCATGGTCTCGTGCTGCATCAAGCACTACAAGTACGTTCATGGGGCGCAAGCGCGCGAGCAGCTGGCGCACTACTCGTACTACGACGAGCTCACGGGGCTGCGGAACACCCGAGCCCTGCAGCAGGACCATGAGCACTGGGTGGGGAAGAGGATCGCATTCGCGCTCATCGACATCGACAACTTCAAATACTACAACGATGCCTACGGACACCTCATGGGGGACCGCATCCTGTCTCTGCTCGCCTCGGGGATGTCCATCAACCTCGACGCGCACACCCGCATCTATCGCTTGGGCGGGGACGAGTTCGCCTTGGTCTCGTCGAGCATGGGGAGGGAGGGACTCCGCGCGTATGCCGAGCATGGCAGGAGGTCGTTCCAAACCAGGGCGCGCCAGAACGGGCTCGTGGTGAGGGGCCATCCCCTGGGCTTCTCCATCGGAATGGCGGAGGGCATGGTCAACGGCGTCGCTGACGTCAAGCTACTCATGCGCGAGGCAGACAAGGACATGTACAGGGAGAAGAGGGAACGCCACGCGCAACGTGACGACGTCGGAGCTGACCCCAGGACCTAGCGAGGCAGCTCTCCCCTGACGAGGGAGTCGATGGCTTCGGCCACGACCTCGTCCTCCACGCGGCCCAACTGCCAGCGCGCCGCAGCCTTGGCCTCCGGCACCGCACCCTCCACCGCGAACGAGAGCGGCACGTGCTCGAGCATGCTCACGTCGTTGCCCCCATCGCCGAACACCGCGACCTGGTCGAGGCCGATTCCCAGCCGCTCGCAGAGCACGTCGATGGCGGGCCCCTTGCCCCAGCCAGCCGTCATCACGTTTATCCAGCCCGGCTGCGGCACGTCAAAGCCCAGCTCGGGAAGCTCGGACGCCAGGCGACCAGCGAGCTCATACATGGCGGCAAGGTCTCCGTCGAAGAACACGTTCGCCTTGACCGTCGGCGTCTCCGGAACGTCGTCCACCACACGGCAGCGCACGGCATAGGAGGGGAAGCAGGCCTCGAGGTCGGCAAGGGAGCCCTGGACCAGGAGCGGTGTGGCATCGTCGAAGACCACCGCACCCGCCCCGTCGATGCCCGCCACGGCCTTCGCCAGCCGGCGGAGTGGTCCCCGCGTCAGGAGCTCCTCGTGCACGAGCTCCCCGTCCAGGTAGACCTGCATGCCGTTGGATGCCAGGGCAGTGGCGCAGCAGGCCTCGTCCCCGCCGAGCAGGGGGGCGATCCACTGGTGTCCGCGACCGCTGGCGGGGCCGATGCGCACCCCCGCGTCCAGCGCCCGATGAAAGGCGGCAAGCGTGCGTCGTCCCACGGCCTTCTGCCCGTAGGGCAGAATCGTGCCGTCTATGTCGGTGAGAATGAGTCGCACGTCAGTGGCCATGGGCCTCTCCCCTGCATCTGGGCTTCGATTCGCATGGAGGACGGCGGCTCTGCAGCCGCACGCGGTCCGCCCACGAGTATACTCACTCCACCCCATGCCCATCCCTCTTCACCCCATGCCCCTGGAGGCAGACATGCGCGTGTTCGACCTGCACTGCGACACGATTGACGCCCTCGCCCTGCGCGACGTGGATGCCATAGGCAGCGTCCTCGGCCCCCTTGACGGCGACGACCTCCTGCAGAACCGCCTCGCCCTGGACCTCGCCCGTATGAGGCGGGCCGCGAGCGACGGCTGGTACCAGTGCTTCGCCATCTGGGTGCCCGAGGACCTGGAAGGCACGCCCCTCTCGCCCCGCATCGCCTACGAGCGCGCGCTGGGCTACTTCAGGGAGCAGGTCGCCCGGCACGCCGACGCCGTGACGCAGGTTCGCACAGCCAGCGAGGCAGACGCAGCCGTCGCCTCCGGACGCGTGGCCGCCTTCCTGACCCTCGAGGGCGCGGCCCCCATCGGCGAGCAGCTCGGCTACCTGGACCGCCTGCACGAGGACGGTGTGCGCATGGTCACCCTCTGCTGGAATGGAAAAAACGCCTTGGCCAGCGGCCACGGGACCACGGACGGCCTGAGCCGCTTCGGCAGGCGGGCGATTCGGCGCATGGAGGAGCTGGGGATGGTCGTGGACGTGAGCCACCTCAACGACGAGGGCTTCGCTGACCTGCTCGCATGCTCGGGCGCGCCCTTCGTGGCGTCCCACTCCAACAGCCGTGCCATCTGCGGGCACCCCCGCAACCTGACGGACGACCAGTTCCGCGCCATCGCGGATCGCGAGGGCCTCGTGGGGCTCAACTACTTCCGGGGCTTCGTCACCGAGCGGGCGGAGGCCATGGGCGCTATGGCGGCGGGCCACCCCGCGCCCGAGGTGAGCTTCGACGAGCTGGCGGCCCACGTCGAGCACTTCCTCGACCTGGGCGGTGAGGGCGTCATCGCCCTGGGCAGCGACTACGACGGCTCGGACGTGCCCGCGTGGCTCGACGGCTGCCAGACGCTGCCCGCCTTCCGTGAGCGCATGTCCGTGCGCTTCGGCGAGGACCTGTGCGAGAGGCTCTTCTTCGCCAACGCCCGCGCGTTCTTCGCCCGGCTGGGGTAGGAGGCTGGCAGCGACAGCAAATTGCGCAGAATGCTGTCATCTTTCGCGTTTCCCCAGTTAGTGAAAGAAAACGACAGCATTCTGCGTGATTTGCTGTCAACGCCACCCCAAACGTCGGAGTCCCGACAGCGGCGGCGCCTCGGCCGAGCGTCAGCGTCCCGGCCTCCGCCCACGGCGCTACCTCGCCAGCGAGACGAGCTTCTTCCCGGCAAAGATGCCCAGCAGGAGGGCCACCGCCATAAGCACGATGGTGCCACCCGGCTTGAGCCCAAAGTAGTACGAGACGACCAGTCCGCCAACCGTGGTCACGACGCCCACCACGCTCGAGACGACGCAGGTCTGGCACCAGCTCCGGGCGAGCTGCAGCGCGCAGGCCACGGGCACCACCATCATCGACGAGACGATCAGCGAGCCGACCGTCCTCGACGCCACGGCCACGACCAGCGCGACCACGATCACGAAGGCGAAGTTCGCGGCCGAGACGGGCACCCCCACGGCGCGCGCGTGGCGCTCGTCGAAGGACATCAGGAAGAGCTCCCGGCGCATGAGCAGGCAAACGAGCACGGCCAGTGCGCTGATGGCGGCAATGGTGGTGGTCTCCTCCGCGCTCACGGTGAGGATGCTGCCAAACATGAAGCTGCTGAAGCTCGAGGCGTTGGGCACGAAGCCCGAGAGCACGCCGGCGAGCCCGATTCCGGCCGCCATGACCACGGCCACGGCGAGCTCGGACTGGTCGCGGAAGTGTCGGCGAATCCCCTCGATGCAGAGGGCTCCCGTCAGGCAGGCGAGAATGGCACCACCCACCGGGCTGAGGCCGCCGACCAGGCCTGCGGCCACGCCGGCGAGCGAGGTGTGCGAGAGCGCGTCCCCGATCATCGAGAGGCGCTTCAGGACGACCGTGACCCCCACCAGGGGAATCACGACGCCCAGGAGCACGCCCACCACCAAGCCGCGCTGCATGAACACGTACGCGAGCATCAGGCCGCACCCCCCGACCGTCCGGCGACGTCGGTACCGCGCCCAGCGCCGCGCGCATCTCCGCCGCCACCAACGCCGCCACCAGCGCTGCCACCAGCGCTGCCAGCGCCGCCAGCGCCATCGTCCGCGCTGCGTTCGACGGCCACGCCGTCGGCGATCTTCACCACGCGGCAGCCCAGCTCACCGAGCGGGGCCAGGTCGTGGGTCACGAGCAGGACCGCAAGGCCCCTCTCGTCGTGGGCGTCTGCCACCAGCTGGTAGAAGATGCGGCGGCTCTCCTTGTCCAGGCCGTTGGTGGGCTCGTCCAGCACCAGCAGCCGCGGGTCCCCCACCAGTGCGCAGGCCAGCCTCACGCGCTGGAGCTGCCCGCCGGAGAGCTCGCGGATGATTCGCCTCCCGTAGGCGGCGAGGCCCACGCGGGCCAGCGCCTCCTCGCTCCGGGCGCGCCGCGCCCGTCCGCTCGCGCGGCGCCCGCAGGAGTACTGGCTCGCGTCCACCAGCTCGAGCACGCTTGCCGGGAAGCGAGAGACCGCCTCCGGCGGAAGCTGCGGCACGTAGCCCACCATCCCCCAGTCGCGGAAGCTCTCCGGGCTCTGGCCGAAGAGCCGCACCGATCCGGAATCCGGCGCGAGCTCGCCCATGACCAGACGCGCAATCGTGGACTTGCCCGCGCCGTTGTCTCCCACGAGGGCACAGATCTGCCCGTCGTCGAGCTCGAGGTCGACCCCCCGCAGCACCTCGGTGCCCCGGTACGAGAAGCGGACGTCCTGCAGCGTGATCAGCCTCGAGCCCGCAGACATCAGGCCAGGGCCTTCTTGAGCGCCTCGAGGTTCTTGCGCATGGTCGAGAAGTAGTCCTCGCCCGCGGCCATCTCCTCGTCAGAGAGGCCCTCGAGCGGGTTGAGCTCCTCCACCTGGGCGCCGGAGGCCTCGGCGATGGCCTGCGCCACCTTGGGGCTCACCAGCTCCTCGCTGAAGATGTACTTCACGTCGTGCTGCTTCACGAACTCGACGATCTTGGCCATGGTCTGGGCATCGGGCTCGGCGTCGGCCTCGATGCCCTCGATGGCCATCTGGTTGAGGCCGTATTGGTGGCAGAGGTAGCCGAAGGCCTCGTGGCTTACCACGATGTCGCGCTTGGGCAGCTTCTCGATCGCCTGCGAGAACTCGCCGTCGAGCTTGGCGGCCTCGGCCGACCACTTGTCGTAGTTGGCCTCGTAGACGTCCTTGCCGTCGGGGTCGGCGGCAATCAGGCCGTCCGCGATGGCGCACATCTGGATCGCCGCGTTGGTGGGCGAGAGCCAGCAGTGCGGGTCGGTGGTCGAGACCTCGCTCGGGTCCTCGCCGTGCTCCGCGTGCTCGGCCTTCTCCTCCTCCAGCGCCTCGGCGCTGAGCTCGAGCAGGTCGACGTCCTTGCTGGCCTCGACAGCGACGAGCTTGGAGTTCGAGAGGCTCTTCAGGGTGTCGTCCACCCAGTGCTCCATGCCGGCACCGTTGTACACCAGTACGTCGGCCGCCTCGAGGCTGCGCAGGTCGGCGGTGGAGGGTTCCCAGTCGTGCGGCTCGGTGCCGGCGGGCACGAGGCAGCTGACCTCGGCGCGGTCGCCTGCGATCTTCTTCGCGAAGTCGTACATGGCATAGAAGCTCGCGACGACCTTGAGCTTGTCGGAGTCAGTCGTAGCCGTCGCGGCGGCGCCGTCCTGGCCCGCAGGCTTCGAGCAGGCGGCGAGCAGCGTGCCGGCGCCAATCGCGGCCGCGGCGAGCAGCCCGCGACGTGACATGACGGGACCGAAGCTCTTGCTGATGGACTTGTTCATGCTTGTTCCTCCTGTGGATTGTCTTTGCTTCTTGGGCTCGATCTGGCCCGGGGCTCAGATGTTGAGGCGGACCCCCAGGTCGATGGGTGCCTTGCGGACGAGAGCGACGGGGCACGCCGCAATCGCGAGGGCGCCAGCGGGCGAGGACGTCTTCACGGGCCGTGGCGCGGAGCCGTGCGGCAGCGAGGAGGGACTAGGCATGGGAGCCGCTCTTCCCCGCAGAGTCGATGCCGGCGGGCAAGACGTCAGGATGGCCCGCCTGACAGTCGTCGCAGTAGCCGTAGAGCACCGTGCGCGAGAACTCGATCCGGAAACCGTGGTCGCTGCGCACGTGCTCGTGCAGGTCCTCGAGCATGTGGCAGTCCAAGGCGAGGACCTTTCCGCAGCCCAGGCACACCAGCTGACCCTCGTCGGGATGGGCCGGGTCGATCAGG
>CAMXZR010000019.1 GCA_947253595.1 uncultured Olsenella sp. | reverse complement strand
CGCCCCCGCGAGGGACATCGCACAGCCCGAACCAAGTCCGGCGGGCGTGAAGCTCAGCTGGACGTGGTGTTCCCCCTCGGGGAGGAAGAAGCCGACGAAGCCATAGTCCGCCCGGAAGCTCTCCACCTCGTTGCCGTCGACCAGCACCCTCCATCCGTCGGCGTGGGGCACGGCGACGCAGGCGACGGCATCCGCGTCCGCAGACGCGGATGCCTCGAGGGACCCATCCGCGTTCCGGACGAAGTCGCCAAAGCCCGCAGCCCTGCCGTTCGGGCTCGTCTGCGCAAGCCTGCGACCGGGCTCCGTGGCGGCCACCTCATCGGGGACGATCATGCCGTCCTCCAGGAGCGCGCGTCTCTCCTTTGCGCCACTCAGGGCGTTTGCCTCGCTCTCGCCCACGACCCTCTGCCGCAGGGTGCCAAGGGACCGGGCCTCGGCGTTCTCGTACACGTACACGCTGCCGACCCTCGTGCGAAGCGAGGCCCAGGGGGCATCCAACGGCTCCTTCGAGAGGACGTACCTGACGTCGAGCAGACCCGCCACGCCGCTGGAGTCCGGGGCGTTCCTGAGGGAGTATTCCATAGCGCCGCCTTGGTTGTACGCCTCGGGCCAGAGCCTGTCGAGAAACTCCCTGAGGTCGCTGTCTATGGTGCTGTTGTAAGTGGTCGCCGAGGGATACGACTGGGCGAGGGAATCGTTGTAGGGCGTCCAGTCGGCGTACAGCTTGTCGACCCTCCAGAAGCCCCTGTCCGTCTCCCTGAGCTCTTGTAGGGCGGCGACGGTGTCATAGTCCCGTGAGCGCTGTCCGGGCATGTCCCCGATGCCAAGGGTCCCTCGGACGTTGGTCACGAAGAAGGCGTCTCCCATGGAAGAGGCCAGGAGCGCCGTTACCAGGGCCGCCTGGGCAAGGCGTCCCGCGCGACTCCAGCCGCGCCTTCCCATCATCCACAGCGCCCAGGCGATGGCGAGTGTTGCCGCAGCGAAGAGCAGGCAGACGAGCCGGCCGTTCAGGGTGTGCGCGAGGGACCAGAGGACGACCAGGAGGGTCAGGGCGGCAGAGGCCAGGAGGGGAGGGATGGAGACGCGTCCCGCCATGACGCGCCTCTCCAGCGCCATGGACATGGCGAGGCAGACGGGGAGGGCGAGGACGAAGCTGCTCCGATAGTTCACGTACGCCATCGCGTTGAGAAGCGTGGGAAGGAACTGGTCGAAGAGGTAGAAGACCACGAGGAGCGCGGCCGCCGTACAGAGCGCGCGCTCCCGGCGGCTACCCTCGCGATAGAGCCAGGAGAAGAACTGCGAGAGGAGCATGAGACAGCCTGCGGAGTAGCCCAGCACGGGGAACTCGTAGGCGAAGCCGCGCTGGAAGTTGGTCGAGGCGAGGTCGGCCACCTCTGGGGTGAAGCCCACGGCACCGGTGTTGACGAGCCCGCTTCCGACGAAGCGGCTGAGCAGGTAGGGCACCCAGTTTTTAAGAATGGGCGCGAAGGAGGCCGCAAGGCGCGCGGGGAGGGGCGTCCCGCCCGTGACGCGACCCGTCTCGTTGACGAGGAAGAGGGCATAGGGCAGGAACAGCGCACCAGAGAGGAGCAGGCCGCAGGCCACGGGAGCCGCGACCCAGGCGAGGGCGGCGAGGTAGGGGACGACCCCCGACCCCCTCAGGTGGAAGGGGAGTCGAAGGAGCACGTAGAGAGCGGCCGCGACGAGCGACATGAACGCCGTGTAGGCGCTCCAGCCCACCGCCACGGCCACGACGACGGAGACGAGCAGGAGGCGTACGGAAGTCCTCTCTTGCATGAGGAGCTCGAGGACGAGGACGAGCGCCGTGAAGATGACGAAGGTCGATCCCAGCCAGTAGTGCTGCCCCCACAGGATGAGGTAACCGGAGAAGGCATAGAGGAGCGAGCCCACCACGCGCGCGAGCCTGCTGTCGCAGAACCCCACGAGGAGGTGGTCGAAGAGCAGGCCGACGCAGAAGACCTTGAGTGTCTGTACCACGACCAGCACGAGAGCGAGCCGCTCCTCTCCAAGGGCAAGGCCCAGCGGGACGAGGGCCAGATTGAAGGGGTCGAAGAGCCAGGACTGGAACGAGGTGACGCTCGTCCCCAGCCCGTAGTCGAAGTTGAAGGAGAGGAACGACCCCTCCCTCACGCGACCGATCAGGTTGAGGTAGAAGGGGATGTACTGGTCTATGGTGTCCGTCCCGGCGTCCCCTGGGCCAAAGGCGAAGAGCCGCCGGCCCGCGAGCATGGCACCGTATACCAGGGCGACGCCCAGCGCGAGCCCGCAGCAGAGGAGCGCGAGCTCGCGCGCGTCGCGCCTTCTTGGTCGGTCCCCGTCCCGTCCGAGGGCGCGCGGTGCCAGCGAGGCAAGCAGCAGCGAGGCGGCGGAGACGGGAAGCAGGTAGATGTAGTCGGCCCAGTTCAATGAGTGCTCCTCCGGGGGCAGGGGACAAGGACGCATTACTGCTACTATATTCTCCATCTGACTGTTCATGGGGTGATGGGAGCGCGTAGTGTCAGAAGACCGACACCGTCTGGTCGTACTGGGTTCGATGGACGAGTTCGTCCCCCTCGTGAGGAAGGCCAAGGAGCGCGGGTGGCACACGATCGTCTGCGACGGATATTCCCGGACTCCCGCCAAGGCGATAGCGGACGAGGCATATGACATAGACCCACGCGACACGGAGGCGGTGGCGCGCCTCTGCGGGGAGCTCGGTGCGGACGGCATCGTGAGCTCCTTCTCCGACCTCCTCGCCGAGTGCTGCGCGAGCATCGCCCATCGTGCGGGTCTGGACTGCCCCCTTCCTCCCGACCGGCTTGCCTATCTGCGAGACAAGTCCCTCATGAAGGGCATGTTCGACGAGTTGGGGATTCCCTATCCCAGGACGGTGCGGGTGAGGAAGGGGCACGTGGCCGAGGACCTGGGGGACATAGGCTTTCCCTGCGTGACGAAGCCCGCCGATGGCTGGGGGTCGCATGGCGTGAGGGTCCTGAACGACGCGCGGGAGGTGGAGGCTGCCTACGACGAGGTGGCGGGCTACTCCGACGCTCCCTACATCTTCGTCGAGGAGTACGACGAGGGGTTCGAGTTCAACCTCATGTCGTGGGTCGCGGACGGGCGGCCCGTCGTCCTCGAGGTCGCCGACCGAGAGAAGAGCTCCGGTAACGAGGCAGAGCTTCCCTGGGTGAGCCGCATCGTCTATCCCAGCTCCCGCACGGATGAGGTGCTTCCCGAGGCAACGGAGATGCTCCGGAAGGTGGCCAGGTACGTGGGGCTGAGGAACGGACCCCTTTGCATGCAGTTCTTCTGGGGTCCCGGCAGGGGCATCAGGGTCTGCGAGTGCGCCGGGCGCATCTTTGGCTACGAGCACGAGCTGCTCGAGCACGCCAGCGCCGGCAGCATCTGCGTCGAGGATCTGCTGCTCGACAACGTGTACGACCCCGCGGCAGCGGCCGCACGCCTCGAGGGGCACGACCCCCATCTGACTGACGTGGCGGCGGGCCTCTACTTCCACGGCAAGGAGGGGCGCGTCGCAGGAGTGCACGGCCTCCCCGAGGATTCCGACCCGCTCGTCAGGGAGACGACCGTCTACTACCGGCCCGGGGAGCTCATCTCGCATCAGGTGGGCGACAAGCCCTATGCCGTCCGCGTGTACCTCTGCTCGTCCGACCGCGAGGCGATCGATCGAAGGACCGACGAGCTCTTCCGGAGAGTCGGCATGACCGACGCCGACGGGGAGGAGCTCCTCCTCGGAAACCGGAGGAGGAACGGGGGCATTGCCTGAGCAATTTCGTGTCTGACGGGACGCGCCCGGCGATAGAGCCGACCAACACCAGCTTTGGGAGACCACAAGATGATTGACTTCAACGTACCCCCCTACGTGGGAACCGAGATGCAGTACGTCAGGGAGGCGGCGGAACAGAACCACAAGATCTGCGGCGACGGGCCATTCTCCAAGCGCTGTCACAAGTGGATGGAGGAGCGCTTCGACGCCGAGAAGGTCCTCCTCACCACGAGCGGGACGTCTGCCCTCGAGATGGCGGCGGTGCTCTGTGACCTCGAACCTGGTGACGAGGTCATCCTCCCGAGTTATACCTTCTCGTCCACCGCGACGGCGTTCCAGGCGGTGGGGGCGACCCTGGACGTCCGCCCCGACACCATGAACATGGACGAGGAGAGGGTCGAGGCCGCCATTACCGAGCGTACCCGCGTGATCGCGCCCGTTCACTACGCCGGGGTCGCCTGCGAGATGGACCGGCTCATGGACATCGCACGCAGGCACGGCCTCCTCGTCGTGGAGGACGCGGCTCAGGGCGTCATGAGCAGCTACCATGGGCGCGCCCTGGGGACCATTGGGGCCTTCGGCTGCTACTCCTTCCACGAGACCAAGAACTACTCGATGGGCGAGGGCGGAGCGATCGTAATCAACGACCCCGCCTACATCGAGAGGGCCGAGGTCATCCGCGAGAAGGGCACCAACCGACAGCGCTTCTTCCGTGGGCAGGTGGACAAGTATACCTGGGTGGACCGTGGTAGCTCCTACCTGCAGAGTGACTTGAACGCCGCCTACCTCTGGGGCCAGCTTCAGGCCGCGGACCAGATAAACGACGACCGCCTGGCCACCTGGCAGGCCTACTGGGACGCCTTCGCCCCGCTTGGCGAGCGGGGTCTGGTGGGGCTTCCCGTCGTTCCCGAGGGTTGCGTCCACAACGCCCACATGTTCTATCTGAAGTGCCGCGACCTGGGGCAGCGCCAGGAGCTCATCGCTTACCTCAAGGGGCGTGGCGTCATGGCCGTCTTCCACTACGTCCCCCTGCACAGCTCGCCCGCCGGCCTGCGATTCGGTCGCTTCGACGGGGAGGACTTGCACACGACGCGCGAGAGCGAGCGCCTGGTGCGTCTGCCCCTCTACTACGGCATGTCCGCCACCGACCGGGACACGGTAATTCGCTCCGTGCTCGACTTCTTCGGATAGGGGTGGGGTGCCCATGGTTCCTCGCGTCGCCTTGGTAACGGCAATCGGCTCCTTTTCGGCAGAGGCCGTGGTGCAGGGGCTTCATGGCCAAGGCATCAGGGTGGTGGGCGTGGACGTGTACCCTGCGGAGTGGGTTGCGCAGAGCCTCTTCGTCGACTCCTTCCATCAGGCCCCTTACGTCTCCTCCGAGGCGGACTATGCCTCCTTCGTCGCGGACGTCTGCGCGCGCGAGGGGGTGGAGCTGCTCCTTCCCTTGACCGACGTCGAGGTGGACTTCTTCAACTCCCATCGCGACCTGCTGGCTGATCTGGGCACCAAGGTGCTCATCTCTCCGGCGTCCGCGCTCGCCCTCTGCCGCGACAAGCGCGCCATGGCCGACTTCCTGCAGGGTTCCAAGTCGGGCGTGCGGGGCATCCCCACCGTGCCCCTGGCCTCCCTCGAGGGGAGATGTCCGAACCATCCCGTGGTGGTGAAGCCCCTGGACGGCAGGAGCAGCCAGGGCCTCGTGCGCGTGAGGGGTCCCGAGGACTGGCGGGCGGTCTGCCCCCCCGATCCTGAGCGCTACATCGTGCAGCCCCTCGTCGAGGGGCCGGTCGTCACCGTGGATATCGTGCGTGACGAGCGGGGGTCGGAGGTCGCCGCCATCCCGCGCCGGGAGCTCCTGCGCACCCTCAACGGCGCGGGGACCTCGGTGCGCGTGTTTCACGACGATGCGCTCGTGGGTGCCTGCCAGAGGCTGGCAGTCGAGCTCGGCGTGGTGGGCTGCGTCAACTTCGAGTTCATCGAGGAGCGCGAGGGGGAGTATCGCTTCCTCGAGTGCAACCCGCGCTTCTCGGGCGGCGTGAAGTTCAGCTGCATGGCGGTGTACGACTGCGTGTCCAACCACCTGCGAGCCCACCTCGGCGAGCCCATAGAGCGGATGCGGGACTACGAGGACTGCTACATCGCCCGCAGGTACAGCGAGTACGTCACGTCAACCGCGTGACGAGCCCGACTTCGGCATGGCGTCGCACGAGCCGGTTTGATCGCGGTTCGACGGCTTGTCCTACACTCTTGGCTTTGGATATACGTCTTTTCCAGTTTTTGAGAGGTTGAGAGGTGCGCATGAGAGAGACCATCAGCTCCGGGAACTTCACCTTCACGCCCACGTCCATCGAGGGCGTGACCGTCGTCGACTGCAAGGCATATGGCGACGCCCGCGGGTACTTCATGGAGACCTACAAGCGCTCCGACTTCTTGGCCGGCGGCATAGACGCCGACTTCGTCCAAGACAACCAGAGCTCCTCCACCCAGGGCGTCCTGCGCGGCCTCCACTTCCAGATCGACCACCCCCAGAGCAAGCTCGTCCGCGTGGTAGAGGGCGAGGTCTTCGACGTCGCGGTTGACCTTCGCGAGGGCAGCTCGACCTTCGGCAGGTGGGAGGGGGCCCTCCTCTCTGCCGAGAACCGCCGCCAGTTCTTCGTCCCCCGCGGTTTCGCGCATGGCTTCTACGTGCTGAGCGAGACCGCCGTGTTCTGCTACAAGTGCGATGACGTCTACCGCCCCAACGACGAGGGTGGCCTCATGTGGAACGACCCGGCGATCGGCGTCGAGTGGCCCCTGATGGAGGGGGTTGAGGTGAACCTGTCCGACAAGGACACCAGACATCCCGGCTTTGACGACTACTGCTCCGCCCGCGGCATCGTCCGCTAGGCAAGGGAGGGAACCCGCATGAAGATTCTGGTCACCGGCTCGCATGGGCAGCTGGGCAACGAGCTTCGCCGTCTCATGGCCGAGGGACGTTCCGAGATCGGTCCCATCCCCGAGGCCTACGCGGACGCGGAGGTCGACTACATTGACATCGAGGACCTGGACATCTCCGATGCGACTGCGGTAGACGCGTGGTTCGAGGGGCATGGCCCCTACGAACTGGCCATCAACTGCGCCGCGATGACCAACGTCGACGGCTGCGAGGCCAACTTCCCGACCGCCTTCTCGGCAAACGCCCTGGGACCCATGAACCTCGCCCGCGCCTGCGCCGCCCAGGGGGCCAAGCTCGTCCACATCTCGACGGACTACGTCTTCCCGGGCACCGTTCCCGGCGAGCGAGTCGAGGCGGACGCGCCGGCACCCATCAGCGCGTATGGCCGTTCCAAGCTGGCGGGGGAGGGGCTTGCGCTCGCCGCCAACCCTCGGACCTTCGTGCTGCGTACCGCCTGGCTCTACGGATACGTGGGGAAGAACTTCGTGAAGACGATGCTCCGGCTCGCCGAGTCGCATGGCAGGGTCACCGTGGTCGATGACCAGCTGGGCAACCCCACCAGCGCAAACGACCTCGCGCACGAGGTCCTCGCGCTCGCGGTCACCGAGGACTACGGCATCTATCACTGCACCAACGAGGGAACCTGCTCCTGGGCCGACTTCGCCCAGGCCATCTTCGAGGAGTTCGGCAGCGGCTGCGAGGTCGTCCGCTGTACGAGCGACGAGTACAAGCGTGCCAATCCCGCCTCCGCCGACCGGCCGCACTTCTCGGCGCTCAGAAACGGCCACCTCGAGCGTGGGATCGGCAACCAGATGAGGCCATGGAGAGAGGCGCTACACTCCTATTGCGAGAGATTTTCGCAAAATGCCAGATAAGGGAGTTTGCATTGCAGGCGCTGGGCCTTCTGCGGAAGGCCGTGGAAGTGGACTTTCCTGGAGCCGCCTCGGCCCGCTCTTCCTGAGCCTGGCCAGCTCTCTTGTCGCGGGCACGTACCTGAGCTACTTCGTGGCCGAGTCCCTCTATGTGCGCGCGGGGAATCAGGACGTGATGCGCAACGTGTTCGGCCCGCGCTTCTACCTCCTGCTGGGCCTTCTCTCGCTTGCCCTCTTCGTCCTGACGCAGCTCCTCTTTCGCGATGGCAGGGCCTTTCGCTTCGCCGTGCGCCACCGCTTTGGGCTGGGTCTGGCGTTTCTCGTCGTGACGGTCGGCCTTTCGATAAGCGGCACGTCCATTGCGAGTTGGTCGACCTTCATGGGGGAGGGAGCCAGCTTTCAGGGCACCCTCTTTGGCTTCAATCGCATCGTGCGCTCTGATGAGTGGCTCGTGTTTACCCCCATGGCTGGAAGTCAGGTCCTCACGGGGTTCCCCGCCGTGTCGGGGCTTCTGCGCGGTGGCGGCACCGATGTCACGCTGATATACGCCCAGCCTTCCCTGGCCGTCGCAACCCTGTTCAGGCCCTTCCTCTGGGGCTACTTCGTCTTGGGCTTCGACAGGGGCCTGGCCCTGTTCTGGAACCTCAGGCTCGTTGCCGTCTTCCTGGTCACCTTCGAGTGTGGACGCCTTATTACCAGGCGAAATGACTACCTTTCGGCGCTCGCGGCAACAATGGTCACCTTCTCGCCCTACGTGCAATGGTGGTTCGCGGTCAATGGCACGGCAGAGCTCTTCGTCTTTGGCCAGGGCTTGGTCCTGGCCTTCGACCGCCTGCTGCGTGCCGGGCGCACTACGGAGCGCTGGCTCCTCTCGGCGATTATCGGGTGGCTCGTCGGCTGCTATGTGCTGATCGTGTATCCGCCCTGGCAGGTGTCGCTCTTCTACGTCTTTGCCCTCATGGGGGCGGGAGTCCTGGCGCTGCGGGCGCAGGAGGTGGGAAAAGAGAGGCTGCTGGGCGACCTCAGGTCCTGCATCCTGCCACTTGCAGCCTGCCTTGCCGTCTTTGTGGGCGCCTGCGTCCTTGCCGTGTACCAGGCGCGTGACGTCGTCGCAGCCGTTTCCGGATCCGAGTATCCCGGCAAGAGGGATCTTGCCGGAGGTGGCCTCGTGCCCCAGCTCTACGAGATCCCGCTTGCCGTCGCCAGCGCCCTCAAGGGCGGCTCGTTTCCCAGCAACGCATGCGAGATGGCCTATTACGTCTCCCTGTTTCCGCTGGGGATAGTCCTTTCGCTCCGCCAGCTCTGGCGCCGCCACGACGCGATGCTCGTCTGCCTTCTTGCGGCCGAGCTCGTGCTGGGGGTCTATTGCTGCGTGGGCATGCCGCTGTGGCTTGCCAAGCTGCTGCTCCTGAGCAACGTTCAGCCGCTGCGTGCGATGATCGCCCTTGGGTACCTTGACGTGGCCCTCCTGGTTCGTTCGCTTGCGCTCGGAGACGAGGGGGCGCAGGCGGGCTGCCAGGCGATGCGAGACGGTTCCCGCTCGCCCGTCCTCCGTCGCATCCTGGGCCCCCTTGTCGCCCTGCTCCTCGCCCTAGCGTACTGCCTGGTGGGTAGGCTCGGCGCCCCCGAGGCCATGGATGCCTGGATGATGGCCTTGACCTGCTCCTACACCTTTCTGCTCGCCGCAGTGGCGCTTGTCTCGAAAGACCTGCTCTGCGGGCGGCCGCGCGGAGAGCTGCTCCTGATGGCGAGCGCCACCATCGTCCTGGTCGGCGCATGCGTGAACCCGGTGCAGCAGGGCACCGCCGCCCTTTCCAGGAACCCCTACGTCCAAAGCGTGCGGCAGATCTCGTCCGTGGACGGAGACGCCCTTTGGCTCACGGACGACTCCATCTTGGGGCAGGCGACCGTCTTTGCGGGTGCGCGATGCGCCACCAGCGTCAACACCTATCCCAACACCGGCTTCTGGGAGCAGGTCGATCCAGGTGGCCGCCATAGGGAGGTCTACAACCGCTACTGCCACTTCCAGCTGCTCATAGGAGAAGAGACCTCCTTCGAGCTGCTGTCGCCTGATGTCATCCGCGTCACCCTCACGGTGGAGAACCTCCGGACGCTCGGGGTGGACTATTTTGCCTCCTACCACAACCTCAGCGACCTAGATACGGATTCGGTGACGTTCAGGCCGGTGTCCAGCACCAAGGCCGGGCTTACGATCTACCATGTGATGTACTAGTCCCCTGGGATCTTGACACTTGGAGGCATTCCTTGAAGACCTATCTCGTCACCGGCGGCGCCGGCTTCATCGGATCGAACTTCGTGCTGTACATGCTCCGCAAGCACGACGACGTCCGCATCGTTAACGTGGACGCCCTCACCTACGCGGGCAACCTCGAGAACCTCTCGTCCATCGAAGGGGACGAGCGCCACGTCTTCCTGCATGCGGACATCCGTGACGAGAAGGCCGTGAGTGACGCACTCGCCGCCTATCGTCCCGACTACGTCATCAACTTCGCGGCCGAGAGCCATGTCGACCGTTCCATAGCGAACCCCGGCATCTTCGCGGACACCAACGTGATGGGCACCGTCAACCTGCTCAATTGCTGTCGTGCTGCCTGGGACGACGGCAGGGGCGGATTCGGAGACCATCGCTACCTTCAGGTTGGTACCGACGAGGTGTACGGCACCCTGGGCATCCCGGAGAAGGTCAATCCCGACGGGAGCCCCGCCGACCCCGAGCACACCGACTACTTCCGCGAGACCACGCCGCTCAACCCGCACAGCCCCTACAGCGCGTCCAAGGCCTCGGCCGACCTCTTCGTGAAGGCCTACCATGACACCTACGGCTTCCCTGCGGTCATCACGCGCTGCTCCAACAACTATGGGCCCTTCCAGTTTCCCGAGAAGCTCATCCCGCTCATGATTCACAACGCACTGAACCACAGGGAGCTCCCGGTCTATGGCGACGGTCTCAACGTGCGCGACTGGCTCTACGTGGACGACCACTGCAAGGCCATTGACATGGTTGTCACGGGTGGGCGCCTGGGCGAGGTCTACAACGTTGGCGGCCACAACGAGCGTGCCAACATCTACATCGTCAAGACGATTATTGCCGAGGTGGCCACGGCCACGGGCGACACGGCCGTGAACGAAGGCCTCATCCGCCACGTCACCGACCGTGCTGGCCACGACCGTCGCTACGGGATGGCACCCGACAAGATCCGCGAGGAACTGGGCTGGTATCCCGAGACCCCCTATGAGGAGGGCATCGTCAAGACCATACGCTGGTACCTGGACAACCCCGATTGGGTCGACCACGTGACGAGCGGCTCCTACCAGGAGTACTACTCCGGGATGTACGACGGCAGGTAAAACCGCAGGTAGATAGCTTGCATATTAGCAAAATGTCCCAAATCGTCCCATGTGCTCCCTCACCCTTCGCCGGTGGGGGAGCCTTCTTGTGCCCACCCATCGGCGTATGGGCTTCGCGCATAGGCCTCGCACACCACGTCGGCGAGTTGGATTGCGGACGGCTGGTCATAGTGCTCTGCGGTGACGGCACCGCCGGACGTGGAGAGGTGGCCCATCAGCGTCTCGGAGACCCACGGGGGCAGGCGCAGGGTCCACCTCGCCGTCGTCTGCCACGACTTGCGCAGGGAGGAGAACGGGTGCGGGTCGATTCCCCCAAGCCCACCGACCGCCCTCGCCCACCACGTGGTCAGGCGCTTCTGGGACGCATGCCCACCGATTCCGTCGCTCGTGAGCCATCCGTCGGCCTGCGACGAGATGGACAGGAGCCTCTCTCCCATCTGGCCGGGAATGACCACGACGCGCCTGCTCTGCTCGTTCTTTAGGCGCTCGGTGACCTCGCGATCGTTGCTCACCTGACGCTTGATCTCGACGATCGCGCATCTGACGCCCGCGTGGTCGTAGGCATGGACGTCGTCGGCGCGAACGCCCAGGGCCTCGCCCACGCGGCATGAGCCGAGCGCGGCAAGGATGAACGCGGGCTCGGCCCATGTGCCGCGCATGGCCCGCCACACGCGGCCGAGGTCGTCCACGCACCAGCATCCGCCGTCCTTGCGCGCCACGGTCGAGCCGGACGGCATCATGTACTTGACCGACATGGGGTTGGCGTCGGCGAGGCCGTACCTCACCGCATAGCCGAGGACCGACGACAAGACCACGCGCGACAGCCTCGCCTGGGAGTGCGTCATGCCGAGAAGCCACTGCTGCACGTCGAGCGGACGAACCGCGTCGCACGGGACGGCGTCCCAGCGAGGGGCGATGTGGGCGCCCCACAGCGACTTGCTGTTGCGCAACGTCCGTGGCGACAGGTCCCCCTCGTCCACCATCCTCTGACGGTCGGCGAGGTACCAGCGGCGGTAGCACTCGCCCACGGTGGGGCAGGGGGCGTCCTCCGAGTGGTCGAGCCTGAGCGCGGCGAGCCGGTCGTCCGCGTCGCGGCGGCTCCCGCGCACCGTCTCCGACATGCGGCGGTAGGCGCCGCTCGCGTCCTTTCCCCAGTAGCGTATGCGCCACCTGCGGGCGTCGAGCCTGGTGACGCTTCCCCAGCTACTGCGCATCGCGCGCCGTGCCATAATGGCGTCGACCTCCCGTCCTGGATGGTCATGCCCCCGCACGGTCCGCCAAGATCTCGTGCGGGGGTGCTCGTTCAGGGACGGCGGGCGCCCCTGGATTGTTTTCTGGGGACAAAAAAGGCACATTGTGTCCCTAGTCGCTACTCTTGAGACACGGATGTCCCGCCCGCCTCGTCTCCAGCTTTTTTCCTCCTGGCGTCCGCCACGAGCCACGCCGAGTCTACCCTTGGGATGAGGATTGCGGTACGTGCAGCGGAGTCCTGCGTGAGACCCCTCACTAGGGCCCTCGCGTACCCGACGCACGACTCGATTGCCTGCGCCCACAGCTCGTCCTCGCTTTCGCCGCTGGTGCCGAGGACGGTGCAGCCCACCTTCATCTCGATCGTGCAGAGGTCCGACCCGTCATTCCGACTGGCCGACGTCACGCGCAGTGCCGTGGTGGTGCCCAGCATGAGCCCATCGTCGGACGGCTCGGTCGTCGGTGACTCGATGTCGATCCTCACGTTAGCGTCGAAGTCGCCTGGTCCGTCGCTGGCGCCATGGGACTCGAGAGAGAGGGAGAGCAGGGACAGGTCCGTGATCGTCGTAGGATTCTTGATTTCCTTGCACACGCTTAGCCCTCCCTTGCGTCGCCGAGGCTCATGCTGATGCTACTAGGGCCGAAAGGCGGCCGCCTCGTCGGCCTGTAGCCGCTTTCCGTGCCCAGGCCACCTTTGATGACGTTCAGCTTGCCGACGGCCTGGCTCGCCGTCGCCTTCCTGGCCTGGGCCTTGCCAGTCACCCTCTTCCGCGGGCGGCCGCCGCCATGGGCGTCGGACTGCCTTGCCATGACGCTGGCCCTGGTCACCCACTCTCGTCCGTCCACCGAGAAGACCTCGAGCTGGTTCGCGCCTATTAGCTGGGTCACCCTGCCGGGAGTGACCCCGAGCACCCTCGCGGCCTCGGACTTGCTCATCCTTTCGACGGTCTCTATCCCCGCGACGACCGAGAACGGCACGACCCTCCCCCCATGCCGGGGCTCGTTGCCAAAGGTTGGCTCAGGCATACGCTTCCCATGCATCTCGGCGTCCTCGATCGTCGCACGGAGGTAGTCCGCGATCATCTCATAGCACTCCTCGACGGTCTTGCCCTCCGTCGCGCCATCCAGGTCGAACGGGATGGCGACGAACTCGCCCTCAGACTTGAGTATCTCGAACTCATACGTCCTTTGCATGAGCACTCCTCCTCTACCAGGAAATCCCCTCGGTCGGTATTCCGGCATCTTCCAGGATCTTCTTCGTCGTGAACTTGTTGAGCTCATCATGGCGCGGAACGAAGACTGTCATTCCTCGGTCGTCCCTGAACTTCTCGTGCTTCGTTCCGCCCTGAGACTCGTATCCCGCCCTCCTGAGGAGCCTCACGACGTCCGACCTCTTTGCCACCCTCGCTCCTCCATGTCGTCGAATGAATACCCTAAAACATCTTTTAGTATTTTGTTGTGACGAAATCTAAATAAACATTTAGCGCTCGCACATCGCCGGTAAACGGAGGTCGCCAGCCTGCATCAATGATTCACTCAAGGATCTTGGCTACGGACGCCCGTCGCCCTCCCCGTCGCCCTAGACGTCCATCCGCTGGGTCTCGGGGACGTTGCGCTTGCTCCAGACCCTCACCACCTCGTAGGACCTGTTCTCGTACACGCCTGCGGATGCGTTGTACTCCTGCACGACTCTCAGGTCGGCCTCCAGGACGTCGTTCATCTTGAAGGACATGTCCGGGAACCTGTCGAAGAACTCCTCGTCGGAGATCGCGGCGGAGATCGTCATATCGTTCCAGCCGAAAAGCCACTTCCTCGTGGTCGACTTCTCGAAGATGGCCCTTATGACCCTGAGTCCCTGCCTCGAGTAGAGCCCGTCCTTCCTCTCCCGGGGCGGCGCGGCGGGCGCCTGCGCCAGGGCCGGGAACTCGTCCCTTCGCGCCTCGAAGTCGGGGGCGTCCCGACCGCACCCAGAGATGGAGAGGCTGCTCACCCTCTCGTACTGGCCGAGGGCCTCGAACGTCTTGCCGACGGCCTCAGACGCGTCCGGGCTGCTGACGAAGATGTTGTAGGTCCTGCTGTCCACGTTGACGGTGTTGCCGTCCCTCATCCTTACGACAGTCTCCTTCCCCGAGGGGGAGTGCGAGTCGACCTCGCCGTGCCTCGCCACCTCCTGCCTCAGGTGGTAGAAGTCCGTCGCCACCTTGATGATCTCCGGGACGAGGGGCAGGCTTGCCTTGGCCAGCTCGAGCGCGCCCTTGACGTCCTCCGGGGAGATCTGCAGCAGGGCCTCGAGGCAGCCCCGCTCGACGGCCCTGATGTTGACGCGCATGCTCGTCGACGGGGTAACCTCCCTCGCCGCCTCCTGGGCCACGAGGGCGTAGTCGAGCATGATCCTGGTGAAGGTGTTGACGTCCACCCCCTCCAGGTCCCCGCCGAACTTGACCCTTACCATGTCCTCCTGCATGAGGAGCCTCCCGAGGACCATGCCATCTTCCTCCCGCGATAAATGGTCGATGGCAGAATCTTATCCGTTTGCCGCCCTACTCCATCTCGCCTGCGCTCTGGAACCACACGACCGTGCCGTGGAACTCCACGACGTGCCCGTCGCCGTCGCGCACGACTCCGTCTAGCCGACCCCCCAGCGCCGCGCCAGCTGGTTGCTTAGCTCCGCGAACCCCAGCGGCTCGAGGACGGCCGCGACCTTCTCGTTTCCATCTATCCCCTCCTTAAGACGGTGGAAGAGGTTAGCGAGATACTCATTGAACTCGGCGTCCGTGAGAAACCACTCGAGGTGCCAGACCATGCGTCCGTAGTTGATGTGCTTTCGGCCGCCCACCACTGCGCAGTACAGCCGCTCGTCATGGGCGCATATGTTGCGAAACTTGACGAGGGCTTCGAGCGCCACCCTGGTCTTTTCGACGGAGAGGTACCCGAGGTCACTCCCGACCCTGTTCGTCGACTGGACGACCATCCTGCAGACCGACTTCTTCTCACCGGGCTTCATCAGGTTGAAGAAGTGCTCGACGTTTCCGAAGGTGAGGCCGTTGCTCAGGACCCAAAGGGGCACGTCGCCATACTCGTCACGATAGTGCCTGATGAATTCGGCATCGCTCTTCCGGCGGGTCTTCGACAGGATGCTCACGAGGCCCGATATCTCGTCCGCGTAGCGGGATGCGTCCATCCCTGCGTGCGCGTACTCGCTGCGTGTGCAGTAGCAGTCTTGGAGGAGATAGGCGTCACGGTCGCGGTGGACGTTGGAGAAGCAGTATGCCACGGCCGTCTTAACGGTCGACTCGGCACGGATGAGGTAGTGGAACGTCAGTTCCCTCAGCGACCTGTCGAACTCGAACAGGGCGTACATGTCAGAGAACTTTGCGCCGCGGACATACCTGTCGTCGCCCGCGCGTACCGTCTCGCTGCGGTCGATGAACGGGTCCTTGTAGCCGTTCACGACCGAGTAGTACCCCTCCCTCCTCAGAACCGTCGGGGTCTCCGAGTCCGTCTCCATGCCCCGCTTCTCTAGGAGCTCGACCTGCTGTCGTATCGTCAGGAACGGTTTTCCCATTACTCCTCCAGAAAGAGAAAGGCGGCCACCCGCATGGGCAGCCGCCTTCTTGGACGTGGGCCCCGTGGGGTCACCACATCAATACCGCTGCCGCTACTATACCCGAGCAAAGCTCTGGTCGTGCAAAAAACACTTTTATTTTTTCCGAGTGGGCAAATCCCAGAGCCTGAGCGTCACCTTCCTGTAGACCACGTCCCCGGACCTCTGCGGAGCTGATCAAGCGGAATCTCTCGAACGTCCTGGCTCATCGCCCTACCTGCCCTCCTCCCGCGCCGCCTGGAACCAGACCACCGTCCCCAGCAGCCTCACGTCGGCCTCCTCGCCCGTGAACACCAGGTCGTCGTGGTCGGAGAAGCTGTCCGCCACCAGCATCAGGCTGGACTGGCCCCGCATGTAGCGCCTGAGCACGGACTCGCCAGGCGTGGGCTCGGCAACCACGGCGCAGCCGTTCCAGGGCTCCAGGGCCGGGTCCACCATCACATTTCCTGGACGTTCTGCGTCATTCCCTACTCCATCTCCCGCGCGCTCTGGAACCACACGACCGTGCCGTGGAACTCCACGACGTGCCCGTCGCCGTCGCGCACTGTGGCTAGCTAGTCGAGACGGTAGATGACCTCCGTCTTTCCTTCAAAACTTCGTGAGCATCGAGAGACAACGAGCTCATTAGCAACGAGCTTGAAATACGCGACATAGAAATAGGGTTTGTCCCAAAGGCTCAGCCTTGCTTTGCCAACCCTTCCATCTGGCAGATAGTCAATCTTCCCCGATGACTGCTCAGGGCTTGGATGTTCCTCCATAAATAGCCCTAGCTCCTCTAGGGTCATGTGTCTCGGCCTCTCTAGTCCCGCAATAAACTCAATGGAAGCGATGTACTTCGGCTCTTTACCTGATGGGGTTGGTGGGTTTATGTACATCCAGGCGTAGTGCTCTGGCATATAGGAGTACGCATCTTCGACGGGATGGACATTCGAGAGGTCTGCACAAATGCGCGACATTGGCGTAAGGGCATTAAGCCTGCGGACGAGAACGTTCACTGTTTCCAAGATTAGGCCGACTGCGGTGGAGTCTGCATAACATATGCCACGTACTTCTGCACCTTCATCGTCAATATAGTCCTGTGCACCCATATACGTACCGGGAGTGAACGGAAAACCAGGAATATCGAGATTGAATTGTACGGTGCTCCTTTTTGGCAAAGACCCATTGCGCTCAGATTCGCGAAGGTCCTCTTCGGCCCACATTTCCTCTTCAAGGCGCCTTGCGAGACGAGCTTTTGCAGCTTCGACGTCTGGTCGGGGACCGTCTTCCTTGGCTTTTTTCCTATGAAATAAACCCATGTCTAATCCCGCCTTACAAAGTCCTACGCCCTCCAGTTTGCCGGTGACGTGAAGGCCACCGCCTTGCCAATCATGCGCACCGCTGGCGCCTCAGGGTCATCCCTGTCAATGGTCCGGGGTAGATACTCGGGGTCGTAGCTTTCCGGCTGCAACGTGACGGACGTTCCATCGAAGTACACTCTCTTCAGTGTCGCGTCGTCTCCATTGACGAACAGCGCGGCGACGTCGCCGTTGTGCACCTCTAGGTCCGGGTCGACGAGCACGAGCGTCCCCTCGGGGAAGAGTCGATTCATCGAGTTGCCGGCGACTATCAGCCAGAACCCGTTCGGGTGGTCTGAGTAGGTTTCCTCGGTTGTCTGGCGGGTCTCGTCCGACTGCCCTATTGCCTCGCGGGCCGCGCCTGCGGCGATGCGTCCGACGATGGGAAGTGCATAGGACCTCGCGGGAATGGCCTCGATGTAGCCGCTGTCACTGTCTACGCCCAACAGGTAGGAGACAGTTACGTTAAGTACTGAGCTCATCTTTAGAATCACGTCCGCCTTTGGGTCTCTCTGCCCAGTCTCGTAGCGCGCTACCTGCTGCTGAGTCGTACCGAGGCGTTCTGCCAGTTGTTGTTGGCTCCATCCCTTTGCACGCCGCGCCTCTGCGATTTTGTAGCCGTACATCGCCCTCTACACCTCCTCAATTAAATCCAACTGGATGTATTTTCACGCCCAAAAGGGGTTGACACAACATCTGAACGGGCGTAAATTCACACCATTCAAACATCCAAATGGATGTATTTGGAGGTGAGAAATGAGAGGCAACATGAAGGCCGAGCGTGCTCGCAAAGGATTGTCTGCAAAGGATGTGGCGAAGTCCATAGGTGTGAGCGTCAACCAAATCTTCCGATGGGAAGCGGGGGAGCAGGAGCCATCAGGGTCAAACCTCCTGAAGCTATCGAAGCTCTATCAGTGCTCACCAGACTATCTGCTTGACATAACTGTCGAGCGCGGTGCGCAAGCCATTTGCACACACGAATAACCAGCAGACGCAGAGAGGAAGAGAGCGCATGGAGGCAGTGACCACGGCTGACCCGCTCGACGAGCTGGTCAGCACCATCCAGGAGGGCGTCGACCGCTACAGGCGGCGCGTGGAGGAGAGCCCCTACCCCTGCGGGAGCAGGGCGCTGGCCTTCGCGCAGGCGGCGGGCCTGCCCCCGAGGATGGCCTACACGGTGTCGGACACGGCCAGGTACACGGGGGTCTCGCCCGACACGCTGCGCGACGAGCACGACGCGGGGCGGCTCGAGTTCGTCCTGCCGAACGGGGTGAGCAAGGGCTACCGCGTGCCGGTCGACGCGGTCGACAGGTGGATGCGGGAGAACACGAGGTAGAGCGCCCGCGCGTGCCGCAACGCGCGCGGGCGGAGACATGAGGAGGGAGTCCAGATGTCGAGGCAAGTATCGCACAGGCGCGGGACGAGGGGGGAGGACGCCTGCCCCGTCGGGGAGGTGGCCGTCTCCGTCCTGCTCCTGCTGGCGTTCCTCGCGGCCTTCGCCCTCGCGGGGACGTCGGACTACGAGAGCGTCCGCGCCTGCGAGGGCGCGCAGGCGTCCGGGGAGGTGGCGAGGTGAACAGGCTCGCGCTCTCGGACTGGCAGGTAGTCGAGGCGGTCGCGCTGAGGCGGCGGGGCTGGTCCTTCGCGGCCCTGGCGGCTCTCTACGGTGCGAAGGAGGCGACGGTCAGGAAGGCCGTCGACAGGGAGAAGAGGTCGCACCGGGCGGCCGGGAAGATGGTGGAGGTCATCAAGTGAGCAACCCGAGCAAGACGAAGGGCACGCGCTTCGAGACGGGCTTCGTGCGCTACGCCCGCCGCGTGACGGGGGACGACCGGATACGGCGCTCCGCGCTCAGCGGCAGCGCCGACCAGGGCGACGTGCACGGCATCTTCGCCCACGGGTACGAGGGCGTGGCCGAGTGCAAGAACGTCGGCTCGCCCACCCGGGGCCTCGTCGCCGCCTTCCGCCGCCAGGCGCTCGCCGAGCGCGGCAACGCCGACGCGGGCTTCGCCCTCCTGGTGCTGCACCGCCCCGGCGCGGACGCCACGGGCGCGAGGCCGGGCTTCGGCACGAACTGGGTGGAGGTCACGCTGCGCGACCTCTCCCGCATCGGCATGTGCTCCTACGAGGGCTCGCCGATGGACACGGACGACGTGTGGGTGCGCCTGAGCGTGGACGACGCGCTGGCGCTGATCATGGGAGGCAGTGACGATGGGCGATGAGGTCCAGGAAGTGACCCCCGAGGTCATCGACGCGCCGGAGGTCATCAGCGGAGCCGACAGGTGGCTCGCGGAGCAGCGGGCCAAGGTCGCGGCCATAGCCGAGGAGTACCGTCCGCACGAGATAGCGAGCGGGCAGGACTACAAGGACAGCAAGAGGGCGAGGACGAGCGCCCGCAAGGCCATCAAGGAGGTCGAGGACGCCCGTCGCGCGCAGGTCGGGGTCATCAAGGACGCCGTGCGCGACTTCGAGGCCCAGGTGCGCGACCTGCTCGGGCCGCTCTCCACGGTCGATGCCGACTACAAGCAGGCGCTGGCCGAGTGGGAGAGGCTCACGGTGGAGTCGCGCACGCAGGCGATCGAGGCGTGGTACGTGGACCAGGGCGGCGTCGTGGTCGAGGCCGTGCCCTTCCAGGCGCTCGTCGACAGGTTCGGTGCCGAGGGCAAGTGGCTCAACTACGGCACCAACGAGGTGGCCATCCAGGAGGACGTGACGGGCAGGGTCAGGGCCATGGAGGCCGACCTCGAGTCCATAGACGCCCAGTCCCTCGACGAGGCCGAGCGGATGGCGCTCAAGCAGGACTACCTCTCGACGCTCGACATGGGCGAGGCCATGCGCCGCGCCGCCGACAGGCGTCGCCAGAGGGAGGCGCTCGAGGAGGCGGAGAGGCGCCGCCGGGAGGCCGAGCGCGAGGAGCGCGAGTGGCTCGAGCGCCAGGAGGCAGAGAGGGCCCGCCGCGAGGCGGAGGAGGCCGAGAGGGCCGAGGCCGAGAGGCAGGAGCGCCTGCGCGAGGCGGAGGAGGCCCGCCAGAGGCGCGTCGAGACGGGCCAGGAG
>CAMXZR010000018.1 GCA_947253595.1 uncultured Olsenella sp. | reverse complement strand
GTCCCACGCTGTGCATCTGCACGGCCCCCGCGAGCCTTTGCGTCGTGGGCTACGTGCAGTCCGTGACCCCCAAGAGTACGGGCTTTCTCGTCCTCATGGAGGTCGTTGCCAGCGTAATCTTCCTGGGCGCGCTCACCCAGCTGCCCCGCCTGCTTGCGGCAAGGAAGTTCGCCCCCAGCTTCGCGGCCTATACTTTTCCCATCGTCATCACGGCGACGGCCCTGAAGCAGACCATGGCCTGCCTGGCGAAGCTCGGCTCGCCCGCGGCCTGGCTGCAGCTGCCCGTCCTGGTCGAGACCGTCATCGCGACCCTGCTCCTCGTCTACGCGCTCGTGCGCTACCTCATGTTCGTCTTCTCGGCAGGCGAGGCCAAGGGCAGTAAGGGACGGGGAGAGGACCCGGCCAAGGCGTAGGGGGCGGTGCCGCGCCGCCGCAGGTAGTCAGCCGGAACGGCTTGTGACGGCGGATGGTCTTCTCGCCTAGATCATGATGCGGTGCAGGGAGCTGGGCCTGAGTCCCAGCTCCCGCATCTCGTCCACGACCTGGTCTTCGTCAGCGGGGTCTGCCTTCCAGACCATGCCGCAGCCGGCGGATATCTGTGGCGGCATGGGGATGAGCCTGCCTGGCACGCCGTCGCGCCTGCAGGCCGCCTCCATCGCCATCGCGTCGGTCGTGCGGTCGAACGCTACTATGAGGGTATCCCTGGGAGCAGAGAGGGGCATGCCGTTCCTTCCCGTGCCTGCCTGGGGCGGTTCCTAGGACTGGTGCCCCGGGGGCGCTGTGGTCCAAGACATTCTACGCGCGGGAGCCTTTGGCGGCGGACACATGCCGTCCCGCGCAAGAGCGGGGAAGGAGGCAGCCATGACGGCAAAGAAGGTCCGGCTCACCAAGATGACCAAGGCGGCCGGTTGAGCGGCCAAGATGGCACCTGGTGCCCTCGCTCAGGTTCTGAGCGACCTACCCAACACGTTCAACCCGCGGCTGCTCATCGGCTATGACGGCTCGGACGATGCCTGCGTGTACAAGGTGAGCGACGACATGGCGCTCATCAGCACCGTGGACTTCTTCCCGCCCATGGTCGACGACCCCTACCTCTTCGGCCAGATCGCAGCGGCGAACGCGCTCTCGGACGTCTACGCCATGGGCGGCACGCCCACCCTGGCCATGAATTTGCTCTGCTTCCCCAGCTGCCTCGACGTGAGCGTTGCGGAAGAGATCCTGCGAGGTGGCGCGAGCAAGGCGATGGAGGCGGGCTGCACCATAGCCGGAGGCCACACCATCACGGACGATGAGCCCAAGTACGGCATGTGCGTCATGGGCTTCGCGCATCCCGACAGGGTGCTGGCCAACGCCGGCGCGCGGCCGGGTGACGCCCTCGTGCTCACCAAGCGAGTGGGCTCGGGGCTCCTCAACACGGCCGTCAAGGGCGAGCTGCTCGAGCAGTCGGAGCTCGGCGACCTCTACCGCGAGATGAGCACCCTCAACAAGTACGCGGCCGAGGCCGCACGTGACTTCGACGTGCATGGCTGCACGGACGTGACGGGCTTCGGCCTGGCCGGCCACCTCTGCGAGATGGCCGAGGGCGCGGGGGTCGCGGCATGTCTGAGCTACTCTGCGGTCCCGCTCTTCGACAGCGCGGCCGAGATGGCGCGCATGGGCATCGTCCCCGGCGGAACCTACCGCAACGAGGACTACTTCACGGACCGCGTCTCGTTGGACGACGGCCTTCCGGAGGAGGCCCTGGAGGTCGTCTTCGACCCGCAGTCATCGGGCGGCCTCATGTTCGCGCTCCCGCCGGAACAGGCTGGCGGGCTGGTGGAGCGCATCCGCGCGACTGGCGTCTCGGCCGCGCGCGTGGGCGAGTTCGTGACCCGCGGCGAGGGGGAGCCCCATGTCAGGGTCGTCAAGTAGGCAAGCGCTCGTCAAGTAGGCAAGCACAAGACGCTGGGACTCGGGTCCCAAGAAGGGAAGCATCACATGAGCCAGGAGATCATCGACGTCAACGCCATCGGCGACGCCTGCCCCATCCCCGTGGTCAAGACCATGAAGGCCGTGGCTGCCGCAGCCGAGGGCGCGACCGTCGTCACCTCCGTCGACAACCTCACCTCCGTCAAGAACCTCCAGAAGTTCGCGGGCGAGAAGGGCCTCTCCTCCTCGGTCGAGGACGCGGGCGACGGCAGCTGGAAGGTCAGCATTCAGGTGGGCGTCGGCGGTGCCGAGGCCGTCAAGGACGTCGACCCTGCGGACTACGCCTGCTACGCCCCCGGCAACGGCGTGGTCGTTGCCATCACGGCGGACCACATGGGGGAGGGCGACGACGAGCTGGGCCATACCCTGATGAAGGGCTTCGTCTATGCCCTCACCCAGCAGGAGGTCCTTCCCAAATGCGTCCTGTTCTACAACGGAGGCGTCAGGCTGACCACCGAGGGCTCCGACTCCATCGAGGACATCAAGGCCCTCGTGGATGCCGGCGTCGAGGTCCTGAGCTGTGGTACCTGCCTCAACTTCTATGGTCTGGCCGAGAAGCTCAAGGTGGGCGAGGTGACCAACATGTACGTCATCGCACAGCGTCAGATGGAGGCCTCGCACGTCGTGAGGCCCTAGCCGCCCATTGGCAGCGAACGATTCGTCGCCCCGCTTACGGAGAGATCCGGGGCGGGGCGACCCGCATGAGGGGGGACCATGATCTACCTGGACAATGCTGCCACGACCATGCGTAAGCCCCAGGTCGTGGTCGATGCCGTGGCTGCGGCCCTTCAGAGCATGGGCAACGCCTCGCGCGGCACGAGCGAGGCATCTCTCGCCGCGACGCGCATCGACTACGTTGCCCGCGAGCGTCTTGCCAGACTCTTCGGCTGCCACAGCGCTGACCACGTCGCCTTCTGCTCCAACTCCACCGAGGCCCTCAACGTCGCGCTCATGGGGCTGGTGCGTCCGGGTGACTACGTGGTGAGCACCGATCTCGAGCACAACTCGGTCCTTAGGCCGCTCTACCGCCTTCGCGACGAGCGTGGTGTGCGCCTGGGCTTCGCCGGGGTGGACGGGAAGGGGAGGCTCGACTACGACGCGCTCGAGCGCCTGGTGGTCGACGGCACCCGCCTCGTCGCCGTGACGCACGGCTCCAACGTCACGGGCAACATGGTGGACGTCCGGCTCGTGGCCGACATAGCCCACGCATGCGGTGCCCTGGTGGTCCTCGATGCCTCCCAGACCGCAGGAGCGCACGACGTCGACATGGGCGAGCTCGGCGCGGACGTCGTGTGTTTCACCGGCCACAAGGGGCTCATGGGGCCCCAGGGCACGGGTGGTCTCTGCCTCGCGGAGGGCGTCGACATGGCTCCCCTCAAGGTGGGCGGGACGGGCGTCAAGTCCTTCCTCGAGTCGCAGCCCGACGAGTATCCCACCCGCCTGGAGGCCGGCACGCTCAACAACCACGGCATCGCGGGCCTCTCCGCCGCGCTGGGATGGCTGGAGGAGGTTGGCCTGGAGGCTGTCCGCGCGCGCGAGGAGCTGCTGATGTGCCGCTTCTGGGAGGCTGTCCGCTCCGTGGACGGCGTTCGCATCTACGGAGACTTCGGCCAGGCGGAGCGCTGTGCCATCGTCGCCCTCAACGTCCGCGACCACAGCTCCTCCGCCGTCTCGGACGAGCTCTCGCAGCGCTGGGGCATCGCCACCAGGCCGGGGGCGCACTGTGCCCCACGCATGCACCGCGCCCTGGGCACCGTCGAGCAGGGGATGGTTCGCTTCAGCTTCTCGTACTTCAACACGGAGGATGAGGTGGATGTGGCCATCGCCGCCGTGAGGGAGCTCGCCGCGTAGGTCCCCGTCCTTCCCATGTCAGACGTACGGAGCTCGCCCCAGTTGACAGAAGGTCGTTATCTGGGGCGAGCTCCGTACGGACTACACCTCGCATGGGATCCGTCGGCGAAAGCCGGTCTTCTCCCAGATCGTCCTTGACTTTCTCCGCTAAGTGAATATCGTATATATACGACATATACAGTATAAACAGAGAGGAGACCGGATGGAGGTCGTGCTTTCCAACTCCTCGGGGACGCCCATCTACGAGCAGATAGCCACGCAGGTCAGGTCCCAGATCGTCCAGGGTGCCCTCGAGCCGGGAGAGGCTCTGCCCTCGATACGGAGCCTGGCAACCAGCCTCAGGATCAGTGTGATCACGACCAAGCGAGCCTACGCGGAGCTGGAGGCTCTGGGCCTCGTGGAGACCGTGCCCGGCAAGGGAAGCTTCGTCGCGGGCGTGGACCCCGAGCTGCTGCGCGAGGAGCGCCTGAGGTCCGTCGAGGAGGCGCTCTCACTCGCCGTCGCAAGAGCGCGCGAGACAGGGGTTGGGATCGACGAGCTGCACGAGATGCTCGATCTCGTGCTGGAGGAGGGTGGTCGCTGATGGCTGGACACATGGGCTGCAGGCAGGAGCTGGGCACGCTGGACCTGAGCGGGGAGCCCTCGGACCTCAGGGTGAGGGGGCTTTGCAAGGCCTACGAGGGCTTCGAGCTGAGGGACGTCGACCTCGACCTGCCCCGCGGGTCGGTGATGGGCCTGGTGGGGCAGAATGGCGCGGGCAAGACCACCATCATGCGCGCGATCGTGGGGAGCCTCGTCCCCGACGCGGGGGAGGTGGAGCTTTTCGGGAGTCCGGTGTCGCAGATGAGCCCCGCCGAGCTTCGCGAGGCGAAGGGCGCGCTCGGATTCGTGAGCTCCACCTGCCCCTATCCGAGCGAGCTCAGCGTGGCGCAGGTGGCGTCCATGCACGCCTTCGCCTACGAGCGCTTCGACTGGGGGCTCTTTCAGGAGCTGTCTGAGCGCATGGGGCTCCTGCCGCACGACGACGCCCCTCACCGCTCCCATGCGGGCCGCAAGCGAGTGCGCGAGCTCTCGCGCGGTATGGGAATGAAGCTGCAGCTTTCCTGCGCCCTGGCCACGGGTTCGCGCGTCCTGGTCATGGACGAGCCGACCGCAGGGCTTGACCCCATAGTGCGCGAGGAGGTCCTGGGGATCCTGCGCGAGTGGATGGAGTCGGGAGACCGGTCCGCGCTGATCTCGAGCCACATAACGAGCGACCTCGAGCACGTCGCCGACTACCTCCTCATGGTGGACGGTGGGAGGGTCGTATTCCAGTGCGAGCGGGACCTCGTGGACGACGTGATGGGAATCGCCCGCCTCCGGGCGGCGGAGCTCGAGCGCGTGCGTGCCGACGGTCTCCTCGAAGGGGGCGGCGCACGCGTGCTGAGACGTGACCTGTCCTTTGACCTGCTGGTTCCCGACCGTGCGGAGTTCGTGCGCGCCTACCCGCAGCTCGCCTGCGACGCGGCGGACATCGACGAGCTCATGCTGATCGTCGTGAAGGGGGAGGAGTTCTGATGGCATCCATGCTGTACGTCGAGTTCTGCCTCATCGTGCGGAGGCTCCGCCAGGTGCTGGGCACGACGGCGTTGATCGTCCTTGTCCCGCCCCTGATCAGCTACGCCTCGGGGAAGGCCACGACGATCTCCCTCGACCAGGTCGTCGACTTCCCCGTCATCGCGTTCTGCATCACGATGTACTTCGCCCTCAGCTGGGCCTTCGCTGCAGACGAGGCAAACGGCTGGGAGCAGGGCAGGCTGGCGCTTCCCGTCACGAGGCGGGACATGGTGCGCTCGCGTTACCTCTTCCTGCCGCTCTTCGGCCTGGGAGTCCTGCTCTTCGTTGCCGCGCTCACCCTGCTCTGCGCATGGCTGCTCCCCCTGCTCCTGCCACAGGCCTCGGGAGAGCTCGGCCTCGGGAGCCTCCTCGCCTTCCTGCTGCTTTCGTACCTGGTGCTGCACCTACTCTTCAGTCTGCAGTTGCCCCTTCTCTTCGCCTGGGGGGCCAGCAGGGCGAGGATGATAGTCGTTCTGCCCTGCCTGGCCCCCTCTCTCCTGAGCTTGCTCCCGGAGGCTGCGCTGCAGACCATGGGGGCGGGGCTGGCGGGGGTCGTGGGCACGCTCGGATGGTGGCTCGCCCCCATCGGTCTCCTCGCCTGCGCCGCCGTCTATCTGCTTTCCATGCAGCTTTCTTGCAGGCTCTACCAGCGCAGGGAGCTGTAGGGGAGGGGAATGTCGTGCGGGTAGGTTGAAGCTTGCATCAGAGTGCGGATAAGTTGGTGTCAGCCACAGGGGCGGACCTACCGGATTTCCGGTTGGCTTGCCCCTGTGGCGCGCGAATGTCCTCGAGAGAGTTTCGGAATGGATGCTAGAAACACGCTATTCTTATACATCGTGTACCTTCTGAACGGCTAATCGAAAGGACCGCCATGGCGAAGAGAGACCAGCTGGCATCTGACAGGGGCCTGAGCGCGCTGGGGGCCCGCGATGGCCTGGTCGTTGGCATCACGCTCTTCTCGATGTTCTTTGGCGCCGGCAACCTGATCTTGGCACCGCTCCTAGGCGTGCGGGCGGGCGCACAGACTCCCGAGGCCCTTCTGGGCTTCATCGTCTCTGCCGTGGGACTCCCCGTCCTCACCATTGCTGCCATCGCGCTCTCCGACACGGTGGGAAAGCTTGCGGACCGCATCCACCCGACCTTCTCCAGAGTCTTCGCCGCGGCGACCTATCTGGCCATCGGTCCCTTCCTTGCCATCCCCCGCACCGCCACGACCTCGTTCGAGATGGTTCGCCCGCTCCTCCCCGAGGGGACCTCCGCGTCCGTTGCCCTCGTGGCGTTCTCGCTCGCGTTCTTCGTCGCGGCGTACTTCCTCGCCATGCACCCCAACCGCCTGACCGAGCTCATGGGCAAGTTCTCTGGCCCCACGCTCATCGTGCTCGTGGTGCTCCTCGTCACCTCGACCCTCGTGTCTCCTCCGGGCGCTCCCGCTGCCACGGCCAGTGCCCCCTACGACGGCGTCGCGGGAGTGGCGGGCTTCGTCTATGGCTACCAGACAATGGACGTGCTGGCTGCCCTGGCCTTCGGCTACGTCATCGCCATGAACGTGCGAGAGCTCGGCGTAAGGAGTCCCGAGGGCATCGCCCGCCAGGTGGTGCGCTCCGGCGTCATCGCGGGGGCATGCATGGCGGCGATCTACTGCGGCTTCGGCTACCTGGGTGCGGTCATGGGATCCGTGGTACCTGGCGCAGCCAACGGGGCCGAGGTCATCGCCGCAGCGGCGGCAATCGAGTTCGGCGGTGCCGGAAGCATCCTGGTGGCAGCGATCTTCCTCCTCGCCTGTCTCAACGTGTGCATCGGCCTCATCTGCTCCATCAGCGAGTACTTCTCGATGGAGTACGAGCTCATGTCCTACAAGCGCTGGGCCCTGGCCATTGCCGCGCTGTCGTGCCTGCTTGCGAATGTGGGGCTCACGACCATCCTGGAGTACTCGGTGCCCCTGCTGTCCGCGCTGTATCCCATCGCCATCGTGTTGGTGGTCATGGGCCTGGTTCAGAGGGGAGATGTCGGCCAGGGGGCGTTGGCATGGAAGCTCTGCGTCACGTTCTGTGGCGTGGACAGCGTAATAGTGGCCCTGCGCGACGGCTTTGTGCAGGGCGCGGCGCTGCCGTTTGACCTCCTGCCCTTGGCTGACCTGGGCATGGGTTGGATTCTCCCGGCAGTCGCCGGCTTTGCGGCGGGATGGTTGGCGGAGCGCCTGATGCGCCGCACGTGAGGCTTCGGAGCCCGCTGGACGGAAAGTGCGTTAGTGTCCATTTCGCATAGCTATGGACCCTAGATTTGGACGGGATTTGCGTTTGTGCAAGGAAAGAAGTGCCTTTGATGGCGACGGGCTGGCTCTTCCTTGCACAAACGCAAATCCCGTCCATTCTGAGGCTGAGTTGATGCATCAAGCCATCACAAACGGACTTTACGATTCGCAATTCGCAGGATAGGAGGTCTGACGATTTCCCCCTGCCGTAGAAGACTAATTGCGGCGAAGGGAGATTACGTTGAGAAGCTATGGAAGCCTAAAGCCCTTCCTCCTGTATTTTTCACCTGAAGCTAGGGAGAGGGAGTGGAGGTGGGCGGAAGAGCATGGCTTTGCCAGGAGGCAGTTCACCTTTGAAATAGCCGCTGGCCTTTCCCTCCAAGTCTTGTCGTAAGCCCATTGGGAAGCGCTTTGGAAAAGGAAGACGTTGACTGGTGGCTGAGCGAACGCTCTATGCGGCATGGCTCCAAGCAGCAATGAACTGCTCGAAGTGCCTGCCAAGGAGCTCGTCCGAGGGGCGCAGCGCCGGGTCTCCGGGGATTGCGATGGGTTTGCCCGCATACCTCTCGTAGACTGAGCCCCTGATCGAATCCGCCAGGCGAAGGATATGGGTCTCGGGCTCTATCGCGACGAGGTTGGCGTCATACAGAAGATGTATGTCGGCTCGCAGGAGTATTCCGTTCTGAACAAGCTGAGAGCGACGTCCTCTATAGGGATCGATATGGGCAGCCTGTAAGGCATCAACAACGTCCGTGCTGGATACTGCACAAGTCCCCGAGTAGGCCGCGATGAGGCTCTGCCTGAACTTTGTCTGTCGCTCCCTTTGCAGGGCTCTCACGAAACGGCGCGCCTCCGAATCCTTCTCCTCGTCGAAATCCGCCACACCAAGCTGCCTGGCCCTTTTGGATTGTGCATTGGTCAGTTCATCCATTTGGAACCCAAAGAAGGAGCCTTGAGACTCCGTTCGTGCATTCACGGGGCCATGGAGTGTGAAGGTCCCCATCTCTGCGTTGTATTGTTCGACAAAGGCCAGGCCCAGCACTTTGTATCCGCTGCGCGCCATGTCCCTAACCATGACGCCTACGGGTATTCCATCCTCTAGGTTCCTCATGAGGAACTCGTTCGACTTGTCGGTATCCCTCTTCCCCTTGGTGGTTGAGTGCTCCTGGTAGTCCAGGGTCCACGTTCCATCCTCGGGCCTGAAGATCACATCCTTGTTTGCGTAATACCGTTGCCCCTCCGAGTGGATCGAGAGGGCATAAACGGGTTTGCCAGCGCCCTTCGAGGGGAGTTGTCCATAATTCGGATGATGAATGCCCCTTTGGGATGCCATTTTCACCTCGACGCCCCCCGGGGCATCTTCACCTATTGGCAGCCGTGGGATTAAGCTTCCCTCTTGCTCCTGAAACCATGCGTAGGCCGTGGCGAATTCAGGAGGTGTCCTATCAAGGGCCCTCTTAAGGGACAAGAAGTTGATCGTGCAGTCAACGATGATGTCTGACACGGATTCATCTCCTCTGCAGGCCAAGGGGCTACCTTCTCATGGTACCGTCCCCGCCGTCTTGTAATAAAGAGGTCAGTCGGCTATTGGATTTTCGGTCGGCCAATTGTCTTCTCACGCGCATACTCCGCCGCGGCTCGGGCACAAATGGCTTGTAGGCGAGCTGGGGGAGGCGGCGGCGTGTCTCAGATCAACATCAAGCGCGTGTACGAGGACGCGAGCGGGTCGGACGGCTTCAGGGTCCTGGTCGACAGGCTCTGGCCGCGCGGGATGAGCAAGGAGCGCCTGCATCCTGACCTCTGGGCCAAGGGACTCGCTCCCTCCAACGAGGCCCGCAAGGAGTTCGCCCACAAGGCGGAAAACTTCCAGAGCTTCCGCGCTCGTTACCTCATGGAGCTCGACCAGAGCGACGAGGCAGCCGCCCTGGCTGCGGAGCTTCTCTCGCGCGAGGTCGTCACGCTGCTCTATGCGGCACGGGATCCCGAGGTGAACCATGCCGTGATCCTGCGCGACTGGCTGGAGTCTCGCGAGTTCTAGCAAAGCCTCGTCTGCTTGCGCTTCACGTTTGGCAAAGTGCAAGCAGACGGACCGGAGTGTCGCCTATCCAACTGCAGCGGCCACTTTGCTTGCACTTTGCCTCAGCTGGAGCACAAGCAAAACGAGGCCCGGCCCCGTGCCCCGCCGCCTGCGCACCTAAAGAACGAAGAGAATGACGGAGAGCGCCATGCACGCGGCCCCCGCCAGCACGAAGAGGTGCCAGACGAAGTGCAGGTAGGGCACGCCCTTTGCCACGTAGAACCCCGTCCCCAGCGTGTAGCAGACGCCTCCCGCCACCAGCAGCGCGAAGCCTGGAACAGGCAGCAGCGCCATAAGCTGCGGCAGCCTAAATACCACGAGCCAGCCCATGGCCAGGTACACCAGGGCCGACATCCACTTGGGCTGCCTCTCCTTGAGGAAGCACTCCGCAACGATGCCCAGGATCGTCACGCCCCACACCACCGAGAAGAGCACCAAGCCACCCTCGTCGTGAAGGGTCACCAGCGCGTACGGCGCGTAGCTGCCGGCGATAAGCACGTAGATGGCTGCATGGTCCATGATGCGGAAGACACGCTTGGCCTTCTCGGGCGCGAGCGCATGGTAGAGGGTAGAGAAGAGGAACTCCAGGAAGAGGGACATTCCGAAGACTATCGCCGCAGCGAGTCGGAACCCGCCCCCGTGACTCACCGCCACCACGACCATGATGACCAGGGCGGCGATGGAGAGCAGTGCCGCCACTCCGTGAGAGATCGAGTTGGCGATCTCCTCGCCCAAGCTGTACTGGCGCGTCGCGCCTTGCGTGTCCTGCCTTGTGTTCTTGGCCATGTCCCGACCTCCCATGCCGCGATCGTCCTTTGGGGTTCCAGCCCCTAGCATGCGCCCGCCCGAAGGGTTTGTCCTCGATTACACCCAGTTGATACAATCCGTTTGTCAGATTGACGCCAGAAGGGCCCTCTCCTTGTCCGCAGCAGTGCTCCCCACAGGCTTTTCCGTTCTCCCCTTTGCCCTTGCCGAGAGGGCGCGGTAGCCATGCGCTGGGGGAGAGGGACCCCTGCGTCCGATGTCCTGGTGACCTGCCACCTGCTGGACCTCAGAGCGCTCGGCGGGCTCGGGGACCCATGCGAGCTCGCCCGTGCGCTCGACGGCCTCGTCATGCCACGCTACCTGGACAGAGCGCGCCGGGTGCGACATCCCGGCGTGAGGGCCGAAGCCCTGGGAACGGGTCTGCTCCTTGCCGGGTGCATGGGGCTCAGTCGGGACGGGGACCTCGTCATCGGCCCCCAGGGGAAGCCCGAGCCGGCCTCAGGTGACTGGCACCTGGGCATATCCCACACCCATCAGCTCGCGGCCGTGTGCTCATCCCCCTCGGCGGTGGGGCTCGACGTCGCGCTGGTCCCCGAGGGCGTGGACCGCCTCAGGGTCCTGACCCTGAGGCGAGGGGGGCAGACCCTCGCTCCCGGCCTCGAGGACCATCCCTCGAGGCTCACGCCAGAGGGGTTCGCCCGCCTGTGGACGCGCATCGAGGCCACGCTCAAGGCAGAGGGGACGGGCTTCTTCGCCGACCTGCGCGAGCACCGGGACTGGCTTGGCCGCTGGCGCTTCCGCTGGGGGCAGGAGCTGGGACACGTGGTCTGCGCCGCAACGGCGGAGGGGCTTCCGCTCGAACTCAGGACCCACGACCCGCAGGCGCTACTGGGCTCCGTGCTCGGAGGAGTTTACCCACCAGAAACCCCCGTGCCCTAAGCTCCTGCCTCAGCACTCGACGCTTGCCCATGGGGCAGTCAGGAGGAAGACATGACCACGAGGCAGACCCATCGGATCGCCCTCATTCCCGGCGACGGCATAGGCCCCGAGGTGGTTGCCGAGGGCGTCAGGCTCTTGGACGCGGTGGCCGCGGCGGACGGCAGCTTCGACTTCGAGTTTACGAGCTTCCCCTGGGGCTGTGAGCACTACCTTAGGACCGGACAGATGATGCCCGAGGACGGCATAGAGCGACTCAGGGGCTTCGACGCCATCCTCCTGGGCGCGGTCGGCTTTCCTGGCGTGCCCGACCACGTGTCCCTGCGCGACCTCCTGCTGCGGATCCGCCACGACTTCGACGAGTACGTCAATGTGCGTCCCGTCCGCCTGCTCAAGGGCGCGCCCTGCCCCCTCAAGGGCGTCGAGCCAGGGCAGATCGACATGACGTTCATCCGCGAGAACAGCGAGGGCGAGTACGCCGGCTCCGGCTCCTGGCTGTACGCGGGCACCCCGCGCGAGGTCGTGATTCAGGACGGGGTCTTCTCTCGCCATGGGACCGAGCGCGTCATGCGCTATGCCTTCGAGCTGGCGCGGCGCGAGCACAGGAGCCTCACGAGCATCAGCAAGGGCAACGCCCTCAACTACTCCATGGTCTTCTGGGACCAGGTATTCGAGGAGCTTTCGGCCGAGTACCCGGAGGTGGAGACCCACAGCTACCTGGTAGACGCCGCGGCCATGCTCATGGTGAGGGATCCTGGCCGCTTCCAGGTGGTGGTGGCCTCCAACCTCTTCGGAGACATCCTGACCGACCTCGGAGCCGCCATCAGCGGGGGCATGGGCCTCGCCGCGGGGGCCAACCTCAACCCCGAGGGACGCTTCCCCTCCATGTTCGAGCCCATCCACGGCTCCGCGCCGGACATCGCCGGGCAGGGCATCGCCAACCCGCTCGCCACGCTCTGGTCCGCGAGCCAGATGCTCGGGCACCTGGGGCACGACGAATGGGCGAGACGCGTGCTGGGCGCCATCGAGCGCGTGCTGCAGGACGGCGGCACCCTCACGCCCGACCTGGGCGGAAGCGCCAGCACGGGCGAGCTTGGGGAGCGTGTGGTGCGGGAGCTCCTGCCCGTCTAGCCCACAGGGGCATGGGGTAGTATGAGGGTCGTTCAATGCGATTCCGGGCGAGGGCCCGGGGCATCGGAGGCACTCGTTTGGGACAGACCAAGGACAAGATCGAGATCCGCGTGAAGAGCCAGGCGGACCACGACGCCGCCATGGCGCAGGCCCATGGCACCGTCACCGCACCCGTGGGCAGCTCCCAGAACCCGTCCAACGCGGTCATCACCGTAGCCAACGTGATCACGGCCTGCCGCTTTGTGCTCACCATCGTCTTCCTGTGGATGTTCGTCTCAGACATGAACCGCTACGTCGCGCTGGCGTTCTATGCGGTCGCCGCCGTGACGGACTTCCTGGACGGGCAGGTGGCGCGCCGCACTCAGACCGTCAGCTGGGTGGGCAAGGTCATGGACCCCATCATGGACCGCGTGCTGCTCTTCACGGGCGTCTTGGGGCTCATCATCTACGGGGAGCTCCCCGTATGGGTAGCCTGCTTCGTCATCGGCCGCGACGCCTACCTCTTCCTGGGTGGGCTGCGCCTGCAGCGCTACCGTCGCCGCCCGGTCGACGTGGTCTTCGTGGGCAAGGCCGCGACGGCCCTCCTCATGTTCGGCTTCTGCGACCTTCTGCTGGGGCTTCCCGTCGTGCGGGGGTTGGGCGTCACTGGCCTCGGCTGGCTGCCCGGGCTCAACCACGAGCCCGCCTGCGTGGGCATCTTCTTCGTGTACGCGGGGCTCCTCTGCTCCCTGCTCGCCGTCCTCGAATACACCAGGACCGGCATCGCCATCAGGCGAGACGCCCTTGCGTTCAGGGCGGAGGACGGCGAGGACCGATGAGGCCCGCTCGCACCCAAGGTGCGCTCGCAGGGGGGTCGTCCCGCGTCGTTCGCATCGCGTCCCTCGTACTCGCGTTCCTGTGCTGCCTGGCTCTGCCAGCCCCCGCGCTCGCAGTCGAACCTCCCAGGCTCGACGAGGCCAGGAGCTACGAGGTCATGGACCAGGACGGGAGCGTCCTCTTCGCCCAGGACGCCCACGAGCACATGGCGATGGCGTCCATCACCAAGGTCATGACGGCCATGGTGGCGCTCGACTCGGGCAGGTCGCTCGACGACGTCTGCGCGGTCGTCGAGGGCAGCTACGACGAGGGTGCCCAGCTCACGGGCTGGAAGCAGGGGGACGCCCCCACGCTCCGCGACCTAATGATGACCATGCTCGTGTACTCGGGCAACGACTCGGCGGACGACGTCGCCATCAACGTGGCGGGCAGCACCGACGCCTTCGTGGCGCTCATGAACCAGAAGGCAGCGAAGCTGGGCATGGACGACACGCACTTCGCCAACACGCACGGGCTCGAGGCGGACGGGCACTACTCCTGCGCGCACGACCTCGTGGTGATGGGCCGCTACGCACTGGAGAACTACCCCTTCATAGCCCAGGCCGTCATGACGCGCAGCTACAGCTGCGTGGTCGCCGGACGGGAGCAGACCTTCGAGTCGACCGACGAGCTCATGGAGAGCTACGGCGGCCTCTGCGGCATCAAGACCGGAGCGGTGGAGGCAGGCACCACCTTCCTGGGCTCCTCTCGCCGTCATGGCCTGCAGCTCTTCAGCTGCGTTCTGGGCTGCCAGACGCACGAGGGGCGCTTCGACGACACTGCGACCCTCATGGACTGGGTCTATGATGAGTACCTGGAGCGAATCCATTTGGCGCGCAGCAGCTGGCCCATCCGGGTGAGTGGCTGGTCCCTCGGCTTCTGGGGCAAGGTCGTGGTCACGCCGGAGTGGAGCGTGGGCGGTCGCCGCTACCGCGAGCGGCCCGTCTCGTACTCCACGACCCTGGGCGGGGAGGGCAGGCTCAGCGACCTGGGCGGGCCCTTCGGCTACTCCTCCTGGACCCAGGAGGGGCGAAGCGTGGCCGTGAGCTGCCTGCGCGGGAGCTCGCGCCCCCTGTGCGTGCCAGCCTTCTCGCCCTTCGAACTGCCCCTCTTCTTCGACATGACCCAGCTCATGGGCGCGTAGTCTGGATGTGACCCGCATGCTGCAGAGCGAACTGTACGAGGAGCACCTGCTCCTGGGCGCGCGCTTCCCCGAGGGCGACGAGCCGCTCCTTGGCCCCGTCTCGTATGCCATGGACGGCGCGGACGACCCCTTCTGCGGGGGCTGCGCGCTCTGCGACCTCACGGGCATGCAAGTGCTGCTCGCCTCCGGCGACCCGGCCAGCTCCTGGGTGCGGGCCGCATTCGCGGGCGACGTGCTCGCGGTGGGGGAGTGCTCCTTCCAGCCTGCCCTCCTGGGCGACGGCTCCCTGGCGTCGATCCCGCTCTTGGGACGTACGGGTGACGACGAGTACGCAATCTGGGACCTGAGTCCGCGCTTCCAGACCCTGAGCGCCTGGCTGTCGTTCCTGGCAAGCGTGGAGCAGGGGGGCTACAGGCCCTACGAGGGGCTGGAGACCGAGGACGTCACGGGGCGGCTCGTCCCGCTCGCGCTCTGGGGCGACTCCGCCGAGGCCGTCCTCAGGGACTACCTGCCGGGCGAGGGCGCGCTCCCCGCAGCGGGCAGGCTCGGCGAGCTCCTCCTGGACGGGAGAATAGGCTGCCTCGTGGCGCGGCTGCCGATGGCGGAGGAGGACTGCTTCCTCCTCATGGTGCCGCCTGCGCTCGTGCGCAGGCTCTGGAGGAGCCTCCTCTCCTTCGACTCGGTGACGCCCGTCGGCCATGCGTGCGTCCTCTCTCGCCTGGGGGAGGCGCTGCCCTGGGCGGGCTGGCTCGCCCAGGGCGGGCGCGTGAGCCCCACGGAGGGTGAGCTCCACGACCAGGGGCTCCTACGGGAGTCAAGCGACTTCGTGGGCGCCCGGGGCCTGCGTTCGTAGATAATCGGATGAGTGCCCGGACGATCGCCCGGGACCCGAGGGAGGGAGAGATGCCATGGGATACGACTTCGAGACCCATGTGAGCCGAGAGAACACCGGATCGGCAAAATGGGACGCCATGTACAGGCGCAACCCCCGCGTGGGGCACCAGATCGTGCCACTCTCGGTCGCCGACATGGAGCTGCGCAACCCACCCGAGGTGATCGACGCCCTGAGGTCCTACCTGGACGATGCCATCCTCGGCTACACCGAGCCCACCGATGCCTTCTACGACGCGTGCATAGGCTGGCAGACGCGCCACCACGGCTGGACGCCGGCGCGCGCCTGGCTGGTCACCTCGCCGGGGGTCGTCCCGGCCATCTTCAACGCCGTGAGTTCGCTCACCGCGGAGGGTGACGGCGTCATAATCCAGCCACCGGTGTACTACCCCTTCCGCATGGCGGTGGAGCGGACCGGGCGCACGCTGGTCACCAACCCCCTGAGACGCGTCGAGCTCGAGGGAGGCGGCCACTCCTACGAGATGGACTTCGAGGACCTGGCGAAGAAGGCGGCAGACCCAAGAAACCGCATGCTCGTGCTCTGCAGCCCGCACAACCCCGTGGGACGCGTCTGGAGGGCCGACGAGCTGAGGCGCCTCCTCGACGTCTGCGTCGCGAACGACGTGATCGTGGTGAGCGACGAGATTCACGACGACCTCGTGATGCCCGGCTACTCCCACACCACCATCCTGCGCGTGGCCGACGCGGGCGAGTACGACCACATCCTGGTGTGCACCGCCCCCTCCAAGACCTTCAACCTGGCCGGCTGCCAGGCGTCCGCGATCTACATCCCCGACGAGACCATGCGCGAGCGCTTCGAGGAGGGCTTTGCCAGGGTGCCGTTCCTGGAGCTCAACGCCTTCGCCTACGTCGCCACCCAGGCAGCCTACACAAGCTGCGACGAGTGGCTCGAGCAGCTGATCGACCTCGTGTGGGCGAACTACCAGATGCTCAGGGGTTTCCTCGCCGCGTACCTGCCCGAGGTCGAGCTCTACCCGCTCGAGGGGACCTACCTAGCCTGGCTCGACTTCGGTGCCTGGGAGCTCACAAAGGAGGAGCTGGAAGCCTTCATGTGCGAGGACGCCATGCTCTTCCCGGACGAGGGCTCCCTGTTTGGCCCCGAGGGGGACTGCTTCGAGCGCCTGAACCTCGCCTGCCCCACCGACGTGCTGGAGGAGGCGCTCGAGCGCCTCGCTCACGCCGCCCGGGAGCGCAGGCTGGGTGCCTTCTCCGCAGTAGACGAGCCGGGAGACGGGCGATGAAGTACTCCATCCACGCGCCGGGGGTCCCCGACGCGGCGGGGCCCTATTCCCAGGGAACCACGGCCGGCCGCCTGGTCTTCGCCGCGGGCCAGGTCGCCGTGGACGCCCACGATCCGACGCGGGTCGTGGGGGGCGGGGCCGCCGCGGAGGCGGAGAGGATCATCGCCCTGGTGGCCGCCCTCCTCTCGGAGTGCGACTGCACCCTCTCGGATGTGGCGCAGACGACGCTCTACCTGGCAAACCTGGACGACCTCCCCGCGGTGGACGAGGTGTACGGGCGCTACTTCGTGACGCCCGCTCCAGCGCGCTCCGTCGTGGAGGTCAGCCGCCTCCCGCTGGGGGCGCTCGTCGAGATGGACTGCGTCGCCTGCAGGTAGCCCGCGCGCAAGCGCTATGATGTTCTACGTACACTCCACTTCGAGGGGAGCCGCCTTGACGTCTACGAACAACAGCCCCCAGATGGGCGCGACCGAGATCTTCCGCATGCCATCCTCCGACTCCACCTCGCCCAACCTCATGGACCAGGGCAAGCCCACGAGTCCCACGCTCTCCATAGTGAAGGGGCCCCAGACGGGCTCCGTCTTCGAGCTGGGCGAGGACGAGGTCAGCATCGGCCGCGACCCCAACAGCTCCGTCTTCCTCAACGACATGACGGTGTCGCGCCGTCACGCCCGCATCGACCTCAGCGGGCTGGCATCGGGCTTCGCCACCATCGAGGACCTGGGCTCGCTCAACGGCAGCTGGGTGGACGGTGCCATCGTGAACCGCGCCATGCTCAAGGACGGCTCCACCATCCAGATCGGGACCTTCCGCATGGTGTTCCACACCAACCAGAAGCCGACCAGAATCGAGACCGGGAACTAGCCCATGCCCGATGCCGGATATCTGACGATCGGGAAGGTCGTCCGAAAGCTGCAGCCGCAGTACCCCGACCTCTCCATATCGAAGGTTCGCTACCTCGAGGACGAGGGGCTGCTCGATCCGTCGCGCACCCCCTCGGGGTACCGACTGTACTCGCAGCATGACGTGCACAGGCTCGAGACCATCCTCTACCTCCAGAAGACCCGCTTCCTGCCACTCTCCGTCATCAAGGAGAGGCTCGAGGGCAACGGCTCGGGGTCGGTGGGGGAGCAGGACGAGGCCCTGGGGCTTCCTAGCTCGCTGCGCCTCCCCGACGAGGACGAGGAGCTCTCCAGAAAGCTCCATCCCATAGACCGCATGCCCGAGGTGCTGGGCATCTCGGTGAGCTTCGTGAGACAGCTCGCTGACGCGGGCCTCATCGCCCTCAAGAGGTCCCCCCACGGACGCGACCTGGTGGACGGCAGGGACTTCCCGCTCATTCGGGCCTGCGACGAGCTGCGCCACTTTGGCATCGGACCCAAGAACCTGAGGCAGTACGTGACCGCCGCCAACAGGGAGAGCGCCATGTTCGAGCAGGCGCTCATCGTCTTCGCGCGCAAGGGCGGCGGAGTCCAGATGGAGTTCACCAGCGAGAGCCGCCAGCAGTTCGAGCAGGCGTTTCGACAGATGCTGAGCCTTACCGGCAACGTACGCGAGGCCCTCATTCGCAGGCAGATCTCGCAGACCTTCAGCCAGATGGAAGACAGACAGAACTAGCGCGCCGCCGCAGGCGACCCCAGACGAGAGGAACAGACGTGTCTGACCGCAATCTCGAGAGATACATCGTGGACATTCCCGACTACCCCGAGCCGGGCGTGATATTCAAGGACATCACGCCGCTCCTGGCCTCGCCCGAGGGCCTCGCCTCGGCCGTCGACCAGATCGCCGAGCACTACGCGGGCGCTGGCATCACGAGGATCGTCGGCGCCGAGGCCCGTGGCTTCCTGATCGGGGCGCCCGTGGCATACAAGCTCGGCGCGGGCTTCGTTCCTGCACGCAAGCCCGGCAAGCTCCCCCGCGCCGTCTACTCCGAGACCTACTCCCTCGAGTACGGCACCGACGAGCTGCAGATTCACAAGGACGGCGTGAGCGAGGGCGACAAGGTGCTCATCGTGGACGACCTCGTCGCCACGGGCGGTACCGCCGTCGCCACCGCCCGCCTGGTCAGGAAGGCGGCGGCCGAGGTCGTGGGCTTCTCCTTCATCCTCGAGCTCGCCTTCCTGGACCCCCGCAAGACCATCGCCGAATCCTTTGACCAGGAGGTGTTCACCCTCGTCCAGGTGAAGTAGGAACGCGCCTCCCGTCGCTCTGGCAAGGGTTTCAGGCCGGTGGCCGTTCTGTGGAATGGACACCGACCTCTTGCCGGGACCATAAAATTGATGGGATCAACCTACGAAAGGACGTCCATATGCCTATGAGTCCCCTGGCTCGCTCCCTCGGACGCAAGGCCGTGACCGCCGGCCTGACTGCAGTGCTGGCCACCGCCGGGCTTCTCCCCACGATAGCCCTGGCGGACCCGCAGTCCGAGCTCGCCCAGGCGTCCGCCACCATATCGTCCCTCAGCTCCGAGGCCTCGTCCCTGGAGGAGAGCCTGCAGAGCCAGACCGCCGAGCTGGAGGAGACCCGTTACCAGATCGGCCAGAAGCAGGGCCAGATCGAGGAGACCCAGCAGCAGCTCCAGGTCGCGCGCGACGAGCTCGGCACCACGGTGCGCAGCTCGTACAAGAACGGCTCGGTGTCGCTGCTCCAGATCGCCCTGGGGTCCAACAGTATCAGCGAGTTCGTCCAGAACGTCTACTACGCCGGAAAGGTGAGCTCGGCCCAGGCACAGAGCATTGCCCGAGTCAACGACCTCCAGAGTCAGCTCAAGGGCGAGGAGGAGGAGCTCGAGTCGCGCCAGCAGGGCCAGCAGGCCGCCGTGGACAGCCTCAACTCACAGGTCGCCGAGTACAACTCCAAGCTCGAGCAGACCCGCTCGTACTACAACAGCCTGAGCGCCGAGGTCCAGGAGCAGCTCGCTGCACAGGCGGCGGCCGAGCAGCAGCAGGCCCAGCAGAGCGGTGGCCAAGCCTCCGCCGTGAGCCAGGTCATCAGCGAGGCCCATGGTGGCGGCAGCTCCGACGGCGGACAGTCCAAGGGGACCTCCTCGCAGAACGACCAGGCAGCCGAAGCACCCTCCCAGAGCTCGACCCAGGAGGAGTCCTCCCAGCAGCAGAGCCAGGCCCAGCAGGCCGCCAAGAAGGATGATTCCGGCTCGGCGAAGAGCGGCGGCTCCTCGGGCGGAGGCCTCTCCACCGCCTACTCCATGATCGGTGTGCCCTACGAGTGGGGCGGTGCCTCCGCGAGTGGCGTGGACTGCTCCGGCCTGGTCTGCTACAGCTACGGCTACGCCCGCGGTCGCACCACCTACGACATGATCGACTCCCTCAAGTCGTCGGGAGACTGGAAGACCAGCATGGACCAGCTCCAGGTGGGCGACCTTGTCTTCCCGAGCGAAGGCCACGTGGGCATCTACATCGGCGGCGGCCAGATGATCCACGCGCCGTATCCCGGGCGCGATGTGTGCATCGCCAGCGTCTACGGCTTCATCGGCGGCGGCAGCTACTAGGGGACGCCCCAGCCAAGGATCGCCGGGGGACGGGGATGGACCAGGGAGTTCGTCCCCGTCCTGCATTTGCGTATGATGTTGGGCCACTGGCGTGACGTCGGGCCAGTGGCAGAGGAGCCGCTCGGGAGAGCAGGGCAAGGGAGGCTGCGCAAGGTGTTCTCGGACACGATGCAGGGCGAGGTCAGGAGGCGCTTCTCGCGTCGCTTCCAGATTGACATGGTCTGGGAGGGCATCCTGGTGGGGGTCGTGGGCGGGGGAG
>CAMXZR010000017.1 GCA_947253595.1 uncultured Olsenella sp. | reverse complement strand
TCTCGTGGGCTCGGAGATGTGTATAAGAGACAGGGCTTCGGCTGCGCGGGAGTGGTGCCACGGCTCGACGAGCCTAGCTACGTGAAGGCGAACATCCGCTGTGGCGGTACGTCCGCTCACCGCCTCGAGGTCCGAGACGCCCTCAGGGAGGAGTTTCCCACATTCGACTTCGTGTTTCCCAGCACCTGGGCGCCCCTCATCGATATCATGCCGCGGGGCTGGACCAAGGGATCGGGGGTGCGTGTGCTTGCCGATGCGCTGGGCATCGGTCTCGACGAGGTGGCGACCTTCGGCGACTCCGAGAACGACCTCGGCATGATCGTCGGCTTTCCCAACTCGGTGGCCGTTGCCAATGCCAGCGGCGAGGTGAGGCGCGCCGCCCGCTGGCACATAGGCCCCAGCTCCGAGGACAGCGTGGCGGCCGCCCTCCTCGACATCGCCGAGGCGGCACGTGCGGGGAAGATGCCCCGCTTCATGTCCGAACCCTGACCCGCCGACCGACCCGTGTGTCGTTGCGCCTACGTCGCGTTCCCGAGCGAGAAGCGCAGTGCCACGGGATTGTGGTCGCTCGTGGAGAAGCCCGTGTCGACGTTCGTGGCCGTGGCGCTCACGTTGTCTGACACGACGAAGCCGTCGACGGTGGTCACGTAGGTCACGCCAGGCTGGTAGGGGATGTCGTCCCCGCGACAGGTGGCGACTTCCTCGAGATTCTGGGCGCGCACGACCGAGAAGCCCTGGGGCAGGTCCTCGTCGTTCAGGACCGAGACCCAGTCGGGCACCTGCTGCTGGCTGGGGTACAGCTCGAGAGACCCGCAGAGGGCGTGGTTCCAGTCTCCGCCTGCGATCACGTAGTTGCCCTTGGCCCTCTCCTCCAAAAGCACGCCCCTGAGCATGGAGAGCTGACGCGCGCGAACGGTGCCTCCCGCGTCATAGGCGGACATGTGGCTGTTGACCAGCACGAGCTCGTGCCCGTCAGAGACCGGGACGCGAAGGATGGCAAAGCAGCGGTCGAGGTCGAAGAACTTGGTGGGGAAGCTCTCGTCCACCGGGTAGCTCCTGCGCGTGGCGGAGGTCACGTTGGCGTCGGAGAGGGTCAAGAGACCCGAGCTGACGCGTCCGTGTGGCGCCGTGGGAGGCCAGGCCAGAAATCCCGAGTGGAAGTTGGAGGCATAGACGGACTGGTGGTCCGCGAACGCGTCCTCGAGCTCCTGGACCTGGTTGACGTGATAGCTGCGGTCGGAGTCGACGTCTATCTCCTGCAGGAGGACGAAGTCCGGTCCCCCCTCCCCGAAGGCCTCCTTGAGCGTGGTGACGTCTCCCTGGGTGCAGGCCTCGACCGACTCGCGGCTCACGGCGACGGAGCTCGTGCCGCGCGTTGCCGTCCCGTCCGCCATGCGCCCCTCGTCCATGAAGAAGGTGTAGTCGGGCGTGTAGGCGCCAAAGCCGATGTTGTAGGTCGCCGCGGTGTACTCGCGCCCCGGCTCGAGCCGGGGCGTCGCACCCTCGGCGCCGGACTTCTTGATCTGGAGCAGCTCTCCATCGGGGATGCGCGCGTAGTGGCTCTCGAGGTAGATCGCGTATCCTCCCACGACCGCCGCAGCGACGACGGCGAGCGCCAGGACGGTGCGCAGGAGCACCAGGAGGGCATGGCCCAGGCCATGGTGCCGCTGGCTCTCGCCGCGCCCGCGCTTCCGCGCCTGACTGTGCTTGGACATCCTCGCTCCTCCTCTGGGGCCGCGCCTCGCGCCCGGCCGATTCCACTAGGGTATATGACGCGTTTCGTTCTCAGAAGGGTGCTTTCGACGAGCGTGGGGGCGGAGTCGGACGCCAGCGCGGGCTTGTGTCTGCTGCGACGCCAACGCGTGCTTAGTCGTCGCCGTCCCTTGGCGACCTGCCTGTTGCCGTTGTGCGGCATGTTGGTCCGTTTGCAGAGATACGCGCAGGTTCGCTGTTTTTGCTCCTAATATGAACCTAGGTGGATAAGGGACTCCGCCACGAGAGAAGGGGGCGCTCATGGGGCAGTACGTCATGATAGAGAACGAGGGACTCTACCAGTTCAATCTCTGCGACAGCAACGGTCATGTCGTCCTCGCGTCCACGGTGTATCCCTCGCGCGAGGAGTGCCTTTCCGGGCTGGATGAGGCCAAGGCGCTCGCGGCCGACGCTCCGGTGCAGGACGGCACGGTGCATGGCTTCGCCCGCATTTCCGCGCCGAAGTGCCGCATCTTCCAGCAGCTTGACGGCAAGTACTTCTTCGTCCTGGTTAACGACGCGGGGGATGCCCTCGGGCGCTCGCACGCGTACCCCAAGAAGGAGAGCCTGCTCAGGCGCATCGAGCGCATGAGGAAGGAGAGCTCCTCTCCTCTGGCCTTCGAGGAGTAGGGAGGGGGCGCTGGTTCGGGACCTCCGGACCAGCGCCCCTATGCGTGGATGACGACCTCGAGCGCGGGGTTCAGGAGCCCGGATCGCTCGATGACGGCACGAGCACGGTCGAACCACGACCCGTCGCCACGCGACGAGCCATCCTGTTCGAGGATGATCCGGATGGGGGCACCGAGCTCCTCCAGGCAGTCCGCGAGGGCCGAGAGGTTGCCGCCGTAGTGGGCGGGAAAGCACAGCTCCCGGGCGAGAAGGGCATGGAGCTCCTCGGGTCCGCCCAATGCACTCTCGCGCAGCTCGACCTCTCTCATGCGCAGCTCCCATCCGTCTGGGACCGCCACGGCGCGATGCGTGCGCCTCTCGCCGTCCTTGCTCCATGACTCATCATAGCTGCGCCGGTTGTCGCGCGTCGGGAGGCGGCGACGGCGGTCCGGAGCCGTCGGCCCGACGGCGGCATCCGGCGCGTGCGGCAATTGTTCGACAACGCCCGGCGCGTGCGAGATATGCGCGACAACGCCCGGCGCGTGCGAGACATGCTCGACAACGCCCGGCGCGTGCGAGACATGCTCGACAACGTTCAACGCGCGTGACTTTTGCGCGAAACCGCTTGATGCGTCTGGTGATGGAATCTGACCTGGGGTTTTGTGACCGTCAAAAACGCGTTGGGCGTTCTCGGCTGTTTGACAGACGCATCGGACGTAGCGGGCAATCGAGCACGTCGTCCAGGCGTCAAGCCGCTAGTACAGTCGCTCGAAGCTCCGGTAGTGGTCGCCCGTGTAGTAGACGAGCCCATCGTTGGAGAAGACGATTCTCTCGCCTCCCCGGAAGCCACCCGAATAGTTGACGTCGCACTCGGTCCAGCTGCGTCCGCGCTTGTCGGGGAGCTGCCCGTCGTCGTTGTGGTAGCGGTCTCCTCCGATGGACATCCCGGGGCAGACCTCGTCCAGGTTGCCCCGGGCGCTGTCCCAGCCCGCCTCGCGCGCCTTCCCCTTGCTGACGAAGTTGGAGGGAAGGTGGCCGAACTCGTGGATGTATGCCGCCAGCTCGTCCTTTGACCCGTATTTTCCGTCTTCGCGTATGCCTTCGTCGGAGGGGGGATTCGGTCGCGTCTCGTCTCTGACGTCCGTGATGGAAGGGCTTGCCTGCTGGCTTGCTCCCTGCGAGCGGTCTGCGCCCCCGCCGTCGCCTCCGCTCGCAAGAGAGATCACGACCGCCACGAGCAGGGCGACGAGCGCGCTGACGATGCGAGTGGCTTGCTTCCTGCCTGACACGCCGCCTCCTTGCCTCGGGGTCCGTCTGCCTGGGCACTTGCCTAGTAGAGCGGCAGCCCCCCCGTGATGGGGTCGACCTGGTTCGCATGGAGTGGCTCGAAGGCGAGGCAGGTGTAGGTGGGCTCGCCATGGAATTCGGTGAGACCAGCGTCGCGAACCAGGGCGACGGCGAAGCCCCGCTCTCGTCCCTCCTCCGCGACGCGCAGGAGCTCCTCCTCCGAATCGACGTAGACGCAGACCTTGGCCACGCCGGCGTCGAACCAGTCGGAGAGGGGGCTGGGCTCGTGCGCGCCTCCCTCGAGGTAGACCCAGGACTCGTCGGGCGCGACGCGTAGCTGGTCGAGCCTGCCCTCGCGTACGAGGGCCATGAGGGTCGCCTCCACGCAGGCATGTCCTGCCTGGGCGGCGATCTTTCCCTTGCGCATCCTGAGGTCGCGCCTCATGACGATCATCTGCTTCGACCTGTAGGCCATCGGTGATGCTCCCGTTTCTTCTCCCCACGCTGCGGATGCACGGCAGAGCCCCCTGCCACCGGAGCGATGGCAGGGGGCTCGAAAGACTGGCCGAACCTACATGGGCCCCATGGGGAAGTGCTCCTCGGCCATCGTTGCCACGTCCTCCATCGCCTGGGCGATGTCGTTGGCGCGCTCGACACCCAGGAAGTCCACGACCTCGTCGACGAGGTCCAGGCCCACCCTGTACTCCTTCTCGAAGCTGTGGGCCTTGTCCTTGTTCAGGTGCACGAAGACGCGCCTGCGGTCGACCTGGCAGTGCTCTCGGGTGATGATGCCCTTCTCCTCGAGCTGGTTCAGGTTGCGGTTGACCTGAGACTTTCTGATCTTGGTCCTCTGCGCGATCTGGGTGGGGGTGAGGGGGTTCTCGGGGTCGTTCTGGTCCTGCAGGTAGAGCGAGTAGCAGACCATCATCTCGTTGCGGGTGAGCCCGCTCGAGATGCTGACGTTGTCTATGGTCGTGGCCAGATGGAGCCACGCATGGAGCAGGGGTTCGCTGGTGGTGTTCATCTTCGGTCCTTCGAACTGCGCGTCGCCCTGCAATGCCTGCGGCGCGACTTTCTCTTCGGGTCCCATTCGATGGGGAAGGGCGCTACTCGCCGATCTCGAGCAGCTCGATCCTAAAGTTCAATGTCTTCCCGGCCATCTCGTGGTTCATGTCGAAGGTGATGCTCCCGCCGTCCCTGGCGGTTACCACTGCCTGGAAGGGCTGGCCCGTGGGGGAGCTGAGCATGACGTGCGCCCCGACCTCGAGCTCCTCGGCACCGGGAAGCTGCTCCAGGGGAACGGTCTGGACCAGCTCGCCCCTGTGGGGGCCATAGGCCTCTTCGGGCTCGAGCCTGACGTCGACGACGTCTCCTGGGGACATGTCACGCACCGCAAGGTCGAAGCCCCTGATCATCTGGCCTGCCATGCAGGTGAAGGCGAGCGGCTCGCCCCTGTCGTAGGAGGAGTCGAACTTGCTCCCGTCGTCGAGGGTGCCCGTGTAGTGCACCCTCACCATCTTGCCTTCGTTGCTCATATGGGCTCCCTGCATGTCCGTACGTTTGGCCCCCTGGCGTACGTGCGCCGCAGCGCCAGGGGGCATCGGCTCCGCTTTGCCTGGCACGCCCTCGTGCCGTGAACACTTTACCAAAGTGTTTCCCCCGCCTCGCGTCCCGTGGCGTATCATCCCGGCGTGGGTTGCCTGTACGTCGCGCTCAAGGTTAGCATTGCCTTGCTCTTGCGTGGAGGCTGGTGGCCGGCACCTCATGACGGTGGCACGCCGTGGAAGGAAGTGCATATGTTTGACAGACGGCTCCTGGGGCTCGTCCCTGGTGCCTTGCGCCACGTGCTCCTGGCCGTGGGGCTCAAGTGGGTCTCGTTGCTCTGTGACATAGCCCTCATCGGGGCCGTGGCGCGCTCCCTGGCGCTTCTGGCCAGTGGGTTCCCCGCAGACCTTGCCGAGACCTTGACGGTGGGCCTCGTCGCCTGCGCGGCCAAGGCGGTCGCGACGAGGCTCGAGGGCGACCAGTGCTTCGACGCCTCGGCTGACGTACGCAGAATCTTGCGCCACGAGATATACGAGAAGCTCCTGCGCCTGGGTCCCGACTATTCCGTCCAGGTCGCCACCGCCGAGGTGGTCCAGCTCGCCGTCGAGGGTACGGAGCAGCTCGAGACCTACTTTGGCCGTTACCTGCCCCAGCTCTTCTTCTCGGTCCTGGCGCCCCTGACCCTCTTCGTGGTGCTCCTGCCCGTGTCTGCGGCGAGCTCCGCGGTGCTCCTGGCGTTCGTCCCCCTCATTCCCCTGGTCATCGTGCTGGTCCAGAAGGTCGCCAAGCGCACCCTGGCGAAGTACTGGGACGACTACACCACGCTCGGGGACTCCTTCCTCGAGAACCTGCAGGGCCTCACCACCCTGAAGATCTACCGTGCCGACAAGGCGCGCCACGAGGCCATGAACGCGGAGTCGGAGCACTTCCGCGTCATAACCATGAAGGTGCTCCGCATGCAGCTCAACTCCATCATCGTGATGGATGTCGTGGCGCTGGGCGGTGCGGCCGCAGGCGCAGCGGTGGCGCTCCTCTCGCTCGCGTCCGGGTCCGTCGACCTCGACGGCTGCCTGCGGATCATCCTGCTCTCGGCCGACTTCTTCTTGCCCATGCGCCTGCTGGGCTCCTACTTCCACGTGGCCATGAACGGCATGGCGGCCGCAGACAAGATTTTCCGCGTCCTGGGGCTCCCCGAGCCCGAGGACGGGAGTGGTGCCTCGGCGGAGCCGGGAGACCACCTTTCCATGAAGGAGGTGGGGTTCGGCTACGAGGAGGGCCGGGAGATACTCCACGGCGTGAGCCTGGACGTCCCTGCCGTCGGGCTCACTGCCATCGTGGGCGAGAGCGGTAGCGGCAAGTCGACCGTTGCGTCGCTGCTGGCCGGGAGATACGGCGACTACTCCGGCAACCTCCTGCTGGGTGGCAAGCAGCTCAGAGACTTCTCCCGCGGGGATCTGGCGCGCTACGTGACTACGGTCCCCACCTCGGGCTACCTGTTCAGGGGCACGGTCCGGGACAACCTCCTCATGGCAGACCCAAATGCCACGGACGACGCGATGTGGTCCGCCCTGGGCTCCGTCGCCCTCTCTGCGTTCCTGAGGTCGCAGGACGGCCTCGAGACTCGCGTCGAGCAGGAGGGGCAGAACCTCTCGGGCGGGCAGAGGCAGCGCCTCGTCCTCGCCCGTGCGCTGCTGCACGACTCGCCCGTCTACATGCTCGACGAGGCGACCAGCAACATAGACGCCGAGAGCGAGGACGCCATCATGGAAGCGGTGCGGGGGATCGCCCGCTACAAGGCGGCCGTGGTCATCTCGCACAGGCTGGCCAACGTGGTCGCCGCCCGCAGGATCTACGTGATGGAGTCCGGCCGCGTGGTTGGCGTGGGTACCCATGAGCAGCTGCTTTCCGGCTGTCCCACGTACCGACGGCTGTGGGAGAGCCAGCAGAGTCTCGAGAACTTCTCGCGCTCCGACGTCCTGGCTGGCGAGATGCCCGCCGCGCCACAGGGCGCGGCCGACGACGGAGAGGGGGCCGCAGATGCAGGCCAGGAGTAACCTTCGCGTCATGTGGCGGATGCTCGGGCTGACCAAGCCCATGGCCGGAGTGATGGTCGTTGCCATAGCCTGTGGCGTGGCGGGCTTCTGCTGCGCCACCTTCCTGCCCGTGCTCGCCGCCTGGGCGGCCCTCGGCGTCGCGTCGGGAACGGCTTCGACGCAGGTGCTCGCGCCGGTGTGCATCGCCCTTGCCGCAATGGCAATCGCCCGTGGCGTGCTGCACTACGCCGAGCAGAGCTGCAACCACTACATAGCCTTCAAGCTGCTGGCCCACATCCGCGACCTCGTCTTCGGAAGGCTGAGGGAGCTTTCCCCGGCCAAGCTCTCGGGCGCGGACCGGGGCAGCCTGATATCCACCCTGACCTCGGACATCGAGCTGCTCGAGATCTTCTACGCCCACACCATATCCCCCGTGTGCATCGCCGCGGCGATGTCGGCGATCATGGTGGCCTATCTGGCGGACTTCGACTGGCGTCTGGGGCTCGTCGCCCTGCTGGGCTACGTCGCGGTGGGGGTTGCCCTGCCCGTCCTCGCCTCGCGTGCGTCGGGTGGTGACGGCAGGGTCGCCCGCGACCTGTCGGCGGGGCTCTCCGGCTTCGTGCTCGACAGTCTTCGCGGGCTCGCCGAGGTTCTCCAGTTCGGCGCCGGCCCCCGCTGCCTTGCCCGGCTCGACGGGGACTCGCGCTCCCTCTGCGACGTCCAACGCAGGCTGAGCGTCGTCGGGTCGAACGCCTCTGCCGCCGCGGGGGCGCTCATAACCCTCTTCTCCCTTGCGGAGCTCGCGCTGGGAATGGCGCTGGGCTATTCGGGCGTCGTCGACGTCTCCTCGGCCGCCCTCTGCGCCATCGCGCTCTTCGGCTCCTTCGGCCCGGTGGTCGCCCTGGCCAACCTCGGCTCCACCCTCCAGGGAACCCTCGCGGCCGGCAACCGCGTCCTTGACGTGCTGGACGAGGAGCCGGTGGTCGAGGAGGTCTTCGACGGGACGGACGTCTCGTTCGATGGCGCGAACGTGTGTGACGTGAGCTTCTCCTATGATGGGGAGCGGGTCCTGGACGGAGTCTCCCTGGAGGTCTCCCGGGGCAGGATCGTGGGCATATCGGGCAGGAGCGGGTCGGGCAAATCGACCCTCTGCCACCTTCTCATGAGGTTCTGGGACGTCGACCGGGGTTCCATCCGCATATCGGGGGAGAGGATCGACGGCGTCAACACTGCCAGCCTGCGCGACGCGGAGGCGCTGGTGGAGCAGGATACCCACCTCTTCCACGACAGCGTGAGGGACAACCTGCTCATAGCCAGGCCAGATGCGACCCAGGAGGAGCTCGAGGAAGCCTGCCGCGCCGCCTCGGTGCACGACTTCATCATGAGCCTCCCCGATGGCTATGACACCATGGTCGGCGAGCTGGGCGACACCCTCTCGGGCGGGGAGCGCCAGAGGCTCGGCCTGGCCCGGGCGTTCCTCCACGATGCGCCCTTCCTGCTGCTCGATGAGCCCACCAGCAATCTTGACTCCCTCAACGAGGGCGTCATCCTGAGAAGCCTGGACGCCCAGCGTGGCAAGAGGACCGTGCTTCTGGTGAGCCACCGCGCAAGCACCATGGCCGTGGCGGATGAGACCTTCTCCATGGACGACGGGCGCGTAAGCTAGGGGACGCCTCCCCCATGCACGTCCGCTATGCTATGAGAGACCGCAGGCGGGGCATCGGCAGGGAGGGCACATGGCGGCCAGGGATGGCTTCATAGGGGTGTTCGACTCCGGCCTGGGAGGCATCAGCGTGCTCAGGCATCTGGTAACGGCCCTGCCCGCAGAGGACTTCGTCTTCTTTGGCGACTCGGCGAACAATCCCTATGGAGGCAGGTCTCCCCAGCAGATTCTCTCGCTCTCTCGCGGCATCGCCGACGGCCTTCTCGCTGAGGGGGCCAAGGCCATCGTGATCGCCTGCAACACGGCGACGAGCGTGGCCGCAGGGGAGCTGCGCCTCGAGCATCCCGACCTGCCCATCGTGGGCGTGGAACCTGCGCTCAAGCCCGCCACCAAGCACGACCCCCACCGGCGCATCCTGGTCATGGCCACTCCGGTGACCCTGCGGCTCGACAAGTTCCATCGCCTCGCTCGCGCGTTCGGCTCGGACTCAGAGGTGCTGGCCGTGCCCTGCGAGGGTCTCGCGCACCGCATCGAGCGGGGGGATCTGGACGCGCCCGACCTCGAGGAGCTCGTCCGCGACCTGGTGGGGGAGTACGCCGGCACGGTGGACTCGGTGGTGTTGGGCTGCACCCACTATCCCTTCGTCGCCCGCCAGATCAGGCGGGTGCTGGGCGACGTGCCCCTCTTCGACGGCGGGGCAGGAACCGCGCGCCGCCTGCGCTCGCTCCTGGAGGATGCGGGGCTCCTCTCGCACTCCACGCAGGCAGGCAGGGTCGAGTTCCGCTCGAGCCTCGAGGGATCGGTCGTCCTGGAGCGCTACGAGGAGTTCTTCCGCATGAAGATATAGCCCCCGTCTGGGACGGGGGCTAGGGGTTGTGCGAAGGGCCGAACCTTGGTTTGCGGGGCGGTGCGTCCGTGATGGGGCCCTAGGCTCGGGGCTTGCCCCAGTAGAAGAGCGCGACGGTTCCCGGTCCCGTATGGCAGCTGATGGTGGCGCCGATGTTGAAGTGGCTGACCTTTCCGTCCATCTGGGGGAACTCCGCCTCGATGCGGTCCGAGACCCCCCTGGCGTCATCGATGCAGGCAGAGTTGCTGATAAAGACGCGCTGGTCGTAGGCATTGCCACCCTGCGCCAGCTCGTGCATGAGCTGCACCACGCGCCTCTGGGCGCGTCCCTTGGTGCGAATCTTCTCCACCACGGCGAGGGAGCCGTCTGCCTCGACGTCCATGACGGGGCAGATCCTGAGCAGGCCGCCCACCAGCCCCGCCGCCTTCGAGATGCGGCCACCCCTGATGAAGAAGGTCAGATCGGACGAGAAAAACCAGTGCTGGACCTCGAGGCGGTGCTCCAGCGTCCAGGAAGCGAGCTCATCCAGGCCCATGCCGCCATCGCGTAGCGTCGCGAGACGGTCCATGAGGAGCCCGTAGCCCGCGGAGGCGGCGAGCGAGTCGATCACGACGATTCTGCGCTCTGGAAACTCCGCCGCAATCTGGTCGCGAGCGGTGCATGCCGAGTCGTAGGTGCCCGAGATTCCCGAGGAGAGGGTCACGTGCAGCACGTCCCTGCCGGCCTCGAGGAATGGACGCCAGAACTCCATGTAGTCGCCGGAGGACACCTGCGAGGTAGTCACGTCGGCGCCGGCAAGCATCCGTTCGAAGAGTTCGGAGGGGGAGTGCGTGCGGCCGAAGTCGTCCTTGCACCAGGTACCGTCGACCTGGTAGTTGAAGTACACGCACTCTATGTTGCGGTCTCGGAGGAAGCCCTCCGAGACGTCGGCGGTCGAGCAGCAGCTCAGTACGTAGTCATGCATCGCGTCCTCCTGGAGCGTCGTTGGATGGATCCGTCGGTGGTCGTAGGGTCGAGGCACGCCTCCTCCGAGGGCCCCTGGGTCCGTCCCCCTAGAAGGCTCCCAGGAAGCTGTGGATGAAGAACGCCGCCGCTACGGCACCCACGAAGGGGGCGATGCCCGGGACGAGAAGGCCGTAGCGCCAGTTGTTGTCCACCTTGCCTTTGATGGGGAGGAGCTGGTATGCGAGGCGCGGGCCGAGGTCGCGGGCCTGGTTCATGGCGAAGCCCGTGATGCCGCCCATGCCCATGCCCACGGCCCAGACGATGAGGCCGACGGCGATTGCGAGCATGATCACGTTCTCTCCGGCGCGGCTTGCCGCAGCAAGGATGGCGCTGATGAAGACGAAGGTGCAGAGGGCCTCGCAGGCGAAGTCGCGCGGCAGGTTCTGGATCACGGGATTGGTCGAGAAGATGTTGCGCTGTGCAGTGGCGTCGATGACGCCCTCGGAGGCGCGGAAGTCGTCCGCGTACATGAACCAGGCGATGACGGCCCCCAGGAAGGCACCGAGCATCTGGGCGACGACGTAGGGGACGAACAACGCCCAGGGAACGAGGCCGAGGATGCACTGGGCGAGGGTCATGGCGGGGTTCATGCAGACCGATCCGCCAAAGACGAAGAGGCAGACCGAGATGCCGAAGGACCAGGTGGTGATGGCAAACATGTGTCCCGACCCCTGGTACTTGGTGCCCTTGAGCACGGTGTCGCAATGCACGCCGACGCCGAATACAATCATGAGGGCCGTGCTTGCGAACTCTGCCAGGACTGCGGGGGGCATGGGGTCCTCCTAGGGTCGGCTGTCTGGGCTCTGGCTCCTCCCATCTTAGCAGGCCTGGGCTCCGCTTCTCCCTCGCAGCACGCTCTTGGCCCACAAGGAGGGGCCACCGCCCGAAGGCAGCGGCCCCTGTGAGGCAGATCCTGTGTACCGAGGGGTGCCAAGGCTACCTGGCGAGGGCCTCCTCGACCGCGACGGCGCAGGCCACGGTGCAGCCCACCATCGGGTTGTTGCCCATGCCAATGAGGCCCATCATGTCCACGTGCGCGGGGACGGAGGAGGAGCCGGCAAACTGGGCACTGGAGTGCATGCGCCCCATGGTGTCGGTCATGCCATAGGAGGCGGGGCCGGCACCCATGTTGTCCGGGTGCAGGGTACGGCCGGTACCGCCACCCGAGGCCACAGAGAAGTACTTCTTGCCGGCCAGCGTGCGCTCCTTGAAGTAGGTGCCCGCGACGGGATGCTGGAAGCGCGTGGGGTTGGTGGAGTTGCCGGTGATGGAGATGTCGACGTTCTCGTGCCACATGATGGCAACGCCCTCGCGGACGTCATCGGCGCCATAGCAGTTGACCTTGGCGCGCGGGCCGTCGGAGTAGGGGATGGTCTCGACGACCTTGAGCTCGCTGGTGAAGTAGTCGAACTGGGTCTTCACGTAGGTGAAGCCGTTGATGCGGGCGATGATTTGGGCGGCGTCCTTGCCCAGGCCGTTCAGGATGACGCGCAGGGGCTTCTTGCGGGCCTTGTTGGCGTTGTTGGCGATGCCGATGGCACCCTCGGCGGCCGCGAAGGACTCGTGTCCCGCAAGGAAGGCGAAGCACTCGGTATCCTCGCCCAGGAGCATGGCGCCCAGATTGCCGTGGCCCAGGCCGACCTTGCGGTCCTCGGCGACGGAGCCGGGGACGCAGAAGGCCTGCAGGCCTTCGCCGATGGCCGCTGCGGCCTCGGAGGCGGTCTTGCAGCCCTTCTTCACGGCGATGGCGCAGCCCAGGGCGTAGGCCCACTTCGCGTTCTCGAACGCGATGGACTGGATGCCCGTGGTGATGTCATACGGGTTAAAGCCGAGGTCGGTGCAGATCTTCAGGGCCTCGTCTAGGTCGGCGATGCCATACTGCTCGCATGCCTTGGTGATCTTGTCGATGCGGCGCTCGTAGCCTTCGAACGTAACTGCCACTATGCTCAGCTCCTCTCTCTACTCTTCGCGGGGATCGATGACCTTGGCCGGGCTATCCCACTGGCCGTAGCGGCCCATGGCGTCGTCGACGGCCTTCTTTGGGTCGATGCCCTTCTTGATGGCGTCGGTGAACTTGCCGAGGTTGAGGTACTCGAAGCCGATGATCTCGTCCTTGTCGTTGAGGGCGAGGTGGGTCACGTAGCCCTGGGCGAGCTCGAGGTAGCGTGCGCCCTTGGCCTTGGTGCCGTAGGTGGTGCCCACCATGGAGCGCAGGCCCTTGCCGAGATCGTCGAGGCCGGCACCCACGGGCAGGCCGCCCTCGGAGAACGCGGTCTGGCTGCGGCCGTAGACGATCTGCAGGAAGAGCTCGCGCATGGCGACGTTGATGGCGTCGCAGACGAGGTCGGTGTTCAGGGCCTCGAGGATGGTCTTGCCGGGGAGGATCTCGGCGGCCATGGCGGCGGAGTGGGTCATGCCCGAGCAGCCGATGGTCTCGACGAGGGCCTCCTCGATGACGCCCTCCTTGACGTTGAGGCTCAGCTTGCAGGCACCCTGCTGGGGTGCGCACCAGCCGATGCCGTGCGTGTAGCCGGAGATGTCCTTGATCTCCTTGGCCTGGACCCACTTGCCCTCCTCGGGGATGGGTGCAGGACCGTGGTACGCGCCCTTGGCGACGGGACACATCCCTTCCACTTCTGCGGAATACTGCATGATTCTCCTCTCCACCACGTATGGCACCCTGGTTCCCTTTCCCTGGTGCCCCTCTCCGGTGAATCTGGCTTCGCCAGACAAGACCATTTTACGGCAAGGCATGCGAATCGATGTGCGCCAATGAGCATATCCGCAGGTAGTAAGTCTAAGCTAACAATATGGGGAGGAGAAGGGAGGGGCGCCGTGCCCGTCGGCGCGCGACTGGCCTCTCGTATAATCCCTGCCATGGGAAAATCCTCTGACATCCCCGTCTGGGCGCTGGAGCTCCTGCTGGTCGTCACCACCGTCATCTGGGGCGGCTCCTTCGTCGTGCTGAAGGGGGCCCTCGACGTCGTGGGTCCCGGCTGGCTGCTCGCCGCCCGCTTCCTCCTCGCGGGGATGGTCCTTGCCGTCGTGTTCTGGAGGCGCCTGCGCGACAACCTGGACGGCAGCCACCTCGTCGCCGGCCTCATGGTGGGCCTGCCCGAGGGCCTTGCCTTCCTGGTCCAGAACGTTGGCCTCACCGACACGACGCCCGGCAGGAACGCCCTGCTAACGGCCACCTACTGCGTGATGGTCCCCTTCATCGACTGGCTGGTCCGGCACCACCGCCCGCGCGCGAACAACCTGGCCGCCGCCCTGATGTGCCTGGTGGGCGTGGGCCTCGTCTCGCTCAGGGGGGACCTCTCCCCCTGGCTCTCCGGAGGAGACTGGCTCACCCTCCTCTCGGCGCTCTTCTTCGCGCTCAACATCGTCGCGGTGGGGCGCTGCGGCAGCGCACACGACAGCGTGACGCTGACCGTCGTCATGTTCTTCGTGAGCTCGCTGGTGAGCCTTGCCTACGCCCTCGCGTTCGAGCCCGTTCCGGGCGCTCTCGAGCTGGGGGCCGACTTCTGGTTGCAGTTTGGCTACCTGGTGATTCTCGCCTCGGTCGTGGCGCTCCTCATCCAGAACGTCGCGCAGAGGAGGGTGGACCCCTCGCGCGCAGCCCTGCTCCTCTCGCTCGAGAGCGTCTTCGCCATGCTCTTCAGCGTGCTCCTCTACGGCGAGCCCCTCACGCCCCAGCTGGCGCTGGGTTTCGCCCTGGTCTTCTCGGCCGTGCTGGTGAGCGAGCTCGCCGGCGGCGGGGGAGGGGAGAAGGGCTCCGCGTAGCTCCGGGTCAGGGGCCGCGCGCCGGCTCCGTCGCAGGCTCGCGCGCCACCCGCTCGCCCCCCTGGCGTTCGGTTTCCCGTAGTTATGGTGGGCTTCCGGCTCGTTTGGCCGCCCGCCGCCTCCTGATGGGCTACGCTGAATCGCTACCGCCTGCGCGCCTCGCCGCGCGGCAGCCCCGAGAAGCCGGGAGGAGGCCCCGTGATTTCCGAGATTGCCCTGAGCCGTGCCTGCAGGCCCGCCATCCTTGGCCGAGGTCGCATCATCGCGCGTCGTCCAGGGTCTATCAGCCGGAAGTCCTGCAGCTACGACGGGGCGCTCACCAGGCTCTCCGGCAGGGTCGCCTCCTCCTCGGGCTACGCCGACCACTATGACGCGCGCATCGCCTTCGACGAGGCGGCCGACCGTGTCACCTCCTACTCCTGCAGCTGTCCCGCGGCGGACCGCTACCCCGGGCCCTGCAAGCACAGCATCGCCCTGGCCCTTGCCTACAACGCGAGGCCCGAGTCGTTCGAGGGCCACAGCCGGACCATGCACGCCAGCACCTCGTCCGTCCTGGGCGAGCTCCTCGACCGCAGCGAGGCATCACGCTGCGTGCTCGTGGGCGGCCAGACGCCCGAGCGTCCGGGTGGCGTGTCGCTTCTGCCCACGCTGGTGCGCGACCGAGAGCTCTACCTGCGTCTGCGCATCTCCGGCTCCCATGGTTCCTATGTGGTTCGGAGCATCTCGGGGCTGGTTGCCGCCATCCAGGGGGAGGAGTTCTTCGAGTACGGCAAGAAGCTCGCCTTCGTGCACGAGCAGCGCATGTTTGACCTTCCCTCTCGCGAGCTGCTGCGCTTCCTCGTTCGTGCGGTGCAGAACCGGAGGGCGTTCTCGTCCGAGCGCCTGGGGGCAAGGATCTATGGCGCGTCGGGCTCTGCGGGCTCCCTCGCGGGGCGGGAGCTCAGGCTCTCGGGTCCCGAGGCGGACGACCTCCTCGAGCTCATGCTGGGAAGCGAGCTCGAGCTCGAGAGCATCCCCAGCCTCGCTCGCAAAGCCATGACCGGCCGTCGCGTCGTGGTGCGCGACGGCGAGCCCCGCCTGCGCCTGGCGATTCGCCCCGTCGGTGATGACTCCTTCGAGCTCGAGCGACAGGGTTCGGCCGAATTCTTCTCGACTGACGAGCGCCTCTATGCCGTCGAGGGAGACACGCTCTGGCGCTGTCCTGCCCGCCTCGAGCGCGTGGCCCCCTTCCTCACTGGCGTCTTCGGGAGCCCGCTCCCCCAGCTGCTCCTCGCTGGGACGGATGCGCCGCGCTTCGCGGCCAACCTCCTCCCCCAGCTGGAACGCGCCATGGACGTGGAGCTGCCGGGCGCCCTGAAGAAGCTGCGTCCCCTGCCCTGTCAGATCGAGTTCTATCTCGACTACGGCAAGGAGGGCGTGAGCTGCGACGTCCAGGCGGCATACGGGGAGGTTCGCCACCACGTGTTGGCCTACGAGCTGGGGTCCGTCGCAGAGCCTGGGCGCGACCTCGATGCGGAGGCCGCCGCCCGCCAGCTCGCCCTGCGCTATCTGGGAGGTCGCAAGGGAGAAGAGCTCGCCCGCATCCCGGCCCGATCCGATGACGCCATCGCGCGCCTGCTCCTGTCGGGGCTGTCGGAATTCGCCGGGATGGGCAGGGTGCTCACGACGCCCGAGTTCGACCGCCTGGTGAGCGACGCCAGGCCCCGGGTTCGTCTGGGGCTCTCCGTGAGGTCCAACCTCATCGACCTCAGCGTGTCCGCCGACGACCTCCCCCTCTCGGAGCTCCACGCCCTGCTCGGGAGCTATCGCCGACGCAAGCGCTTCCACCGCCTCAGGGACGGCTCCTTCCTGGACCTCTCCAGGCTCGACCTGGACGAGGCGGAGAGGCTCGCCGACGAGCTGGGCCTCAGCTCGCGGGAGCTGGCCAGCGGCCATGCCAGGATCCCCTCCTACAAGTTGGCCCTCCTGGACGGCCTGGTGTCGGACGACGAGAAGGACGAGTCCTTCAGGGAGTTCCTGCGCGACTTCCGCTCGCGCGACCCGGCGACCTACGAGCCGCCCGCGTCGCTCGCGGGTCTGCTCAGGCCCTACCAGGCCGAGGGCTTCGGCTGGCTCAGCGCCCTCGCCGACATGGGATTTGGCGGCATACTCGCCGACGAGATGGGGCTGGGCAAGTCCCTGCAGCTCATCTCGCTCCTGCTTGCGCGTCGCGGCAGGGGGGCCACCCTCATCGTGTGCCCAGCGTCGCTGGTCTACAACTGGCAGGCGGAGTTCGAGAAGTTCGTCCCCCAGATGGACGTGGCAGTGGTCGCGGGGACGGCGGCAGAGCGCGACCGCGTGCGTGCCGAGCCGGGCCACGAGGTCCTCGTCACCTCCTACGACCTCCTGCGCCGCGACGTCGAGGCCTGGATGGGCGTTCGCCTGTGGTGCGAGGTCCTGGACGAGGCCCAGTGCATAAAGAACCACGAGACCCTGGCCGCCCGCGCGGTCAAGGCCCTCGACGCGCGCCACCGCTTCGCCCTCACGGGCACGCCCATAGAGAACCGCCTGTCAGAGCTCTGGAGCATCTTCGACTTCCTGATGCCGGGGCTGCTTGGCTCCTATGACCGCTTCCGCGATCGCTACGAGCAGCCCATCATGGACGGGGACGAGGAGGTGGCCCAGAGGCTGCGCGCCGCCGTGGGCCCCTTCGTGCTCCGTCGCCTCAAGAGCGAGGTCCTGAGCGACCTGCCCGAGAAGCTCGAGCAGGTGGTCTACGCCCGGATGGAGGGGGAACAGCGCAGTCTCTACTCCGCCAGCGAGCAGGCCCTGCGCCTCTCGCTTTCCAAGCAGAGCGACGACGGCTTCGACTCGGGCAAGCTCCAGGTCCTGGCCGAGCTCACCCGCCTGAGGCAGATCTGTTGCGACCCGCGCCTCCTGTACGAGAACTACGGCGGTCCCTCCTGCAAGCTGGACGCGGTGCTCGAGCTGGTGCAGAGCGCCGTGGACTCGGGGTCCAAGATGCTCGTGTTCTCGCAGTTCACGAGCTATCTCGCGCTCATCGCACAGGAGCTGGACCTGCGCAGGCACCCCTACTACGCCATAACGGGGGCGACGCCCAAGAGGAGGCGCCTCGAGCTGGTGAACGCCTTCAATGAGGACCAGACCCCGGTGTTCCTGATCTCGCTCAAGGCGGGTGGCACGGGCCTCAACCTGACCGGCGCCTCCATCGTGGTGCATGCCGACCCCTGGTGGAACGCCGCCGCCCAGGACCAGGCGACCGACCGTGCTCACCGCATCGGCCAGACCCGCGACGTCATGGTCTACAAGGTCATCGTGCGGGACAGCATCGAGGACCGCATTCTCGCCCTCCAGGAGGCCAAGAGCGACCTCGCCGACCAGGTCGTGGGATCGGGCGAGGGCATGAGCCTTGCTTCCCTCAGGCGAGAGGACCTGCTCGAGCTGCTCGGGGACTAGGTGCTGGTCGCGGCGGTGCTTTGCCGTCGCTGCGGCGGCGTCCGGCTTGCGCGGCAGGAGTGCCGCGACGGCATCGAATCGTGCGAAGCCGCCGAACGCGTCTCTCTCCGCACCGAAAGCGTCGAGCGCGTCTGTCTTCGCGCTGATAACGCCGAACGCGTGCGACGGGGGCGCGTCAACGTCAAATACGTCTCTCTCCGCACCGAAAGCGTCGAGCGCGTGTGATGGAGGCGTGCCAACTGGGGCGATGCGGAGCACAGAGACGCGCTGGGCGCTTTCGAGCAATTTAGAGACGCGCTCGACGTAGCCAGGCGGGCGCTCGACGCATTCGCCGCGGTCGTGGTCCGCGAGCCGTGTTCGCGGACGTTCTGGGCGTCCTTGCCCCCGTCGCCCACAATAGTCGCGGCTCGCGCTATTGTGGGCGGGCACGGCTCGCATGCGCTTGGAGGAGGCTTCGCGATGTTTCTAATTGGTGCTGTGGCAAATGGCCTCGAGGCCTTCGCGGGCGGGCTCATCGGCCTGGCGTTCAAGAGCCGGGTCTCGGACGAGCTTGGGGACCTCCTCCTCAAGGGGCAGGGCCTCTGCGTGGTGCTCGTCGCCGTCCAGGGCATGGCGCAGGTCGGCAGTGTGGTCGTGGCGACCCTCTCGCTTGCCCTTGGCTGCCTCCTGGGCTTCTGGCTGGACATCGACCGCCAGGTCACGCGACTGGGCTCCTGGGCGCAGCGGCGCATCAACGCAGCCTTCGCGGGCAGCGAGCGCCTGGGGAGCTTCTCGGAGGGCTTCGTGTCGGCCACGCTCTTTACCTGCACCGGTGCCATGGCGATCATGGGGTCGCTCCAGAGCGGGATACAGCTCGACCACGCCACCCTGGTGTCGAAGGGCGTCATAGACCTGGTGGTGTGCATCCCCTTCGCGGCGACCATGGGGGTGGGCGTGCCCTTCTGCGGGGTGAGCCTGGTGGTCTACGAGGGCGTGCTGAGTGCGCTCGCGGCGGTGCTGGGAGGGCTTCTCTCTACGGAGGTCGTGACGGAGGTGGCGCTCGCGGGTTCGGTGCTGCTCTTCGCAGTGGGGACCAACCTGCTCAAGCTGACCGATCTCAAGGTGGCCAACATGCTTCCCGCCGCGTTCATGCCCATCCTGCTGATGCCCCTGATGCGGGTCTTGGGCCTGCTCTAGGCAGGGGCCGATCGCCGATCGGCAGGCTCGGTCTCGATGATGACCTTCACGTTAGTGCCGTGCCTCTGCTCTAGGCAGGGGCCGCTCGCCGATTGGCAGGCCGACGCAGGAGGGCGTCCAGACGAGGCCGCCCAGGAGCCCCTCTGGGAGAGGATCGGCCGTCGGCTGCCGGTCGGCAGGTCGGGCGGCCGACCTTGTCCATGGGCACCTGGATTCGGTGACGCGGCGAGCCCTTCCGCCCTGGGGTGCCCATGCCTCCCCTATATCGTCGAGCCGAACCACTTCTGCTCGATCTGGTCCTGCGTGCCGTCGGACTGCAGCTCGGCCAGGGCGTCGTTGATTGCCTGCGTGAGCTTGGGATTGTCCTTGCTCACGACGATGCCGTACTGCTCGCCCGTGGGAATCTGGCCTCCCTCGGGAATAACCAGGTCGGAGTAGGCACCGCTGATCTCGTAACTCGCCACGGGGAGGTCGCAGACCGAGGCGGCGTAGAGGCCGGTCTGCACGCCGGTCAGGCACTGGATGATGTCGTCCAGAGGGACGACGGTGGCGTTGGGCAGGTTCTCGCGTGTCCATGCCTCGCCGGTGGTGCCGGACTGCACGGCAATCTGGGTGCCCGCGACGTTGAGTGCGTCCGCCGTGGTGGCCGCGCTGTCCCGCCTGATGACGATGGCCTGGTTGGAGTCCAGGTAGGGGTCGCTGAAGTCGATCTCCTGCAGGCGCTCGTCCGTGATGGTGACGGCACCTAGCGAGACGTCCGCCTTGCCGCCCTGCTTGATGGTGGGGACGATGGTGTCGAACTGCACCGTGGGCAGGATGTTGGACTCGAGCCCGAGCCCGAGCCTCTCGCATATGGCCTTGTAGAGGTCGACGTCAAAGCCCTCGTAGTCGCCGGTGCTGGCGTTCATGGACACGAAGGGCGGGAAGTAGAAGTTGCTGATCATCGTGAGCTTGCCGGGCTCGACGAGGGCGTAGCCTGCGCCTGATGCGGAGAATGACGTGCCGCCTGCGGGTCCACCCCCCTGTGCGGAGCAGCCGGCGAGTCCGGCGGCGATGCCCAGTCCACAGCTGGCGAGGAAGCTACGGCGAGAGATGCTGACGCTCATGATGGTTCTCCGTCCCTATTTGCTTCTGGCGGCCGTCGTCGGCGTGGCCGGCCCCTGCGCGCCCGAGGGTTGCTCCGTGCGCTTGCAGGGCAGTTTGCGCCTGTAGGCCGTCGCCGCCCCGCTCCTCTCGCCTTCCTTAACACGAATGTTATATCTACGACACGAATTGGCGGTAAAAGAGGATTCGGTAACTTATAACTAGAAATAAATGAGAATTAACTTAAAGATGACTCATTGC
>CAMXZR010000016.1 GCA_947253595.1 uncultured Olsenella sp. | reverse complement strand
GGCGTAGCTGCCGGCCGCGTCCTGGGTGCCGGCCTCGAACTTCTGGGGCACGGGTGCCCAGACGGCGTCCGTCTCGCTCACGGAGTCGATCATCTCTCCGCCCGTGAGGAAGGGCGGCATCTGGTCGAGGAGCACGGCCTTGCCCCAGAGGACGCCGATGCCCATGGGGCCACCCATCTTGTGGGCGCTGAACGCCAGGAGGTCGCAGTCTAGGTCGCGCACGTCGACCCTGAGATGCGGGACGCTCTGCGCGCCGTCGACCACCATGTAGGCGCCCATCTGGTGGGCGCGCGCGGCGATCGCGGGGATGTCGTTCTGGACTCCCAGGACGTTGGAGACCTGCGTGATCGAGACGATCTTCGCCCTGGGGCCGACCTTGGCCTCGAGCTCCTCGGACGTGATGCGATACTCGTCGTCCAGCCGTAGGTAGACGAGGCGTGCTCCCGTCTGGGCGCAGACCTGCTGCCAGGGAATTATGTTGGAGTGGTGCTCCATGATCGAGACGACGACCTCGTCCCCCTCGCGAAGGACGCTCCTGCCCAGGGTCTGCGCGACGAGGTTGAGCGATTCGGAGGCGTTGCGCGTGAAGACTACCTCCCTGCCGCGCGGCCTTGCGTCGTCGTCCACGGCCCCGATGAAGCGGGCGATGTGATCGCGTGCGTCCTCGATCGCCTGGGTTGCCTCGACCGAGAGGCTGTAGAGGCCTCGCAGCGGGTTGGCGTTCATCTCCTCGTAGAAGCGCCTCTGGGCGTCAAGCACCGCCTCGGGACGCTGCGCGGTGGCGGCGCTGTCGAGGAAGCAGATCTCGGGATGCCTCGCGAGCAGGGGGAAGTCCCGCTTGTAGGGATTCTCCGCTATGCGCGCGAGCTGAGTCGCGTCAAGGCTCATACGGACGCCCCCTTGGTTTCGGTGCTGGCAGGCGAGAGGCCCAGGCCCTCCGAGACGTCGCGGGCGGCCTCCTGCCCCAGTAGCTGCTCCGCCCGGACGAGCGCGGCCTCGCGCGAGCGCGCCTCGGGGGCATGGATCGCCGCGTCGTCGAAGATGGCGCGCACGAAGAGATCGTTGACCTCCTCCTCGCCGAGGCCACGGCCGATGAGGTAGCCGAGCTGCTCGGCGCTGATCGACCCTATGGAGGCACCGTGGTTGCCCTGGACGTCGTCCTCGTCGCAGAGGATGACGGGGAGGGTCTTGCTTACGACCTCGTCACCGCCCATGAGGACGGTCTCGGCCTCGTTGCCGCAGGCTCCCTTGGCACCGTGGACGAGGTCGATGGTCTCCCTCATGGTCTTGCGGGCCCTCTCGCCCAGGAAGCCCGAGGTGACGAAGTCGCTGCGGCTGTTGCGGCCGAGCTGGCGGACCACGTGGTTCACGTCGAGCTCGTCCGAGTCGCGCACGACGTAGCGGCAGTCGAGCTGCAGGCGAGAGGACCTTCCGTCCAGCCTGGCGGCGAAGCCCATGGCCAGCTTCTGGCCGCCCAGGGCGTACTGGCGCGCCTCGACGAGGGTGCCCTCGCCGGCGCTTATGCCCACGCCCTCGAGGTGGGTGCTCCCACAGCCGGGCGCAACGATCTCCACGAGGTGCAGCCTCGACCCGGCCTCGGCGATGACGCGCAGGAGCGATGCGGAGTGCCCGCCCTGCCCGTGGACCGCGACCACGACGGTGGCCTCGGAGCCCTCGCGCAGCATCACGCCGGTGTCCTCGACGGCAAAGCCGCTGGCGTCGACGTCCACGACGATGGGCTCCTCGCGGCGCGTGCCCTGTGGCACCTCGACGTAGCACGCGTCACCGGCCACGGACTCGACCCAACTCACGGCGTCGTCTCCGATGCCGCACTCGAGCTGGGAGAATATGCGGGGCAGGCGTGCGAGCACCTCTCCTTTGCGGGCGGGGGAGGGGAGCCTGAGGCTGCACTCGTTGACCCTGAGGTGGTTCCAGGTCTGCGCGGGCGGTTGGTTCACGCGCTCGACGGCCGCATACGACGGCGCCTTGGCAATCGTCTCTGCCATTAGCCAATCGCCCCTTCCATCTCGAGCTTGATCAGGTTGTTCATCTCGACGGCGTACTCCAGGGGGAGTTCCTTTGAGACGGGATTGGCGAACCCGTTGACCACCATGGTGCGGGCCTCAGACTCCGAGCAGCCGCGGCTCATGAGGTAGAGCACGGTGTCGTCCGAGATGCGGCCGATGGTGGCCTCGTAGCCCACCTGCGCCGTGCGGTTGCGCACGTCCATGGCGGGGATGGTGTCCGAACGGCTGATGTCGTCCAGCATGAGCGAGGAGCAGGAGACCGAGGCGTTGGCCCTGTCGGCGCGGCGGCCGATTACCAGCGAGCTCCTGAAGGTGTTGATGCCGCCGTCCTTCGATATGGACTTGGTGTCGACGGATGCCGTGCAGTCGGCACCGCCGATGATCACCTTGCAGCCCGTGTCCAGGTCCTGTGTGGCACCGGCGAAGGTGATGCCGGTGAACTCGCAGCTCGAGCGGTCTCCCTGCAGGATGGTGGTGGGGTAGAGGTAGCTCACGTGGCTGCCGAAGGAGCCCGAGACCCACTCCATGCGCGCGTCGGAGCCGATGGTGGCGCGCTTGGTGTTGAGGTTGTACATGTTCTTGGACCAGTTCTCGATGGTGGAGTAGCGCAGGCGCGCGCCGTCCTTCACATAGAGCTCCACGGCGCCGGCGTGGAGGTTGGCCTCGTAGTACTTGGGCGCGGAGCAGCCCTCGATGAAGTGCAGGTCGGCCCCGGGCTCGACTACGATGAGCGTGTGCTCGAACTGGCCCGCGCCGGAGGCGTTCAGGCGGAAGTAGCTCTGCAGGGGGTAGTCGAGCGTGACGCCCTCGGGAACGTACACGAAGGAACCGCCCGACCACACGGCGTAGTGCAGGGCGGCGAACTTGTGGTCGCGCATGGGGATGAGCTTGCCGAAGTACTCGTGGACGACCTTCTCCCACCTGGGGTCCTGCAGGGCGTCCTCGATTGTGGTGTAGACCACGCCCTGCTTGGCGACCTCCTCGCGCATGTTGTGATAGACGATCTCGGAGTCGTATTGGGCTCCCACGCCGGCCAGGCTCTCTCGCTCGGCCTCGGGGATGCCCAGGCGCTCGAAGGTGTCCTTGATGTCCTTGGGAACGTCGTTCCAGTCGCGGGCCTGCTTGGCCTGGGGGCTCACATAGGTGGAGATGTGGTCCATGTCCAGGCCTGAAACGTCTGGGCCCCAGTTGTCCGCCATCTTGCGCTCGTGGAAGACCTCGAGGGCCTCGAGGCGCAGGTCGAGCATCCAGGCGGGCTCGCTCTTCTTGGCGCTGATCGAGCGCACGATGTCGGGCGTGAGACCGTCGGCGTAGCGCTCGTAGCCCTCCTCGCTCTTCGCGAAGTCATAGAGGGAACGGTCGACGTCGGCAACCTTGGAGCGTCCCTTCTCGTCCACCTCGCCCGTGTTATGCCTCTCGCTCACCTTATGCCTCGGCAATCTGCTCGGACTCGAAGCGGGCGAAGCCGTTGGAGTCGATCTCCTCGATGAGGGAGGCGGGGCCCTCGGCCACCAGACGGCCCCTGACCATCACGTGCGTGCGGTCGACGTCGAGCCTCTCGAGGATGCGGGTGTTGTGCGTGATCATGAGGAGCGCGCCGTCGCACTCGCTGCGGTAGGCCTCGATGCCGCGCGACACGATGGAGAGTGCGTCGACGTCCAGGCCGGAGTCCGTCTCGTCCAGGATGGCGAGCTTGGGGCGCAGGAGGAGCAGCTGCAGCATCTCGACCTTCTTCTTCTCTCCGCCCGAGAAGCCCACGTTGAGCTCGCGAGTGAGGAAGGCATCGTCCATGTCGAGCTGGTCCGAGATCTGCGCCACGCGCTCGCGGAACCTGCGGGCGGTCATCTTGAGCTCGGGTCTCATCTGGCAGATAGTGCGCAGGAAGCTGTAGAGGGGCACGCCGGGCACCTCGACGGGCGCCTGGTACGAGAGGAAGATGCCCGCGAGCGAGCGCTTGTCGGGCGAGAGGGATGTGACGTCCTCCCCGTCGAACGAGATGCTGCCGGAGCTGACGTGGTAGCTGGGGTCACCCATGATGACGTGCCCCAGCGTGGACTTACCCGCGCCGTTGGGCCCCATGAGGACGTGGGTCTGGCCCGCGCCGACCTTGAGGTTGATGTCATGAAGGATGGGCTTGTCCTCGGTTCCGGCCGAGAGCCCGGAGATGCTGAGCAGCTGACTGGCCATGGTGCCTCTCTCTGGATGCGCGTCTGCGCGGTCGTGGGCGAGGCGTGCGGCCCCCGCCGCCATGGCCTCTCTCCAAATCCTACTTACCGGGGGGTATTTTACCCCGTCGCAAGGAACGCTGTCCCCTCGATCGCGAAAAATCGCGCGCTGCGCAACCGTGTCGCGGCGCAGCTCGAATCACCTTGGGCGGCATGGCGCGAACGGATTGGGCCATGCTTCGAAGAACTGCGCATTGGCTTTCTTTCAGTCAATTGCGACCTGGGCAAACGCCAATCGTCTCCACAATTCGGAGCTACCGTGCGCAGTATTTTGCCCGGGCGGTCCTCTCGGACGACCTGGCAAGGCCTCCCGTGCCGGTCATTCCCGGTTTATGGGCAGCTGGCTTTTTGGTTTCGGGTGCCTAGGCCCGTATCGCAGGCTCCACCAGCTCGCGCACCACTTCGGCGATGACGCCGTCGTCGTTGGTCGACCGGGCGTGGTAGTCGGCCTCGAGCTCGATGCCGTCGCTGGCGTTCGCCACGGCCACGCCGACTCCCGCAGCCTTGATCATGGCCAGGTCGTTCAAGGAGTCCCCGCAGCCTATGGTCTGCTCGACGCCCACGCCGAGCAACTCTGCCAGGCGTCTGAGGCCAGCTCCCTTGTTCACGCCCTCAGGGTTGAACTCGAGGTAGCGGTAGCTCGAGAAGGTGGGCGAGGTCCCCTCCCAGAGCTTGCGCGGCATCTGGTCGAGGATGCGGTGCAGCTCGGGCAGGCCGTCGGGGATGCAGTAGAGAATTTTTGCTAGGGGTACGTCGCGCAAGAAGTCGATCGACTCCCCCGGTAGCTCCTCGTAGCCCATGTGGCCTTCGAGCCAGTCTCTCTCCTCCTGCTGCATGCGGCAGGTCCAGACCTTTCCGCCCAGCTCGTAGACGTGGAAGCTCAGTCCCGCCTGGCCGAGCCCGTACTCGAAGAGGGCGCGCACGCGCTCGAAGGAGAGGGAGTGCGACGAGAGCGGCGCGTCGTCCCCCACGCGGGTGATGCAGCCGCCGTTATACGAAATGATGTAGGAGCCCTCGAGGAGTTCGGTGGGAAGTCCGCGCAGCGACTCCATGATCGAGCCGTAGGCGCGCCCGGAGGAGGGGACGAAGAGGCAGCCCAGCTCGCGCAGGCGGCGCACGGCGTCGATGTTTGCCCTGGGGATGGAGTGGTCGCTTGCAAGGAAGGTGTCGTCCATGTCGCTGGCAACGATCTTGTACATGTGTCCCCCTTGTCCGGCACTGGCATGGATTGTATTCCACGCCGCCTTCCGCGGCGGCAGGGGAGAGCCCCTCGCCATTCCCGGGCCTTTTCGACCGGTGACTGCACGCTGCAACGATTATCAGCAAAAACGCAAATTTATGGAGGTTCTTTGGCAGGATTGTGTCTACTTAATGAGATTGTATTGGCAAGTCTGTGTCAGGCCGCCGACTCGGTGTACCTGCTGCGAGCCAGCAGTCCCAGCCGCCCCCAGGCGCGGACATCGCGGAGGGAGAGGTCGTATGAGGTACCTGCTCTTGGTCAGCCACGGAACGATGGCCCCTGGGGTGAAGAGCGTCATCGACATGCTGCTGGGACCACGCGAGGAGCTGCTCACCTACAGCATGGAGGACGGGGTTGGTGCAGACGCCTACGTCGAGGGAGTGAGGCAGACGATCGCTCCCATCAAGCCCGAGGACTCCGCCGTGGTCCTGGGCGACATCATGGGCGGCTCGCCCCTCACCAACGCCCTCAACACCCTCACCGAGGCAGGGCTTCTCGGCAACACGATGGCTTTCGGCGGGCTCAACCTCGCTATGGCCATAGCTGCCCTCATGGGCTTCGATGACGGACTCGACGATGCTGCACTCAAGGCGAGCATCCTGAGCGACGGTAAGGAGGCGGTCAGAGAGATTCAACTGCAGGTCGAGGACGAGGACGACCTGTAGGCAACGCAGGCAAGCGGAAGGAGTGGAAATGATTTCGTTCGTATCGACGACCGTATGATTCATGGGCAGACGGTCACGCGCTGGGCGATTGAGCGTCCCTGTGACGGCATCATCGCCGTCAACGACGTCGCCGCGAGCAACTCCGTGCTCAAGGCGGCCTACAAGGGTGCCGCGCCGGACAAGAAGATCTTCGTCTGGACGATGGCTCACTTCCTCGAGAAGAAGGACACGGTCCTCTCCTCGGCGTCGCGCTACTTCCTCATCACGAAGAGCCCCCTCGACATGAAGAGGATCCTCGTCGACGAGAAGTTCGTTCCCTCCGACGTCAAGACGGTCATCGTCGGCCCCTGCAACGACCGTCCCGGCACCACCAAGCTGGGCAACAACCAGTCCATCACCGCCGAGGAGGCCCAGGCCTTCGAGGACATGTCGAAGGCTGGCTACGAGGTGAAGTTCGCCCTGCTCCCCGATGTGTCCATCGGCGAGTGGCCCAAGTTCCGTAGTCAGTTCGACGTCCACTAGCGCTCGGGCGAACCACTACTGGGAAGGTGGGTTATTCACTATGACGATTAGCATCTTCCAGGCCGTCTTGCTTGGAATTTTCGCGTGCCTCGCGTCCCTTCCGGGCATGGGCGGCACGACCATCGGAAACTATACCCTGGGCCGTCCCCTCGTTGGCGGCCTCGTCGTGGGCATCATCCTGGGCAACCTGCAGCTTGGCATCATCGTCGACGCTGCCATCCAGGTCGTCTACATCGCGCTCGTGACCCCCGGCGGGACCGTCTCGGCCGACGTGCGCGCCGTGACCTACATCGGCATCCCGCTGGCCATGCTCTCCATCTCGGCGCAGGGCCTCGACCCCTCGTCCGACGCCGCCACCGGCCTCGCCGCCGCCCTGGGCGCCGCAGTCGGCATCCTGGGAACCGTCCTCTTCTACGGCACCGCGACCCTGAACCTCGTGTGGCAGGGCATCGGCTGGAAGGCCGTCGAGGGTGGCAAGTGGGACAGCATCAAGAAGACCATCCCCATGGTCGAGACGGTGCTCCCCTGGGTCTCCCACATCCTGTTTTCCTTCATTCCCACCGTGGCCATCTGCATGGCGGGCCCCACGATGGTCGATCTCATGAAGGAGTACCTCCCCATGGACGGCCTCGCGATGAAGACCCTCTTCACCGTGGGCTCGCTGCTCCCTGCGGTCGGCGTCGGCATCCTCTGCAAGCAGGTCATCACCAAGCCGCTCGACTGGGTCACCTTCGCCGTGGGCTTCCTGCTCGCCGCGGTCATGGGCTGCAACCTCATCGCGCCCGCCCTCATTGCCGTCTTCTTCGCACTTATCAACTTCGAGATCCAGTCCGTCAAGACCAACCGCCCGGCCCTGGCTGCCCAGGCGGCTTCGGTCGACGATGACGATGAGGAGGACATCTAATCATGGCAGAGCTCAAGAAGACCTCCGAGTCCGCACGCAAGACGTCGTTCCTCCACTGGGCCTATGGCAACCTGACCTGCTTCTCGCAGGAGCACATGCAGACCTTCGGCTACCTGTGGGCCATGCTTCCCATCGTCGACGAGCTGTACGAGAGTGACGAGGAGAAGGTCGAGGCGCTGCGCACCTACACCACCTTCTTCAACACCGAACCCCAGATCGGCACCATGGTCGTCGGCCTCACCGTTGGCCTCGAGGAGGCGCGCGCCAACGGCGAGCCCATGGACGCCGAGACCATCAACGGCATCCGCGCCGGCCTGATGGGCCCGCTCGCCGGCCTTGGCGACTCCATCATCGTCGGCACCTTCATCCCCATCCTGCTGGGCATCGCCCTGGGCCTCTCCACTGGCGGCAACCCCCTGGGCCCGATCTTCTACATCGTGGTCTGGAACGTATTCATGTACTTCGGCATGAAGTTTGCCTACAACCAGGGATACTCTCTGGGCGGGTCTGCGGTCGAGGCCCTCGTCGGCCCCCAGTCCGCCGCCCTGCGCAGCTCCATCGTCATGGTCGGCACCATGGTCATTGGTGCCGTCGCGGCCACCTGGATCAACATCTCGACCTCGTTCGCGGTCGAGTTCGGCGCGGACTCCTCCTTCGCGCTGCAGTCGACGCTCGACGGCATCATGCCCAAGGCCCTGAACTTCTTCTTCGTGTGGCTGTGCTGGTGGCTCATGGCCAAGAAGAAGATCTCGCCGACCATCGTCATGCTGATCCTGGTCATCGTCGCCCTCGTGGGCTGCATCACGATTCCCGGCATCAACACCTCCATCTTCGACCCCGGCCTGTCCTACTAGGCAAGGGGGGTTGGGAGCGCAGATGGCGAAGGACGGCGTCAAGACGGCCTCGAAGGGTGAGCGCGCCCCCGCGCGCATGCCCCTGCTCAGGGAGGCGGAGCTGCAGACTCAGGCAATCATGCGCCTGGAGGCCTGGAAGCGCCTCGCCTACTCGGGCCTTGCGGTCGGTGCCATCCTCGTGGGCTGGGGCTTCTACGGGACGGGAGGAAGGCAGGCGGGCATTGCGGGCGTCCTCCTCATTGCCCTGTCCATACCCGCTGCGGTCGTGCTTTTCCTGGGGATCCGCAACGCCAAGCGCAACGTGGACCGCATGATCGAGGCCTACGAGGCGGAGCACGGGAAGGTTCCCGTCGACCCAAAGAGCTCCAGCAGACGCTACGCGTAGGCCAGCCAGAAGTCGGCAAGCCGAGGGCGGCCCGTGACCAGACGGTTGCGGGCCGCCCCCTCGCCATGGCAGGGAGCCTGTCGCGGGCGTAGGATGTTCCCTCGTGGAGAGGGGCGTCGCATGGCGAGGTGGCAGGCCTTTGGCAAGTTCATGGCTGGGCACATGGTCCTCATCGTGCCCTTCTGCCTCGCGGGGGGCATCTTCCTTCCCGGCGTGTTCTCGCGGCTCGACCCCATCGTTCCGGCGCTCTTCGCGCTCATGACCTTCCAGGGCTCCCTCGCGAGTGGCTTCGACGACCTGCTCTCCTGCCTGAGGCGGCCGGCACCCCTCCTCGCGGCGCTCCTCGTCACCTCCGTGGCCATGCCCGCGCTCTCCTGCGCACTCGCCCGGGCGATCTTCCATGATCCCCAGACCACCTGCGGCATCGTGCTCGAGTACAGCGTCCCCATAGGCGTCGTGTCCATCATGTGGGTCGGCCTCTTCGACGGCGACGTCTCACTCGGGCTGGCGACGCTCATGGTCTCGACCCTTCTGTCCCCGTTCAGCATCCCGCTCATGCTCTGGGTCCTAGTAGGGGCAACGGTGAGCATGGACTCCCTTTCCATGATGCGGGAGATGCTCTCCATGATCGCGCTGCCAGCCCTGGCGGGGATGACGCTTAACCAGCTGAGCCACGGCTGGGGAGGGAGGGTCCTCTCGCCCGTCATGTCGCCCGCCTGCAGGGTGATCCTGGCGCTCATCATCACCGCCAACGCGACAGGGATATCCGACTCCATGCTCCATCTGAACCCGCGCCTCCTCGAAATCATGCTCTTCGTGGGCTGCTTCGCCAGTTCGGGGTTCGTCGTCGGCCTGCTGCTGGGACGGTTGATGGGACTCGAGAGGCGACGGGCCGTCACGCTCACCTTCGACTGCGGCTTGCGCAACATAAGCGCGGGTGCAGTCATTGCCGAGAGCTACTTTGGTCCCGCGGTCATGTTCCCCGTGATGATGGGGACCCTCTTCCAGCAGTTCCTGGCGGCCGCCTTTGGCTCTCTCCTCCGGCGCCGCCTTGGGGGCGAGGGGGAGCCCGGGCGCGCCGCCTAGGACGTCTGCCGGAATGCGTGGGACCTCCACACCTTCGTGCGCACGCTTAGATAGGATGAGGAGGTTCGCGCCCGTGGGGCGCCCTGGCGAGACGGACGGTGGTGGATGAAGGCACGGGGCAAGAGAAGGCTCGGGGGCGTCAGGATGCGCGTCGAGGCTCGGCGTGCACACAAGAAGAGCAACAACCGCTATCCCTTCCTCGACCTCGACTTCGACGAGGACGAGCCCCCCACGCCGGGGGAGCGCGCCCTCTACGTGCTCGCCACCGTCGTCTGCGTCGTCCTTGCGATCGTGGGAGCGATCTTCCCGGTGCTGCCCGCCATACCCTTCTGGGTCCTCGGGGCCATCTCGCTCTCGCACGCCTTCCCGTCCTTCGGTCGCTTCCTGAGGTCCACGCGCCTCTATCGCTGGCTCATCGAGAAGCTCAACGAGCCTCAGGAGAAGGCGAGACGGCCCATAATGGAGCACCGCCGCAAGGACGTCATCATGACCAGGGTCTCGGTGGGCATGGCGCTGCTGCTCGCCGCCTCCCTCATCCTGCCCCTCGCGCGCTACGTGCGCTGGGGCCTGCGGGCCGTCGTGTCGCTCGCCTGGGTGGCCAGCTGGTGCTACCTCTACCTGTACGTGCGCGACCCCGAGGCGACGATAAGGGGCGGATCGGGACGCTAGGCCCCAGGGCGACTCCGCCGCCCGCGAACCATGCGACATCGAGGAGGAACCCATGGAAAGGGACGGTCTTCTGCTTCTCTGCCACCCGCGCTGCTCGACCTGCAAGCGCGCCCTGAGATGGCTCGACGAGCATGGGGTCTCATACGAGTTCCGTGATATCGTCCAGGAAAACCCCAGTGACGAGGAGCTCGCCTCCTGGCATGCCCTGAGCGGCCTTCCCGCGCGCAGGCTCTTCAACGCCAGCGGAACGCTCTATCGCGAGTTGGGAGTGAAGGCGCGGCTCGACGCCGGCATGACGGACGAGGAGTGCTACGCGCTCCTTGCCACGAGTGGCATGCTGGTGAAGAGACCCCTCGTGGTCGGGCCCGACTTCGTCCTCGTGGGGTTCAGGGAGCGGGAATGGGAGGAGCGTCTTCTCTAGGAGGTCCGCAGGCGGTCGCGCCCCCTGCCTTTTGCCGCGCGAGGTGCATGGCGGGCAGGCTCTCTGTTCGGCGCGTCCCGTCCCTGCGCTATCCTGTGAGCTAACGTCTGCGCCGCTCCCGGGCGGCACCCGAGGGAGGGATGTTGCCTCATGGGCATCTTGAAGCGCTTGTGCCTGTTCGTGTTCTCGCTGGCTGGGCTCCTTGCCCTTGCCGCGCTGGCGCTGCCCTGGTGGGGGCCCTGGACGCGCGAGGCAAGCGCTCTCATGGGGGTCGACGTCTACTATTACGTCGTCGAGGGTGCCGCCATGGTCCTTGCGGCGGGTCTCCTCCTCTTCCTCCTGCGCTCCATCTTTGCCCAGCACCGCCGTCCCACGGTCGAGGTCGCCCGCGAGGGGGGTGACCGCGTGAGCGTGACCCGCGACGCGATCGCCTCGCAGGCCACCCACGTGATCGAGGAGGGCGGCCTCCTCAGGGCAAAGAGGGTCGACGTGAGGATCGGAAGACGCGGTCGGGTCAGCGTGGACGCACGGGTGCAGCCCGAGCGCACGGTGGACGTCGCCAAGACCGGCTCCGATCTTCACGGGCGCCTGGCTTCGGGCCTGCGCGTGGTCTGCGGCGACAACGTCGATGCCATCGACCTTGAGTTCCTCGACGCAAGCGAGTACCAGGGCGAGGCCGAGCTTGCGGTCGTGGGCCTCACTGCGGGCTCGACGGCATCGGAGCCGCCCGTCGGTGCCTCGTCGGAGGACGTCGTCCCCGTCGAGGGCGCTTCGACGTCGGAGCCCCTGCCGTCCGTCACGCCCGAGGCATCGGGCGACACGTCAGAGATCACGGTTCCCATGGGACGTGCGCCTCGCGGACCTGAGGACGCAACGGTCATCTCGGGGGAGGAGTAACCCATGGCAGAGAAGAGGCCGCGGCTTGCGGTGGAGGATTCGGTCGCGGAGGAGCCGCAGGCAGGCGAAGCCGGTCGGTCGGAGGGGGATGTCCCCTCCCCCGAGGAGCCCACGACGGAAGACGCGCGCGAGGAGGTCCCCGCATGGCAGCTCGGACGTGCCCTTCGCCAGGCGGTTCAGAGGCACGAGAAGGCCGTTGCGGGCGGGCTCGTGGGCCTCTGCGTGGCGGTCCTGGTCTTTGCCCTGGGCCTGTGGCGCGCCCTCTTCGTCGTCTTCTGCGTCGCGGTAGGCGTCGCGGTAGGCCAGGGCCTCGATGGTGACACGCGCGTCCTGGACGCGATTAAGCGCGCCCTGAGGGGCAACCAGGGCTAGCGTCGGCCCGGCACGTCGCGCCAAGTCCGTATCTGCGCACCAGCATAAAGCACAGGCATCCGAGAGGAGACAGCTCATGTCCGAGACCAGGACCCAGAAGGCCGAGACCGAGGTAGAGGAGGTCACGGAACTCGCGAGCAGGACTTCCGACGAGCAGGTTGCCGCGGAGGCCACGACCGCGGAGGCCCCCTCCGCCGGCGACCCCAAGACGGCCGACCAGCCCGTTCTGTTGGCGGGGGAGGACGAGGACCTCGACTCAGAGGACTCCCTCACCTTCTCCAACGGCGTCATCGAGAAGATCGTCGCGATCTCGATGCGCGACGTGCCCGGCGTCATCGGAATGAAGGGTGGCTGGCTCAACCGCATCCAGGACGTGCTGGGTGCCAGTGACGCGCGCAAGGGTGTGACCGTCGAGGTGACCCCTGACTCGGCCGTCCGCGTTAACATCTCGGTGCTCATCGAGTACGGAGCCTACGCCCCCCAGGTATTCGAGGACGTTAAGCGTACCGTGGTCAAGCAGGTGACGGGCATGACGGGCCTCGAGGTCGCCGGCGTCAACCTGCGCATCGAGGACGTCCTCACCCCCGAGGAGTACGCCGCCAGCAAGTCCGAGGAGTCCCGCCAGGACTCCGCCGCCGAGCCCGCGCCGGAGGACGAGCACTAGTGGCGCTCAGAGGCGCCATCGCCACGGGGGTCGGCAGACTCGCCCACTGGGGCCTCTCAAGCGTGCTCCATCGCAACGCCTCCCAGCTTCCCGGCAGGCTCGCCCTGGCAATAGACCCCCGGCTCATGGGAAAGCTTGCCTGCAAGGTCAGACGCGCATCCGTCGTCGTCTGCGGGACCAACGGCAAGACCACGACCAACAACGTCATCGCGGCGGCGCTCGAGGGCGTGGGATTCAGGGTGCTCTGCAACCGCGTTGGTGCCAACATGGCTCCGGGCGTGACCTCCGCCCTCCTTCCCGGCAGGGAGGCGGACTTCGCCGTCATGGAGGCGGACGAGCTCTCGACCGTGCACATCCTTCCCCAGCTGAGGCCCGACTACCTCGTCCTCCTCAACCTGTTCAGGGACCAGCTCGACCGTGCGGGAGAGATGGACCGCGTGCAGGACACCATAGCCCAGGCGCTGCTTGGGTCCCCCGGCACCACCCTGGTCGTGGACGGCGACGACCCACTGTGCATGAGCATTGCCATGAGGGCAGCCGCCGAGGGGACGAAGGTGCTCTCGTTCGGCATAGGCGAGGACCTGGGCCTGCGCCAGGACAGGGTCCCCGAGGCGCGCTTCTGCCAGGTCTGCGGGGCGGAGCTCGAGTACGACTACCGCAGCTACGCTCAGCTCGGGGCATTCCGCTGCCCCAACGGGGACTTCGAGCGCCCCAGGCTCGACTTCGTCGCCACGGGGGTCGAGGTCGGCCGCGAGGGGGTGGCGTTCGACGTCGCTGGACCGGGAATCGCTCCGGGCATCCGCGTCAGGGCAGGCTTCGGCGGGACCTACATGGTCTACAACCTCCTGGCGGCGCTCGCCGTCTCGAGCCTCCTCGGCGTGGGGGCGCAGGCGTTCCAGCAGACCCTGGACGGCTACCACCCAGAGAACGGCCGCCTCCAGCACTTCGTGGTCGGTGGCAGGGAGGTCGTCCTCAACCTCGCCAAGAACCCGACCGGCCTCAACCAGAACCTGGGCCTGCTCGAGCAGGACGAGCGGGAGAAGGCCGTCCTCGTCCTGGTGAACGACCATCCCAACGACGGGACCGACGTCTCGTGGATCTGGGACGTGGACTTCGAGCGCCTCGAGGGCTCTGGGGCCGCGCGCCTCTTTGCGGGAGGGACCCGCGCCGGCGACGTGCAGGTGCGCCTCAAGTACGCGGACATTCCCGCACAAACCGCCACCACCGTCGCGGAGGTCCTGGGACGCCTTGCCGACCTGCCCGTCGCCTGCCCCCTGTACGTGCTCGCAAACTACTCCGCGCTCTTCCCAGCCAAGGACGAGCTCGAGGGGATGGTGAGGGCGAATGGCTGATGGTCGCGCAAGGACCCTGCGCATCGCGCATCTGTATCCCGAGCTCCTCAACCTCTACGGCGACTCCGGCAACATGCTCGTGCTCAGGAAGCGCCTCGAGTGGCGTGGGATGAGGGCGGTCGTCAGCGAGGTGCGCCTGGGGGACACTCCGTCCCTCGCGGACTTCGACCTGGTCTTCGTGGGCGGGGGGACCGACCGCGAGCAGCGCATCGTCTGCGAGCGGCTCCAGGCCATGCGTGGAGAACTCGCCTCCTACGTGGAGGACGGCGGCGTGCTCGCGGCCGTCTGCGGCGGATACCAGCTCCTCGGGCACAGCTACGAGATGGGGGGCGAGAAGGTCGAGGGACTCTCGCTCGTGGACCTCGAGACCACGCGCGGCACGCCGCGGCTCATCGGCAACGTCGCCGTGCGGAGCCGCATCTCCCCGCAGGCGATCGTGGGCTACGAGAACCATGGGGGTCGCACCCGCCTGGGCCCGGGGGTGGAGCCCCTCGGCAGAGTGGTCTACGGGAACGGCAACGACGGCGAGTCGGGCTTCGAGGGCTGCCTCTACAAGAACGTCGTGGGCACCTACGTGCACGGACCGCTCCTCCCCAAGAATCCCGGGGTCGCCGACTACCTCATCTCGAGGGGTCTGGAGCGTCGCTATGGTGATGGTATGCTGGAGTCCCTGGACGACGGCGAGGAACTCGCGGCAAACGCCACGATGCTCGATCGCATGCTCTCTGGGGACGTGGAGACCCAATAGGCGTCAGGGAGGAAGTGCGACATGAGGAAGGTCGTCGTATTCGGTAGCCTCAACACCGACATGTCCATCGAGTGCGAGCGGCTTCCCGAGCTGGGGGAGACCGTGCGTGGCTCCGGCTTCGTGACGGTGCCCGGCGGCAAGGGCGGCAACCAGGCCGTGGCCTCCGCGCGCATGGGCGCCGACACATTCATGGTGGGCAAGGTCGGCAACGACATCAGCGGCCGGGAGCTCGTCTCGTCGCTGGCCATGCACGGCGTGGTCTGCATGAACGTGAGCGCGACCACGCGCGCTCCGACCGCCACTGCCGTCGTGCTGCGCACCAAAGGCAACAACCACGTCGTCCTGGACGCCGGGGCCAACGAGAAGATAACCTACGAGGAGGTCAGGGCCGCCATCCACGGGCTGCGCGGCCTCGGCAACATCTTCCTGACCCAGCTCGAGTGCGACTTCGACGTGACCATGAGGGCCATTGCCTGCGCCAAGCGCAACGGGCTCTACACCGTGCTCAACGCATCGCCCGCGCGCGAGCTTCCCGACGACATCTACCCGCAGCTCGACCTTATCTGCGTCAACCGCACCGAGTGCGCAGCCATCAGTGGCATCTGCCCCGAGGACGACGAGTCGGCCAGGGATGCCCTGCGCTTCTTCGTCGACAAGGGCGTCCGCGACGCCATCGTCACGCTGGGCTCTGAGGGTTCGGTCGCGCTCAGCCACGGCAAGTTCGTGCACATCGACCCCTTCCCCGTTGACGCGGTCGACTCCACCGGGTCGGGTGACGCCTTCCTCGGCGAGGTCGTGGCGCACCTCGCCTTCGGCGGCACGCTCAGGGACGGCATGGTCTACGGCTCGGCAGCCGGCGCCCTCTGCGCCACCAAGGTGGGGGGGCAGGACACCATGCCCAGCTGGGCGGAGGTCGAGGCGCTCGCCAAGGACCGCGTGACGGAGCTCGGGCCTGGCGCCTAGGGCACCTCGTCCAACCTGGACTCCTGGGGGCCGGGTCTATACCCGGCCCCCTTATGCATAGATGCTGGAAAGTGACGAGGGGCCAACCAGCCCTCGCTGGCGTGTGAGACACTACAAGATACTGTGCAACCCTCCGATGGCATCCCGCCGGAGGCGCGACTAATCCCGAGCGAGCGATTGGACTTCCATGGCCATGCATTTCTCCGACTCCCAGCAGACGATGGGACGAGGTTTCGCCCGTGGCGGCGAAGGAGCGTCCAGAAGGGGGCCGGCCGGTGGCGGGGCCTCCGGCCGCGCCGTGGCCATAGCCGTGACCTGTGCGATAGTCTGTATCCTCGCGCTCATCGCGGTGGGCGGGTGGCGCCTCTACGTCTCGGCGCAAAAGGTGAGGGCGGAGGCCCAGCAGGTCGTGAGCTCCGTGAGCGGCCTCAAGGACGCCCTCGAGAGCGGGGACTCGGAGAGGCTCTCGGAAATCGCCTCCGACGTCAGCGGGTCCGCGCATAGCATGCAGGACGAGACCAAGGGCCTTCTCTGGGCCGCAGGCTCGCTCGCCCCCGTCGTGGGTGGTGACGTCGCGAGCGTCAGGAGCCTTGCGAACGTGCTCGTCGACCTTTCCGACAACGCTCTTGTCCCCATCGCCGCCAATCCCGGGGCGATTCAGGTCAAGGGCCTGGTGAGCGATGGCGCGGTGGACATGGGAAGGGTCGAGGAGCTGGTCTCCCTCGAGCAGCGACTCTCTCCCGTGGTGCACCGCAGCGCCGCCACCATCGCCGGGCTGCCCAAGGCGCAGCTGCCCCAGCTCGCCACGGTCCTCGACAAGGTCCAGGGCAAGGTGGCCTTGGCTGACGAGGCGGTCACCCGGGCAGATGCCATCGTGCCCCGGCTCCCCGCACTCCTGGGCGCCGACGGCCAGACGAGGACCTACCTCCTCGTGGCCCAGAACAACTCCGAGCTCAGGGCCACGGGAGGCTTCGCGGGCTCCTGGACCTCGCTTAACGTCACGAACGGCGTCATCACGATGGGGGAGTCCCTCACCCTCCAGCATGCCGCGAACTTCCCCTTCGACTGGAGCGACGAGGAGCGCGCGGTCTTCCCCATGGTCAGCGTGGACGACCCCAGCGGAGTCAACTTCACGCCCGACTTCTCCCGCGCGGGCGCGCGCTTCGCAGAGGCATACCAGGACAACACGGGGACCCACGTCGACGGCGTGGTGGCCGTGGACCCCGTCTTCCTCCAGAGACTGCTCTCCCTGGTCGGTGGCATCACTGCCTCTGACGGCACCGTGGTGGATGGCGGAAACGCCGCTGAGGAGCTTCTGAGCAGGGTCTACTGGCGATACGGAGAGGATGCCGACCGACAGGACGCGTTCTTCGCCGAAGTGGCCGGGCTGACCTTCGAGAAGGTCATGGGTGGCCTCGGTGGCCTCGACGTGAAGAGGCTCCTCTCCGTGGCGGAGGCGTCCGTGAAGGACCATCGCCTCCTCCTGTGGATGCCCGACGGCTCGGACCAGCGGGCCGTCGCCGAACTCGGGCTTTCGGGAGCCGTGTCCCAGGACGAGGCGAAACCAGAGCTCGGCGTCTACCTCAACGACAACACCTGGGCGAAGATCGACTGGTACCTCTCCTGCAAGACGACGCTGGGGGAGGGCGTCAGGAACGCGAATGGCAGCACGACCTACGACGTGACCACCGAGCTCACCAACAGCGGCACGGACGAGACCTACGCCAATGCACCCGCCTACGTCACGGGGAAGAACCCCGATAAGCGTGACGTGGGAGACGCGATCGTCATTCCCCTGCTCCTCGCTCCCGCAGGCGGCCGGATCGATGGCCTGAGTATCTCGGACGGTGACCAGTTCAGCGAGCACACGCTCTACGGGCTCGACGCCTGGACGGGCACCCTGCACGTCGGTGCCCAGCAGACCATCCAGCTGCGCTACAAGGTCACGGTGTCCCCGCAGGCCAGCTCGCCCCTCACCGTGCGCACCACGCCGCTGGCGCAGGTGTAGAATCCAAGGCCGCACGTCCGTGCGCCCGCTTCCGACCATCCATGGAGGTAAATTCGTTGCTTTCAGTCGAAGAGCAGCTCAAGGTCATCACATCTGGCACCATGCAGATCGTCCCCTTGGACGAGCTCAGGAAGAAGCTCGAGAAGGGGACGCCCCTCAACATCAAGCTGGGCGTCGACCCCACCAGCCCAGACCTTCACCTCGGGCATGCCGTGCCCCTGCGCAAGATGCGGCAGTTCCAGGACCTAGGGCACAAGGTCACCCTCATCATAGGCAACGGCACCGCCCTCATCGGCGATCCCTCCGGTCGCGACAGCACCAGGCCGCCCCTCACAGAGGAGCAGGTCGAGGCCAACGCCAAGACCTACGTAGAGCAGGCGATGAAGATCTTGGACCCCGAAAAGACGTCCATCGTCCACAACGGGGACTGGCTCAAGCCCCTCGACCTGGCACAGATGCTCAAGCTCATGAGCCAGTTCAACGTGGCCCGCATCCTCGAACGCGAGGACTTCCACAAGCGCTACACGGGAGGGCAGTCCATCGCCCTGCATGAGTTCATCTATCCCGTGCTCCAGGCCTACGACTCCGTGGTCATCGGCGCCGACCTCGAGATGGGTGGCAACGACCAGATCTTCAACCTCCTCGCCGGCCGCGACCTCATGCGCGCCATGGGAATGGAGCCCCAGGTCGCCCTCACCATGCCCCTGCTCGAGGGCACGGACGGCGTCAAGAAGATGTCCAAGAGCTATCACAACTACGTCGGACTCACCGACGAGGCGGCTGACATGTTCGGCAAGCTCATGAGCATCACCGACGAGATGGTCCCGCGCTACTACCGCCTCTGCTCCACGCTCTCCGTCGACGAGATCGATGCCATCGAAGCCTCCTTCGCGGATGGCAGCGCCGATCCCTACCAGCTCAAGCGCGCCCTGGGGCGCAACATCGTCGACCTCTATCACGGCGAGGGGGCGGGTGCGTCCGCCGAGGCAGCCTTCGACGCGCAGTTCAAGAAGAACGAGGCCCCCGAGGATACCCCCGAGTTCCCGCTCTCCCTGGTCCAGCCCAACGATGAGGGGAAGGTCTACCTGGCCAAGCTGCTCGTCGACCTCGAAATTGCCAAGTCTGCGGGAGAGGCGCGCCGCCTCATCGATGGTGGTGGCGTCAAGGTCGCCGGGCGGCCCATCGAGCCCAAGGATTACAACGTGGCTCCCAGCCTCTTCGAGGCAGGCTGCTACGTCCAGGCGGGAAAGAAGCGCTGGGCACGCCTGGTCTAGCTGGCATGCGATGCTGGCCTCGGACTCGTCCGAGGCCATGAGGCGGGGCAGCCACTGAGTCATGGGCCCAGGGTGGCCGCCCCGCTGCGTCACATGGCTGCCATCCGCGCGGTCATGTCGATAGGTGGCGCGTTGAACGGTGCCGTGGTCGCGATGCCGTCGACACCCGTCGCGGCGTATGACTCGGCATTCCTCTCGTTCACACCGCCTGCGGCTATCAGGGTCAGCCGCGGGTCTTCCTCACGGAGCCGCGGCACCAGGCTCGCGAGTTGGTCGACCGGGATCTTGTCGAGCTGGATGCCGTCGACGAGTCGCCTCCCTCCCATGCCGCGTGCCAGCTCCAGGGCCTCGTCAGGCCCGGCCTCGACGAACAGCTTCTTCTCGACGCAGGAGCCCCTGACTTCCGCGAGCCTTCGCATCAGTCCATCCATCCCACCGAGGAACGCCGCATGCTGCGGGAACACGAGGACCGTCTCGGAGAGGCCCAGGCGATGCGGCCATGCGCCGCCGGCGAGGACGGCGAGGGTGAGCAGGTCCTTGGCGCCCGGAAGGCTCTTCCTCGTCGTGAGCACCTCGCAGGAGGGGTTGGCGCGGTGCGCCGCGTCGACCATCCGGCGGGTCTTCGTCGCCACCCCCGAGAGATGGTCGAAGAGGTTGAGCGCTATCTTCCAGCCCATGTGCAGCTGGCCTGCCGTTCCCTCCACGACCATGAGGGTGCCACCAGACGCGATCCTGCTCCCGTCCGGCTCGCGCGACACGACGGTGGCGCCCAGGTGCTCCATGACGCGCGACGCCACGTTTCCGCCCGCGAGCACGCAGTCCTCTCGGGTGACGTACTCCATGCGACCCCTCTGTCCTCCGATGCCAAGCAGCTCGCAGGTAAGGTCGAGGTAGGGGACGTCCTCGGATAGGATCTGGTCGATGCGCTGGTCGGGGATGAAGGTCATGCCGTTCCTCCTTCGGTCTGGATTCCGAGAAAGCGTGCGACGTCGTCCTCGTGCGGGGTGCTGAGCAGCGTGGCGGAGTCGACCACGGCCCGAAGCCTGCCGTCGAGGACGATGCCCACACGCTCCGACATCTCCCGCGCCTCGTCAAAGTCGTGCGTGACGAACAGCAAGGTACAGCCGAAGTCGCGCACGACCCGTCGCACGGCGTCGCGTATGCCGCTGCGGGTAGTCGGGTCCAGCGCGCTGAACGGCTCATCCAGGATGAGCAGGCCTGGGCGCGTCGCCAGGGCCCGGGCGAGGGCGACGCGCTGCGCCTCGCCTCCACTGAGCAGACCGGGATGCGAGTCGGCAAGATGGCCAACTTCCAGGAGTTCGAGGAGCTCCTGGGCCTGGCCTCTTGCCTCGCGCACCCCGGCCCCCATCCTCTGCGGGCCATAGGCGACGTTCTCGGCCACGCTCAGATGGGGGAACAGCAGGCAGTCCTGGCACAGCAGCCCAACGCCACGGTCTCTTGGGTCAATCTCGCGAACGTCCGTCCCATCGAGCTCTATGGTCCCCTCGCAGGCCTTGCATGCCCCGGCTATGCTCTCCATCAGGACCGTCTTGCCAGACCCCGTTCGTCCGAGCACGGCGAAGGATTCGCCGGGGGCGATGCTCAGCTGCGGCACCCTCAGGACGTACCGCCCCCTCCGGACGACGAGCCCCTTGATCT
>CAMXZR010000015.1 GCA_947253595.1 uncultured Olsenella sp. | reverse complement strand
CCCTGGCGCGCGCCCATCGCCTCTCTGAACATCCTGCTCACCAGCCATGTCTGGCGCCAGGACCACAACGGCTTCTCTCACCAGGATCCCGGCTTCGTCGACGTCCTGCTCAACAAGAACTTCCACAACGACCACGTGGTCGAGGCCTACTATCCTGCCGACGCCAACATGCTGCTGGCCGTGGGCGAGGAGTGCTACAAGTCCACCAACAAGGTCAACGCCATCTTCGCGGGCAAGCAGCCCTCGCCGACCTTCCAGACCATCGACGAGGCCAAGGCCGAGCTGGTCGAAGGCGTGGCCGAGTGGGAGTGGGCCGGCAACGTGAAGAAGGGCGAGAAGGCCGACATCGTCCTCGCCTGCTGCGGCGACGTGCCCACCCTCGAGCTCCTCGCGGCGTCTGACGCCCTGCAGGACATGGGCCTCAAGGTCAAGTTCGTCAACGTGGTCAAGCTCCTGAGCATCCAGAACGCCGGCGAGAACGACGCCGCCATCACCGACGAGCGCTTTGCCGAGCTCTTCGGCACCGACGTGCCCGTGCTCTTCGCCTACCACGCCTACGCGCACACCATCCATGGCCTGATTTTCGACCGCCCGGGCCACGACAACTTCCACGTGCACGGCTACATGGAGGAGGGCTCCACCACCACGCCCTATGACATGCTTCGCCTCAACGAGATGGACCGCTGGGCCCTCGCGGCTCACGCCCTCGAGCTCGTCGACGGCGAGAAGTACGCCGAGAAGATCGGCGAGTGGCGCGCCTTCCGCGACGAGGCCTTCCAGTTCGCCTGCGACAACGGCTTCGATCACCCGCGCTTCACCGAGTGGGTCTGGCGTGACGTCGTGGGTCATCAGGACAACAGCGCCGCCGCCATGTCCTCGACCGGCGGAGACAACGACGAGTAGGGCCTCTGCCCGCCACGTCGCCCTCTGGGCGAGAGTGACATGGCGTCCGGCTCAGGGCCGTCCCCAGCGTCAAGTTGGGGGCGGCCCCCTGTCGGGCAGGTCCCGCACCGCCCGCGAAGCCCGGTGGCGTGGCGAGCCCGTATACTTGGAGCGTTGAGTCCAGGGCGAGAGGGTCGCCCCCGGTCGCATGGAGGGCGTGCTCTCATGGAGAACAAGGCGTTGAGGGAGCTGGAGGCGAGGAGGGCGACGCGCTCCGCCTCCTCTGCCGACGGCATGCAGTTTGCGCGTGGGATGTTCGACCTGCTCGCCCTGGTCGACTTCGCCAGCCTCGCGAGCTCCGTCGACGAGCTGCGTCAGGAGCTGCCCCCTCGCAGCTGGCCCGCGTCCGGTGCCGACGCGTCGCGCGAAGGGCCAGAGGTGCCTCGCGTGAGCCCCTCTTGTTCGGAAGGGCCGCAACCCACTGCGGCAGATGCCCCGGCCGAGGTCGTCGAAGCGCAGGAGCCGAGGTCGCCTGTGCCTGCCGAGGCAGGCCGGTCGACGTCCGAGCCCCTTGCGACGGAGCCTGCCGCTACTGCTGCCGCAGCCTCCGAGCCGACGCCTGCGCCTGCCGCGTCCGTTGCCCCCGCTCCCATGCCCGCCGTCGCGGAGCCGCAGGCGAGCTCGCCCCTCGTGCTGGTGGAGGAGGGAGACGCCGCCTGGCGCCCGGGCGAGCTTCCTCGCGTGGCGTTCTTCGCCTACATGGGACTGCTCCTCCTCGTGCTGGGCATTCCCGTCCTCCGCCTCTACCTGCCGGCCTCCCTCCTGCTCATGGGCGTGGGCGTCGCGGGCCTCTCGTTTGCCGCGAAGCGCTTCCTCGACTCCCGCCGCCGCAGGTGCCTCGCGGGCATGCTGCTCATGCTCTCGCGCTTCGCCGCCGGCCGGGAGAGCATTCCCATGGCAGAGCTCTCCGAGCGCTCGGGCATCGGCCAGGACGAGCTTGCCGGGCTCTGCGAGGACGCCATACGCCAGGGGAGCCTTCCCCAAGGCCGCGTGAAGACCCTTCCGGCTGCGGTCCAGACCCTCTACCTGAGCGACGAGGCATTCGAGAGGGCCCTTGCGGCCGCGCCTGCGGTGCCAGACGGCCCGCAACCCCCTGGCCCGCAGCAGGACGCTCCTGCGACGTTCCCCGACGCCTCCCTCGATCTGGGACAGCGCGAGGCGATCGACGCCTTCAAGAGCTTCGCGAGCGACATGGAGGCGTGGTCGGGCCAGGCGGAAGACGAGGCGGCGCGCGCTCCCGTGGAGGGCATCGCCCGCAGGGCGGGCCTCATCGCGGACTACGTGGGGGCGCATCCCAAGCTTGTCCCCCAGCTCAGGCATGCGGTCAGCTACTACCTCCCCCAGACGGGCAGGCTTGTCTCCTCCTACCTCGAGCTCGAGCGCAGCGGTGCCGAGGGCGAGCGCGCGCGCAAGGTGCGGGCCGACCTCCTGGATGCGCTCTCGATGGTCGACGATGGCTTCGCCCGCCTGCAGGAGGACCTGATCGAGGACCAGAGCATCGACCTCACGGGAGACATCCAGGTCATGAGGACCATGCTCGCCCAGGACGGCCTCACCGGCGAGGCGGACGAGCTTTGCCCATAGACGGGGTGTGCCCTCCCGACCTCGAGCATCCAAGCTCCACGTCCGTCGTGTACCTTCGTGGGAGCGACTTCCCCAAGAGATCAAGGCCGGCCCGGAGGACGGTGACCATGGACAACGACGTGCAGGACGCAAGGGGCCCTAGGGACCCCAGGGACCCTCGAATCTCGACGGACGACTTCGTCCGCCAGGGCACCGACGCCGCCCGTCAGGTGGGCGACGCCCTGAACGAAGAGATCCCCCACGCGGTCGAGAAGGTCGGAGAGCTTATGTCGAAGGTCGACTTCGAGGGCATCTCCACCTCCATCGAGCGCGTCGCCAAGAACGTTGCGACCCAGCTGGGCATGGTGGGGGAGGACCCGTCGCCCTACGTGGTGTGTCGGCGGGGCGACGAGAAGGTGCATGCCAAGGACCTAATCGGTGGGATCGTCCTGGGCTACCTGGCCGTGATGATGGTCGCTCCGACCATCTTCATGGCCTTCGACGGCCCCATCTCTCTCCTCGTCGGCCTGTCGGTCATCGGCGGCCTGGCGGCGGGGTCAATTAAGTCCTTCGGCAAGGGTGCGCGTCGCAGGAAGATCGCCCGCCTTTGCATCTCGCTCTCGAAGGCCGTGGGTACCGAGACGAGCGTCCGCCTGAAGGACCTGGGGGGCAAGGTCGAGCTGACCGTGAAGGAGCTGCGGCCCCTGCTACAGGAGGCCATCGAGCGGGGGCTCATCCCCCAGGGACACATCGCCTCGCTGGGCGAGGGGGCGACCCTCTACCTCACCGACTCCTCCTACAGGGATGCGCGCAAGGAGCAAGGTCGCAAGGGGGCGGGCCAGGGCAAGGGTGCCGGGAGCAGCGTCTCGGGCAAGGGTGCGCGGCAGGCGGACGACGGGCTGGGCGACGAGCTCCGAGAGCTCCTGGGGGTCTTCTCCTCCTTCTCGCACTCGGTGGAGGAGTCTCGCTCGCGCATCGCGGACGAGGGGCTGAAGTCCTCGCTCGAGTCCATCCTCCGGCGCGCCCAGCTGATTTCCTCCTACCTGAGGTCGCACCCTGAGTGTGCATCGCAGCTCAGGAGGGTTGCCAGCTACTACCTTCCGCAGACCTCCAAGCTCGCGTCGTCCTATGCCGAGCTCGAGCAGAGCGGCTCTTCGGGTGCGGGGGTCGAGTCCGTGCGCGCGGAGCTGTCCGAGACGCTGCAGATGGTGGACGAGGGTCTCTCTCGGACGCTGGACGGCCTCCTGCAGGAGCAGAGCATGGACCTCACGGGCGACCTCAAGGTCATGAAGACCATGCTCGAACAGGATGGGCTCACCTCCACGGGAGACGAGCTGCGGCTCTAGCGGTGATTTCTGGATCGCGCACGAGAGGGGCGCGGTCATGAACGCGAGGGGGGCGCCGCCACGAGAAATCGCGACGGTGCCCCCCTTAGCTCGAATGCCCGCTTTGGCCCGCCTGTCTAGTGCTTCGACGCCTCCAGGAGCTTGACCTTGAGCTCTCCCTCTATCTTGCTGAGCTCGGCTTCTGCCAGCTGGCGCTTCTCGCGCCCCTCGGCCTGCACGCGTGCGACCTCGTCGAGGGTCGAGATGAGCTGCTCGTTGGTGTGGCGCAGGGTCTCGATGTCAACCACGCCGCGCTCGGCCTCCTTGGCGGCCTCCACGGTGGCGACCTTGAGCTGGTCGGCGTTCTTCTTCAGGAGCTCGTTGGTCATCTGCGACACCTCGTGCTGTGCGCGCGCGGCCTGGTTGGCGTGCTCGATGCCCAGGGCGATGACCATCTGGTTCTTCCACAGGGGGATGGTGTTGACCACCGTGGACTGGATCTTCTCGGCCATGACGGCGTCTGAGCTCTGGACCATGCGGATCTGCGGCGCGGTCTGCAGGGCCACCTGGCGGGTGAGCTCGAGGTCGTAGATGCGCTTCTCGAAGCGGTCGCACTTCTGGGCCAGGTCGCGTGCTGCCTGGGCGTCCTCGGCGAGGCCCGTCTTTGCCGCCTTGGCCTGGAGCTCGGTGAGCTCGCCCGCCCGCACCTCGGCGAGCTTCTGCTTGCCGGCCGCCACGTACATGGTCAGCTCCTTGAAGTACGACTCGTTGAGCGCGTAGAGCTGGTCCAGCATCGAGATGTCCTTGAGCAGGGTGACCTGGTGTCCCTCGAGGACCTCAGAGATGGAGCGGACGTTCTTCTCGACGTCGCTGTAGCGGGCCTTCAGGGCCTCGAGGCTGTTCTTGGCCTTGTGGAAGAGCCCCAGGAGGCCACCCTCCTTCTGCTCGGGGTCGAAGTTCTTGAGGGTCACCACCAGCGAGGTGATCTGATCGCCCACCTCTCCCAGGTCGTTGCCGCGCACACCCGCCAGGGCACGCTCGGAGAACTCCGAGACCTTGCGCTGGGAGCCCACGCCGTAGGCGAGGACGCCCGCAGTGTCGGTGATGTCGATCTTCTGGACGAACGCCGATACCTTCTCGAGTTCCTGGGGGGTGAGGGAGGAGGTGACGGGGTCCGCGTCGACGGACTCGTCGAGGCTGACCTCGGGTGCCGTGGGGGCCGCGTCGCCAAACTCGAGCTCGGGCTCGGGCATGTCCGTCCGGAAGTCTGCGTTCTCTGCTGCCATGGCTCCTCCTCCCGCGACCGCCCGGCCGCGCGCGGTTATGTGAACGAGGCGATTCTAGCCTACGGAGGGAGAGGTGCCTACAGCTGCGCCACGCTGTCCCGTTCGACGAAGGTGGTGGAGACGTGGGTGGTGCAGGTGAAGCCCCTCGGGTCCCTGACTTTTGCAATCAGCTTCTGGACCGCCATGGCACCGATGTCGTGCTTGGGCACGTGCAGGGTGGTGAGGGCGGGCAGCATCACGGTCGCGACGGGCAGGTCGTCGAAGCCGACGAACGAGACCTCCTCCGGCACCCTCACGCCGCGCTCGAGGAGGGCGCGCATCATCCCGCAGGCCATCACGTCGTTCTCGGCGAAGAAGGCCGTGGGCAGCTCGGGGTCGCCCTCGAGCCACGCGCGCGCTGCGGTGTAGGCGGTGGAGAGGCTCGTGCCGACGGTCACGCAGTAGTCGTCGTTCCAGCTGAGACCCGCCTCCTCCAGCGCCCGTCTGCAGCCGCGCTCGCGCAGGGGGAAGTTACGGATGACGGGGTTGCCCCGGACGTAGCCGATGCGCCTGTGGCCCTTTCCGATGAGGTAGTGGACGGCCCGGTAGGCGGAGCTCTCGTTAGAGATGACGATGGACTCGATAAAGCTGTGGTAGCACCAGCCGTCCACGATTACCAGGGGGGCGGCGGAGTCGTGGAAGGGCTCGTAGTCCTCCTCCATCATCTCGGTGCCCAGGAGCACGATGCCGCTGGTTGTGTCCTGGCAGAGATCGCGTAGCTGCGAGCTCGACCCTGGGTCGGCGAGGTCGATGGTGACGTAGCTGGTGGTGAGGCCGTGGAGCTTGGCCTCGCGCTCGACCCCGTCCACCACGGCGGGGTGGAAGTCGGATTCGTCGAGGACCTTGCCGCTCTTGCGCACGACGACGAACTGGATGCGGTCGAGGCGGCTGGGACGCTGGTAACCCAGATCCTTTGCGACCTTGAGGATGGCCTCCGCAGTCTCCTTGCTCACGCCGCGCTTGTGGTTGAGCGCGTTCGAGACCGTGGCGGGGGAGTAGCCGGTCTTGCGGCTGATGTCCCGTACCCCTACCTTCATCTGACCATCCCCAAAAAAGTTTAGACGTGCTGTTTTGTAACAATCTACCGCAAAGAAGCAGGCAATTCTCGACTGGAGAAGGTGTTTTCAAACAAATATTCGCGATTTTTCGGGGAAGGGTTCCGTTTGTGTTCGGACGATGTTTTGCTACTGGGGGACTCGCCGCCTTCCACGCCGTGCGTTGGGCCGGCCCAGGCATGAGCCGGATCCATGCCTGGGCCAGGGTAGATGGTTGACTCTGTATACGAGCAGGTCAAGAGGCTTACCCGCATCTGTGGTGCAGATGTGGTTCCGCTCAAGGCGGCGTTCCGGCCAAGATGGGATGGCACGGCAATCAGATACCATTCCCTCTGTTCGTGGACGGCAGGGTCCGGCATTCGCGCCGGACCGGCCTCGTCTCCAGAAGGGGAGTGTGGGTCATGGGGCTCTTCAAGCTCATCCTCATCGTTCTCGTAGTCGTCGTGGTGCTATCCATCATCGCCTCCGGGTACGTGAAGGCGCCTCCCGATCAGGCGTTCATCATCTCGGGCGGCGGGAAGAAGCCGCGCTACCTCATCGGCAAGTCCGGCGTGCGCATTCCTTTCCTGCAGCGCGTCGACCGCCTGTCGCTGCGCATGCTCTCCGTCGACGTCAAGACCACCAAGACCATCCCCACCCTGGACTACATCAACATCATGGTGGACTCGGTCGCAGTGGTTAAGATCTCGAACACCGAGGAGGGGCTGGCCAAGGCGGCCGAGAACTTCCTCAACCGCGACTCCGACTACATCAACGAGATGGTGGTCAACGTCCTCGAGGGCAACCTTCGCGAGATCATCGGCGGCATGCGCCTGACCGAGATCATGAACGACCGCAAGACCTTCGCCGCCAAGGTGCAGGAGAACGCGATGACCGACATGCAGCGCATGGGCCTGGACATCGTGTCGTTCAACATCCAGAACATCGACGACGACGGCATCGGTGTCATCGAGAACCTGGGCATCGCCAACACCGTCGCCATCCAGAAGAACGCGCAGATCTCGAAGGCGAACGCCGAGAAGGAGATCGCGGTCGCCCGCGCCGAGGCAAACAAGATCGCCAACGACGCCCGCATCACCTCCGAGACCGCCATCGCCGAGCAGAACAATGCGCTCGCCCTGCGCCAGGCCTCGCTCAAGACCGAGGCGGACACCGCCGCCGCGAAGGCCGACGCCGCCATGGGCATCGAGGCGCAGCGCCAGCAGAAGGCCATCAACACCGAGCAGGTCAACGCCGAGATCGCCAAGGCCGATCGCGAGGCGGAGCTGAAGCAGAAGGAGGTCGCCGTCAAGGAGCAGGAGCTCGACGCCTCCATCCGCAAGCAGGCCGACGCCGACCGCTACGCCGCCGAGCAGCGCGCGCAGGCGGACCTCGTGACCAGGCAGAAGGCCGCCGAGGCAGAGCTCTACTCCGCGCAGAAGGCCGCCGAGGCGATTCGCGCCAAGGGCGAGGCCGAGGCCCAGGCGGCGCGCGCGAAGGGCATCGCCGAGGCGGAGGCCATGGACAAGAAGGCCGAGGCCCTGCGCAAGTACGGCCAGGCCGCCCTTGCCCAGCAGATCATCGGCGTGCTGCCGGACATCATTGCCGCAGCCTCGAAGCCCATCGAGGGCATCGATGCCATCAACATCTACTCGACCGTCGGCGGCGAGGGGGAGGGCTCCCCGGCCGCAGGCGTGACCTCCATGGTGCCTCAGTCCATCAAGGCCGCCTTCGACATGGTGAAGAGCGTGACGGGCGTCGACCTGGCCGACGTCATGCGCGCCGACACCTACGACGCCAAGGTCAACCGCAGGGTGAGCATCGACGCCGCCGGCCTGGGCGAGGCTGCGGAGGTCGCCAAGAAGGTGGCGGACGCAGCCGGTGCCGCACCCGAGGCTGGCGGCGCGGGTCAGAAGGGTGCCAAGGGCAAGTAGTCACATCCGGTCAACGCGCCTTGCGCAGGTCGGCGCCTGATTCATAGGACGGGAGAGGCTCGGGGCTGACGCTCCGGGCCTCTTGCTGTCGCATGTTGCTTTGGGTTGATACGCGTGGATGCAGGCGGATGGGCAAAAACTGCGCACAGAAGCTCCGAATTGTGAAGACGAATGGCGTTTGCCCAGGATTCACTCTGCCAGATCAAATCCCGTGCGCAGTCTTGCGAGGTGGCATGTGCTCGCGAGGCCAAAAATAACCACCGTGCGGAGCCATCTTCACCCGAGGTGTCGCTGTTTGCTCTGACGCGCATCGAAAAGGAATAAAGTATGATAATCCGCATAGCGACCAGGCCGTCGGCCATTCCATCGAGGTCGTGACGAGGGGGGACCCTCTGGTCAGGAGGTATTCAATGGGTCTGTTCGACAAGTTTAGGAAGCCTTCGAAGCCGGCCGCCCTGGGCGTCAGCGCCCCTGCGGGCACCCTGCTGGCGCCCGTAACCGGCAAGGCCATCCCGCTGTCCGAGGTGAGCGACCCCGTGTTCAGCAGCGGCGCCATGGGCAAGGGCTGCGGCATCCTCCCCGAGGGAGACATCGTCTACGCCCCTACGGCGGGCACCCTGAGCGCAATCGGCGCTCCCAACTTCCATGCCCTCGGCATGGTGAGCGACGACGGCACCGAGGTGCTCATCCACATAGGTGTCGACACGGTCGAGATGAAGGGCGAGGGTTTCACCGTCTTCGGGACCAAGGGTGCCCACGTGAGCGCCGGTGAGCCCCTCATCCAATTCTCGAGCGAGAAGATCAAGGCAGCCGGCTACGACGACGTGGTGATCATGGCGATCACCAACTCCGACGACCTCTCCTCCGTCGAGTTCGCGAACGGCGGCACCATTGGGGCAGGCAAGCCCGTCGTGAGCTACTTGAAGTAGCGCCACCAGGGCTGGGTGGCCAGCGAGGCAGGCCTCGCGCCAACGAGGACACCGGCCGCCCTGCGGCCATTCGGGACCGCTCGTCTCCCCTGGGAGCGGGTGGTCCCTTGCGTTGCGCCGCTTTGCCCGCTGCGCGTCACCACTCGTCGCTACGGCGCAACCGCCACCTCCTCCGTCGTGCCGCCGCGAGGAATGCTGCCCCTCTCGTCCAAGAATGCGCCGTCCGCCCCTGCGGCGGGCATAGAATGGGGAGCGATGCGACGAGGCCCGGCGCCCGTCGCCCATCTGCCACGGCTGCCAAGGGGGGCGTCCCGTGTACTTCATCGGATTGGACATTGGCACCTCAGCCACCAAGCTCCTGCTCATGGACGAGGGTGGAGAGGTCCTCAACATCCTGGGCCGCAGCTATCCCATCAGCTTTCCCGAGCCAGGCTGGAGCGAGCAGGACCCCGTCTCCTGGTGGGATGCCGTCCGCACGGGCATCCCCGAGCTGCTCCGGGGCTTTGACGCCAGCCAGGTAGCGGGCATCGGGGCCTGCGGTCAGATGCATGGCCTCGTGGTGCTCGACAGGGACGGCGAGGTCATCCGCCCCGCCATCCTCTGGAACGACAGCCGCACCCGCTACCAGGTCGACTACCTCAACCGTGAGGTGGGTCGCAACACCATCGCGTCCTACACGGGCAACGTCGCATACGCGGGCTTCACCGCCCCCAAGCTCCTGTGGATGCGCGAGGAGGAGCCCGTCAACTTCTCGCGCATATGCAAGGTCATGCTCCCCAAGGACTACGTCAACTTCCGCCTGACCGGCCAGCACGGCTCCGACTACTCCGACGCCTCCGGCACCCTCCTGCTCGATGTGCGCGAGCGCCGCTGGAGCCGCCAGATGCTCTCCATCTGCGGTCTGCGCGAGCGCCAGCTCCCCCAGCTGCACGAGAGCTGGGAGCAGGTGGGGACCCTCCTTCCGGAGGTCGCCCGCGAGCTGGGCCTTCCCGAGTCCACGGTGGTCTGCGCCGGCGCGGGCGACAACGCCTCCGCCGCCGTGGGAACCGGTGCCGTGGGCCCGGGCCGCTGCAACATCGTGATGGGCACCGCCGGTACCATCCTCATGACCACGGACGGATGCGTGGTGGACGAGCACAACGCCCTGCACACCTTCTGCTCGGCCGACGGCGGCTGGAACCTCATGGGCTGCATCCTCACGGCCGCCGGCTGCAACAAGTGGTGGATGGACGACATCCTGCGCGCGGACTCCTACGACGCGGAGCAGGCGCTGGTCGCAGGTGGCAAGCTGGGCCAGAACGACGTCTACTTCCTTCCCTACCTCATGGGCGAGAGGACCCCCCACAACGACCCCAGGGCGCGTGGCGCCTTCGTGGGCCTGCGCATGGACACCACGCGCGCCGACATGACACAGGCCGTGCTGGAGGGCGTCGCCTTCGCCCTGCGCGACTGCCTGCAGATTGCCCGCGTGGAGGAGGTCGAGGTAATGGTCTCGACCATCTGCGGGGGTGGGGCGTCGAGCCCGCTCTGGCGCGCCATCTGCGCCGACGTCCTGGGCATTCCCCTGCAGATCCCCCAGACGCCGCAGGCTCCGGCGTTCGGCGCGGCAATGCTCGCGAGCGTCTGCTGCGGCGTCTTCCCCGACGTGGGGGAGTGCGCGCACCGCCTCGCCCGCGTGGAGGAGACCATGGTGCTTCCCAACAAGGGGATCATCTCGCTCTACCAGGGGCACTACGACACCTGGCACAGCATGTACCCCGCACTGAGGGACATCTACCGCCAGATGCTCTAGGGGCCACGTGCGCGGCGCGGCTTGCTTGTGCTCTTGGGGCGAGAAGCACAAGCAGACTGCGTCGTTTCTCCTTCTTGAGGCGCTGGATGTCGCTTTGTTTGTGCTTTGGGGGGCGAGAGGTACAAACAAAACGCAGCCGCCTCCCCTCGGTGGCTGCGGGTAGTCGCTTTGCTTGTGCTTTTTTGCTCCTGCCTCCCGTGCTTGCGGGCAGACGTATCATGTTTCCCCAGCAGCCAATGGGGGAGGCCCAGTGATTCAGGACATTGGAAGCCACGTCTTCGACAACGCCTATCGTCCGCTCGAGGCGCGGCCCGAGGACTACGTGCTGGCCTACGGCCGCGGCAAGGCGGTGGTCAGGGTGGACGGCCACACGGACGAGCTCGAGCTCCCCCGGCTGGCCGACTGGGGCGTTCCCGCGCGTCAGCTCGCGCCGCGCTACCTCTTCTCCATCGACGACCATCGCTTTTTCCTGGCCGAACGCGATCCGCGCCCCCGCGGCGGCGAGGGGCTGCCGGAGGGCTTTGGCCTCGAGCCCGTTAGCCAGTTCCGCTTCCTCCAGCCGCGCTTCCTCGCCTTCGCCGGCATCACGGGCTACCAGCTGCGAAACTGGTACCACGCCAACCGCTACTGCGGCCACTGCGGAAGCGAGCTGGGCCACGTGGCCACCAGCCGCGAGCTGGCCTGTCCCACCTGCGGCAACGTGCTCTATCCCAAGATCTGCCCGGCCGTGATCGTGGGCGTCACCAACGGGGACGAGCTGGTCATGACCAAGTACGCCGGCCGTGCCTACACCCACTACGCGCTGGTCGCGGGCTTCGTCGAGGTGGGCGAGACCCTGGAGCAGTGCGTCGCGCGCGAGGTCATGGAGGAGGTGGGCCTCAGGGTCAAGAACGTCCGCTACCACAAGAGCCAGCCCTGGCCCTTCACCGACACGCTCCTCACGGGCTTCTTCTGCGACGTCGACGGCGACCCCACCATCCACGTGGACCACCACGAGCTCCAGCTGGGCAACTGGGTGCGCCGCGAGGACATCAACCTCGAGTCGCGCGACAGCTCGAGCCTCACCAACGAGATGATCTCGCTCTTCGCCCGGGGAGGGGAGCCGCGCGCCTAGGCCACTCGGGACTCTCGCCCGCCTCATGGCCCAGCTCGTGCGATGATGCTGTGGTGCGCATACGGGTCGGGCGAGAGGGGCTTTGCATGCTTGGTCGCAGGATCACCACCATCGTCACGCACGACATCCTCTACAACCAGGACCCCTACACGCGCCTCGAGCTCTGCGGCATCTTCCGCGAGGAGGACGTGGCGACGGTCAACGAGCTCAGGCCCGACCTCTGCGGCTTCGTGGTAAACTACCCCAGCTCGCACCGGCACGTGGACCGCGACCGCCTGCGCGAACTCGTGGGAGCTCTGGACCCCACCATCCCCGCCGTGGGCATCTTTGTCGACCAGCCCCTGGGCTACGTGAGCGAGCTTGCGGACGAGGTGCTGGACGTGGTGCAGCTGCACGGAAACGAGGGCAACCCCTACATCACCTTCCTCAGGGAGCTGGTCGACATCCCCATCGTCCAGGCTGTCCGCATGGAGGGGCCCGAGGACGTCGAGCGCGCCAACCAGAGCAAGGCCGACCTGGTCGTCCTCTATGGCGGCTGGCAGACGGGCGAGGCCTTCGACTGGCGGCTCGCGGCGGGCGTGCGCCGTCCCTACGTCCTGGCCGGTGGGCTGACTTCCCAGAACCTCGGCGACGCCATCGGGGAGCTCGCGCCCTGGGGCGTGGCGCTCAACGCGGGCATAGAGACCGACCGTCTGAACGACCCGAAGAAGATGGCCGCCGCCGTCTCGGCCGCCCGCGGCGCGTCCCGGTAGGAAGCAGGCCGCACGGGCGGAGGGGGTGCCTTCCCCGGCACCTTCCCGTCCCGCCGCCATAAACCTTCGAGCGAGAGGAACCACCATGCCAGCACTGCGCATCGCCACCATAGGCACGAGCGCCATCACCCAGCGACTCCTCGAGGCGGTCGCCCTGGTGGACGACGTGGAGTACGTCGCCGCCTACTCGCGCGAGCTCGAGCGCGCCGAGCGCTTCGGCGGCCCGCGCGGTGCCCGCCTTTTCTTTAACGACCTGGATGCACTCGCCGCCTCGGACGACGTCGACGCCATCTACATTGCCTCCCCCAACGGGCTGCACGCCCCGCAGGCGGGCCTGCTCGCCTCTGCCGGCAAGCACGTCCTGGTGGAGAAGTCCCTGGCGACCAACCGCAGGCGCGGGCAGGAGCTCTTCGACACGGCACATGCGAGCGGCGTGGTGTGCCTGGAGGCAATGCGCAACCTCCATACCCAGGGCTTCGACAACATCGAGGCCAACCTTGGGCGCTTGGGGCGCGTGACCCAGGCCAGCCTGCGCTTCGGCAAGGTGACCTCGCGCATCGCCCGCCTGCGCGCGGGCGAGCACGTGAACCAGTTCGACCCCGCGCTGGGCGAGGGCGCCCTCGTGGACATCGGCGTCTACTGCGTGGAGCCGGCGGTCGCGCTCTTCGGCAGGCCCGAGTCGGTCTCGGCATCTCTGGTGGCCATCACCGTCCCCTGGGCGACGGGCGGTCCCTTCGAGCGGGTGGACGTGGCGGGCAGCGTGGCCCTGCGCTATCCCGACAAGGTGGTCGAGCTCGCCTACAGCAAGGTGGGGGACGACCTCCTTGGGTCGCAGGTCATGGGCGACGAGGGTACCCTCCTCTGGGGCGAGACGAGCTGCCCGCGCGACCTCAGGCTCGTGCACCACGAGGACGTGGGCATGGCCTATTCAACGGTGGGCGGGAGCGAGGAGCGGGTCCGCTCCGACGTGCCCCAGAACGACATGGTCTGCGAGCTGGAGCTCTTCGCGGCGGCCGCGCGCGGGGAGGAGGCCGCGCTCGAGCGGGTGGCCCGCTTCGAGCGGGTGACCCTGGACTCCCTCGCCGTCATGGACGAGGCGCGCCGACAGGCGGGCGTGCGCTTCCCCGACGACGAGTAGGGCGCAGGCGGCTTCCCCACCGCCTCGCAAAGCCAGATCTCTGCATCCCTGCCCGCCGAAATGCCTGGCCGGTAAAGTCACGTTGCCAGCTGGTGCCCAGGCTGACAGCGCAGCGCCGCCAGCCTGGGCCTAGCCCCTCCGGGCGCGTGCCTGATAGAGGAAGGCCGTGGCGAAGCCGGCGATGATCACGGCCGAGGCGGCGAGCGTCGCATGCGGGAGCACTCCCAGCACGATGAGCCCCGCCGCAGCGGAGAGGTCGACGATTCCGCTCGTCCGCGCGCCGATGCGGTCCCGCCTGCCCAGGACCCCCTCGCGCTGGCGTGCCAGGGGGTTCCTGGCGGTGGCCACGAGGTAGACGCCGATGGCCGCGAGCAGGAAGCCGATGGCGAGCGTGAGGTTCATGGGGTCTCCTTGCGCCGTGGCCCGGCGGGCGGCCGGGCGGTCACTCTTGCGGACCCACACAGTCTAGCCCTTGTGGCGATTGCGTCGCTCGCCCGGGCGTCCCGTGACGCGCGGCGGAGCGTCGGGTATGTTCTATCTCACACCTAAAGCACAGGGAGCTGATTCATGACGCAGACCATCACGGGCCCGAGCCCGACGCAAGCCGACGCCGTGGCCACCGAGGCGGACCCCATCTATGGGGGGCGCCTGCCCGAGCTGGAGGCTGAGCTCGCCTCTCTTATCCAGACGATAGGCCGCCTGCGCGTGGAGCTCAAGGACACCAGTGGGGAGGACCCCGTGGTACACTGCCTGGGCCGCGTCAAGGCCCCGCAGAGCATACGGGGCAAGTGCCTGCGCAAGGGCATCGAGTCCACGCCCGAGGCGGTCTTCGCCAACGTCAGGGACATCATCGGTGTGCGCGTGGTCTGCGCCTTCCTGAGCGACGTCTACCTCATGCGCGACGCCATCGTGCAGCTCCCGGGCGTCGAGGTCGTGGGCGAGAAGGACTACGTCCGCCACGTCAAGCCCAACGGCTACCGCAGCTACCACCTGCTGCTGCGGCTCGAGTCCGGACTTTTTGCCGAGGTCCAGATCAGGACCATCTCGATGGACACCTGGGCCGCTCTGGAGCACCAGCTCAAGTACAAGAAGGACCTGGATGGGGACCTCAGGCTCATAACCAGCGAGCTCAAGCGCTGCGCGGACGAGCTTGCCTCGACGGACCTCTCCATGCAGGCCATACGCGACATGATCCGCGGCGAGTCCACCGCGGGAGAGGAGGAGCGATGAGGCTCCTGGTTGCGGACGACACGCGTGACCTCAACCGCGCGCTCCAGGTCATCCTGGAGCAGAACGGCTACGAGGTGGTTCCCGCATACGACGGGCAGGAGGCCCTCGAGGCGGTCATGTCCCAGAGCTTCGACGCGATCATCCTGGACATCATGATGCCGCGCATGGACGGGCTTGCCGCCCTGGCCGAGATGCGGAGTCGCGGCGTGGTCACCCCGGTGCTACTGCTCACGGCGAAGGCCCAGGTGGACGACCGCGTGGCAGGGCTCGACGCCGGTGCGGACGACTACCTTCCCAAGCCCTTCGCCATGCGCGAGCTCCTCGCGCGCGTGCGCGCCATGACCAAACGTCGCTCCGACTACTCCTCCCGCGACCTCAGTTACGCCGACCTGCGCCTCAAGGCGGACAGCTTCGAGCTCTCGGCCGAGAACACGGTGCGCCTCTCCGTCAAGGAGATGGAGCTCCTGCAGCTGTTCGTGCTCAACGCCGACCGGCCCCTTGGCCCCGACTTTATCCTGGGTCGCGTCTGGGAGGGCGAGGAGGAGGCGAATGAGGACACCCTCGCGCTCTACGTATCGTACCTGCGCGCCAAGCTCGCCTCGGTGGCATCAAGGGCCACCATCGCGTGCGAAGGGGACGGCGCCTACCGGATTTGCGCGGAGTAGGGGCGGCGATGGGAGCGCGTGCCATACAGCGGCTGCGGGTCAAGATCATCGCCATCATGCTCGCGGCCTTCTTCATGGTCATGCTCCTCATCGCCGTCTTGGTCAACGGCGCGTACATCACGCTTGCCCAGTCGCGCATGGACAGCGTGCTCGATGCCGTCATCCGGGGGAGGGGCGAGCTCTCGGAGTCCGTCGAGGGCGACGCGCTCGTCAGCTCCCAGCACGCGCTGCGCTACTTCCTCGTGACGCTGGACGGCGAGGACGGGCTGACCTCCTTCGTGGGCGGGCATGACAATCAGATGGACGTCCAGACTGCCCAGGAGCTCGCTTGGGCGGTCGTCCACTCGCCCATTCGCTCGGGCTCCATCGGCGACTACTACTACAAGGTGGAGGACGCCGGGGGCGGAAGCCACTCCGTGGCCTTCGTGGACGGCAAGGTGGAGCTGGGGGAGGGGAGGGAGGTCCTCTCCCTCACCCTGGACTTCCTGGCGGCGGGGCTGCTGCTTTCGTTCGTGATCGTGTGGTTCCTCTCGCGTCGCGCCATCAGGCCCGAGCTCGAGGCGGCACGACGCCAGGGCGAGTTCGTGACCAACGCGAGCCACGAGCTCAAGACCCCGCTTGCCGTAATCCGCGCGAACACGGAGATACTCGAGGCGCTGAACGGCGAGGGGGAGTGGACCAGCTCGACCCTGCGGCAGGTCGACTACCTGGACGGGCTGGTCAAGAACCTGGTCGAGATAGCCCGCGCCGACGAGAGGGCGGACTCGCAGGAGCTCCAGGAGGTAGACGTCGCCGCAGTCGCCCGCGATGCCATGGAGCCCTTCGAGTCGGTGGCGCGGCAGCGCGGCATCTCCATCTCGAGCGAGCTTGGCTCCGAGGTCAGGGCCCTCGCCGACGTTGACCGTCTGACGCAGCTCGTCCGCCTCCTGGTGGACAATGCCTGCAAGTACTGCGACGAGGGCGGGAGCATCCGGGTCGCGGTGACCCCCGTGCGTCGGGCGGCGCTCTCGGGACGGCGGAGGCGGGGCGCGAGGATCGTGGTCTCGAACAGCTACGCCCAGGGAGGTCCGCGCGACTGGTCGCGCCTCTTCGAGCGCTTCTACCGCGCCGACGAGGCGCACAGCAACCAGCAGGGCTACGGCATAGGCCTCTCCATCGCCCAGCGCATCTGCGAGCAGTACGAGGGCAGCATCAGGGCGGAGTGGAAGGACGGCGTCGTCAGTCTGACCTGTGTGATCTTCTAGCGGGAGACATGACGGGCGGGCGGGGGCACGTCGCCTCCCGCCCGCACACCTCACCTGGGTCGGAGCGCTAAGCCACCGGGATGGTGGCTCCCGCCAGGCTGATCGAGACCAGCTGGTCCGTGTCGATCGCCTGAGGGAGGAAGAGGCTCTTCTCCACCACGGTCGATGCCGCGCCCGTGACGTCCATGACGGCGCCCCCGGCATCCCTGACCTCGAAGGTGGTGCCGTCAGCCAGCCGCAGCATGATGGTGCCCAGGTTCATGAGCTGGTCCATGCGCGCGGACGCCTGGTCGCTCTCTCTGCCGCTCGGCTCGTCGGGAAGGTCCACCGCCTCGTCGAGCTCGTACTCGAGCGTGAGGGCGATGGGCGAGACGGACGCGCTCCTGACCCTGCCCTGGATATCGCCCAGCCGTATGGCCTGGCCCGCGGGCAGGTCGACGGAGCTGTCCTCGTAGTCCATCTCGAACTTGAGCTTCCATCTGCCGCCCACGAGCTGGCGTGGCTCCCCCGTGCCGTCGAGGACCCTGAGGTCTTCCAGACCCATGCGCATGGTCTTGCCCACGAGGCTCTGGCTCTGGGTCAGCGAGATCTGCCGCACGTACTGGATGGAGTTGTCGCTGGGGTCACTGTCGTAGAAGTAGCTGCTGCCGTAGGCCCCGCGCGCGCCGTCCACGACTGCGTCGTCGGTGCCAAACATGAGGTTGAGCTTGCCATCCTTGGTGGCGCTCAGGCCCTCGAAGGGCGTGCCGTCGTCCTTGGCGAGGCTCAGCACCACGACGTAGTTGGAGCGGTCCCCTATGACGGCGTCGGCGGTCACGGTCACGCCGCCGCTCGAGCTCGTGGCGTTGAGGGGGCGGCCCACCTTGTTCACGACCTCGGTGGAGGCGGGGGCCCCCGCGAAGATGTCGTCGAAGACCCCTCGGATGTCACCAAGGGCACCGCTGGCGTAGGCCACCCCGCCCAGCCCCAGGGCGAGCGACACCGCTGTCGCCGCGGCGGCGACGCGCCACCAGACGCGTCCGTGTCCCGTGCGGCGCGCGGAGTGGGCTGCGGCCGGCGCTCCGGCGTCGTCCAGGGCGAGGACGTCCTGGGCCAGTCGCTTTGCCATGCGTGCCTTCTGTCCCTCAGAGAGCGAGAGCTTCCTCATGCCCTCGGCGTAGTCGTCAAACAGCTCGTTCATCTTGCTCCCCCAATCTGTTTCTCAGCATCTGGCGGGCGCGGCTCAGGCGCTTGGTCACGGCTGCCGTGCTGTCATCGGTGAGCGCCGCGATCTGCGCGATGTCGTAGCCCTCCAGGTAGCGCAGGTGCACCGCAAGCCGGTAGGCCTCGGGCAGCTCCCTCACCGCCTGCAGCAGCTCGTCGAACCGGTCTGGCTCCTCCGCCTCCACGGCCATGGGCTCCGCCACGGAGTCCAGCGGGACCAGGCGCTTGCGCCCCGCGCTCCTCATCAGGTCCTTGCAGGCGTTGATGGTGCAGCGTATGACCCAGGCCCGCTCGTGCTCGGGGCTCTGGAACGCGACCTCGTGGCAGAGCAGCCTGAACAGGATGGTCTGGCAGACGTCCTCGCCGTCCTGCAGGGAGTGCAGGTAGCTCATGGCCAGGCGCAGGATCGTGTCCGAATAGGCGTCGACGACGCGCCTGGCCTCCCTCTGGACCTCTCGCTCGCGCTCCTCGCCCCTGCGGGGCCTTGCCCTCATGGGACCTCCCCTCGCCGTCATCTTGTCCCGGTCTTCGACGGAACCGTCTATCAGCAATACGAACCAGGCGAGAAAAGCTGACATTCCGACGGCGTGCCGGTCGCGTGCCCAGAATGTTACGTCCCTGACACCGCCTTCCGTCCCGTGCCGCCGCCCCACCCCGCCTATGCGAGACTGAATCCAGTCGCCTGGCCCCACGCAAGGGGGCCGGCAGTCGCGAGGAGACCATTGGTGTCGAAGGCAGAGATGATAGACGAGGAGATTGCCCGCACGCTCATGCGCGGGCGCATCGTCATCTCCATTTCCTGCCCCTCCTCCCTAGGCATTCTGCTCCTAGCCTAGCGCACAGGCCCCGACCTGGGGCGGACGTCCCCACCTGCCTCGCGCGCATACCCCCGCATGTCGTCCACGAGATGGTCCGCGCATGCCACGCGTCTCCACCTAACGCACCATCGCAGCAACGAAAAGGGAACGTCTGCGCCCCACGACGTGGGCGGCGCACCGGAGGCCCGACGCGGCGGGAGGGTCCGCCAGATCGGGGAGCCCAAGACAGATCAGGGGGAGCAGCCCATGACACGCAAGATCGACATCTTCGACACCACCCTGCGCGACGGCGAACAGTCTCCCGGCGCCTCCATGAACACGGAGGAGAAGCTCGTCATCGCCCAGCAGCTCATTCGCATGGGCGTGGACGTCATCGAGGCGGGCTTTCCCATATCGAGCCCCGGCGACTTCCGCTCCGTGCAGGAGGTCGGCCGCCTTGCGGGCGACGACGCCATCGTGTGCGGCCTCACCCGCGCGGTGGACAAGGACATCGACCGCGCGGCGGAGGCCCTGAGGTGTGCGCGGCGTCCCCGCATCCACACGGGCCTGGGCGTCTCTCCCAGCCACCTGCGGGACAAGCTGCGCATAAGCGAGGACGAGTGCGTCGAGAGGGCCATCCACTGCGTCGAGTACGCCAAGCGCTACGTGGAGGACGTCGAGTTCTATGCCGAGGACGCAGGCCGCTCCGACCAGGCCTTCCTCATCCGCGTGATACAGGCGGTCGTCAACGCCGGAGCGACTGGTCTCCACGCCCACCTGCGGGCCCTGCCTGGGCGGCTACATGGGCATCCTCGCGGCGGGCGAGAGGTGCGTCTCGTCCACCAATCGCAACTTCGTGGGCAGGATGGGGGACCCCAGCTCCGAGGTCTACCTCGCCTCTCCCGCCGTGGCTGCGGCGAGCGCCGTCGCCGGCCATATTGCCCTGCCGGGCGACCTGGGCTAGCCTCGGCGCGCCGTCCGTGCGCCCCGCTCCGGCCGGCGTCGGGCGCCCGCCCCACGCCCCGCTCCGGACGGAGCGCCACTCTCCTCTCTCACCCGTGACGGAAGGATCGGAAGACATGCAGTTCAAGGGAACCGTGTTTCGCTATGGGCGTGACGTCGACACCGACGTTATCATCCCCGCCCGCTACCTCAACGCCTCGGACCCGGCAGAGCTCGCCAGGCACTGCCTGGAGGACCTCGACGCCAGCTTCGTCGGCCGCGTGAGCCCCGGCGACATCATCGTGGCGGACGAGAACTTCGGCTGCGGCAGCTCGCGCGAGCACGCCCCGGTGGCTATCAAGGCGGCGGGCGTCAGCGTGGTCATCGCGAAGAGCTTCGCGCGCATCTTCTACCGCAACGCCATCAACATCGGCCTCCCCATCATGGAATGCCCCGAGGCCTGCGACGCGATCGCGGAGGGCGACGTGGTGAGCGTCGACGCCGACACCGGCACCATCGTGGACGAGACCACGGCCGCGACCTTCCATGTCCAGCCGTTCCCGCCCTTCATACAGGAGATAATCAACGAGGGGGGCCTGGTGGCCCGCACCAAGAGGCTCCTTTCCGACAAGAGGGCGGAGGCGTAGGCATGGCAGCGAGGACGTACAGGATCTGCACCCTTCCCGGCGACGGTATCGGCCCAGAGATCATGGCACAGGCGAAGCGGCTTCTCCTCGCCGTGGGCGAGGCGTTCAACGTCGAGTTCGACTGCGCGGACGGGCTCATCGGCGGCGCGGCCATCGACGCGACGCGCGAGGCGGGCGAGGGGGGCACGGCGCTTCCCCAGGAGACGCTCGTCGCTGCCCGCGCGGCAGACGCAGTGCTCCTGGCGGCGGTCGGTGGGCCCAAGTGGAACGACACCACGCCCGGTGCCGTCAGGCCCGAGCAGGGGCTCCTCGCCATCCGCAAGAGCCTGGGGCTCTACCTCAACCTCCGTCCGGTGCGCATCTACGAGGCGCTGCGCGACGCCTCCCCCCTGAGGTCCGACCGCCTGGACGGCGTCGACCTGCTGATCGTGCGCGAGCTCACGGGCGGCCTCTACTTCGGCGAGCACAGCCGCCAGGAGGACGTCGCGGGCGCGGGCGTCGGTGGCACTGCGGGGCAGAGGGCCGTCGACACCATGGAGTACAGCGAGTACGAGATAGATCGCGTCATCCGCTGGGCCTACGAGGCGGCGGGCCGCAGGAGCGGCGTGGTCACCTCCGTCGACAAGGCCAACGTGCTCGAGACCAGCCGCCTGTGGCGCGAGGTCAACCACCGCCTCAACGAGGAGTTCCCCGACGTGGAGGGGGAGGACATGCTGGTGGACAATTGCGCCATGCAGCTCGTCGTCAACCCCTCCCAGTTCGACGTCCTGGTGACCGAGAACACCTTTGGCGACATCCTCTCGGACGAGGCGTCCATGCTCGCGGGGTCGCTCGGCATGCTCGCGAGCGCGTCTCTGGGAGACGGTACCGCGCTGTACGAGCCGAGCCATGGCTCGGCGCCGGACATCGCCGGCCGGGGCATCGCCAACCCCATCGCGCAGGTCCTCTCGGTGGAGCTCATGCTCCGTTACAGCTTTGGGATGGACGAGGCGGCGGACGCCGTCGCGGGTGCCGTGGAGGACGTGCTGGCAGCCGGCTGGCGCACCCCCGACCTCGCGGACGAGTCCACGCCCGACGAGCTGCGCGTGGGGACCGAGCGCATGGGAGATCTTCTGGT
>CAMXZR010000014.1 GCA_947253595.1 uncultured Olsenella sp. | reverse complement strand
TGGTACGACCGAATGGCTGGGGCGTCCGCCCCGGGAGGAGGAGAAGTGAACCTGAACGACATGCTGACCGACGTCGAGGGCAACACCCTGAGCGTGGGACACTGCATCAGCAACGGCCACATGGATGGGGCGGACGTGAGAAAGGCCCTCCTGGGGAGCTACAGGTCGCCCATCGCCGGCGACGACTCGGACGGCTCCCTGGCCCTGCGCATCGTGTACATGGACAAGCGCATCCGGGAGCTCAGCGAGGTGACCGTGCCCGCCATGGACGCGGCCATCAGGGCGCTCGCCGCCGCACGGGGGGCCGACCCCGATGCGGTTGCCAGGGCGGTCTCGGGCGCGGTGTCCGCCAAGCTGGCCACCATAAAGCTCACGGTGGCCACCTCGTGAGCGGCCCCTACCACCAGGACGAGCGGGACTGGGCTGCGGGCGTCTTCGCCCTGCTGCTCGCGCTCGCCTTCTGCGGCATGGTAGCCGCCGCCGTGGCCCTTGCGTTCGCGGCGTAGACAGCACGGACATGAGCCCCCGTCCTCCTTCGGGAGGGCGGGGGCGTTTTCATTTCTAGAGCGCGTCCCAAACGCGTCCCAAATCATTCGAAATCAGCCTCCTACAGCAACGTGAGCGGTGAATACTGGCACGTCAAACGGCTGTAGACGCAGGGGCATACGCAAATACAACTACTCCGGGAGGTACGACGGCAGGTAGGCTGCCGTTCTATATCGTTGCCAGGCATGCGGCATCCCGGGCGGATGCCGCATTTTCTTGGTCCGATGCGATTGTTGCCTTGAATCTTCAGGCAATGGGGTACACTAGCTCCTGTGACCAGGCGTCACAATGTATCGCGCGAGAGCGCAGCGCTTCGCCCCTCGGGGCAAGAAAGAAAGGCACGACATGGCACAGGGTACTGTTAAGTGGTTCAACCCCGACAAGGGCTATGGCTTCATCTCTCGCGAGGATGGCGACGACCTGTTCGTCCACTACTCCGAGATTCAGATGGACGGCTTCAAGACCCTGGACGAGGGCATGCCCGTCGAGTTTGACATCACCACCGGCCAGAACGGCAAGCTCCAGGCTTCCAACGTTCACAAGATGTAAGTCTTTCTTCCGCAAAAGACTGACTGGGCGGGGCTACCTTTGGGTGGCCCCGCTTTTCTGGCTGGGGGCCAAGGACGGAACGCTCGTGATGTGGTCCATGAGGCGCTCCATTGTGTCCTGCGGTACGCGCGCGGCCGCCCATCCGAACCTGGCAATACCATTCCATATCAGGCTGTGCGACCGGCCATCTCCTCGATATCCTCTGTTCTGGGGCCGATTGGCTTGCCGATGCGGCACCCGCTGGAGATCGTGAGCGGGGGAGAGCACGCCCATCGCTTGCCGCGAGCCGCCTTCCCGACCCGGCCTAACTCGTCCAGGGTTCCATGTTGCGTCGTCTCTCCAGGAACTAGCGCGGAGGCCTATCTCTGCGTCGCGGGGGGTCGATTGGGCCCATACCCCCCATGACACAGCTGTGCGGAACACCTTCCTGAGGAGAATGGCCACCTCTGGGTCCGGAGGCATGAACCGCCGGGGGAGCAGCGGTCCTTCGCTATGAGCATGGGCTGCTTAACGATTTGATTGACGTGGTTGTCGAACGGGCGGCGTCCGAAGAGGGTTCAAGCTGGAGGGGTCGACGGACGGAACAACGGGGCTACATGGACATGCCTCGATGGCCCATTGGAAGGTCTTGCGTCCAAGTGCGGCTTTCCCGCACAGGTGTAGCGGGACGGATGACTGGTGCCATAGACCAGTTGGACGAAACGTCAGGTGGCAGATGAAATCTTGTGGGGGGCCTAGCGCCTCTGGGCGAAGGTCGCGTTCTTCGATGGGTCCGTGGCCTATGGCGTGGCTTATCAGGACAGGAACAAGTTCCAAGGGCATCCCGGGGGTTGAGTACTTTGATTGCTATGCATCGCGCTTTCGGCCCATGTACCATGTGGCCTCAGATGCGGCCATCGCTCCTCCCTTCTCACCCACTCGTTCGGCGTGAGACAATGCCTGTGCATCACAAGTTTTACCATTGGAACGAGGGGCCGATGATGGGTCTTATGGGCGCGCCTGAAGGGAGAGGAGCCGAGTACGCTCAAGAAGCTCGTCCACCTTATCAAGACCGGTGGCGATACGGGCGAGTACGGCGAGTGGCCCACACACTATGCGCTCGACAACGACAATCTGTCTGGTAGGCTCTATACGTTTACGAACGTGTACGTTCCGCTCGCGACACGTGGAGGGCAGGACGAGACGGAGATCGACGTCCTCATGGTGCACGAAAAGGGCGTCTACGTGATGGAGTCGAAGAACTACTCTGGCTGGATTTTCGGTTCTGCAGACCAACGCCAGTGGACGCAGAGTTTCAAGGGTGGGTACAAGGAGCACTTCTACAACCCCATCATGCAGAATGGAACCCATGTGAAGGCACTCGTGGCGGCCCTCGAGCTTCCTTCGACCGCTTTTCGTAGTTTTATCGTCTTCTCGGAGCGGTGCGAGCTTAAGAAGGTGCCGAATGACTGCGACGAGTACGTTATTTGCCGCAGACATCACCTGCTACGCGAAGTGAGGCGTGACCTCGATCGACGGCCCGTCATGTTCGACGAGCACGCACTCGCCCGCATTTGTGCCGCCATCGAGGGCATGGGCAAGAACGAAGAAAAGGCAAGAAGGCATATCGAACAGGTCTCAGGCTACACCCATGGCGATAACTGTCCGTGGTGCGGCAGACCGCTAGTTCTCAGGCACGGCCGCCACGGTGACTTCATGGGATGCAGCGGCTATCCCTCCTGCAGGTTTACGAGGAAGCTCGAAAGATAGCTGCGGGGTGCATTCAGGGCTTCGTTTTACTTGGGCCCTTCTGCGCTGCGACGGCATTACTCATGCTAGGCCAGGGCGATCCCGCGCGCGTGGCACCCTCGCCCCAAAACGTCCAATGCGTCCGGGACAATCGCCTCAACAGGGCAAACGTGGAGACCTCAGGCGCGTTGGACGTTTCCGATACGGCAAGAGACGTATCGGACGTTTTCGCCGCATCGATAGACGCGTCAGGCGTCGTCGTCACGCCAAGAGACGCGTCAGGCGTCGTCGCCCTCTGCATGACCGAGTCTCGACCTCCTGCCGGGAGGGAGGGGACCTTGCCCGGGGCGGATATACTTCTCCTTGAGCAGAGACGGCAGACAGGGAGCGAACCGTGAGAAGCGTTGCGATGTGCAGGGGACTGGGCGTGGGCTACGCCTGCGTCCTCCTCGACCGACCGGCCAGGGAACTGGAGGTCGAGGTATTCACCCACACCGGCGACGAGGTCCCCTCCCGCTGCATCTTGGTTGGTCCTGGCGTGCGCGAGACGCTCTGCCACCATGCCGCCGCAGGCTGCGTCTGGGTCGTGATCCTCCCCCTCCTCTCTGTGGACTGCGAAATCGCGCTCGAGTCTCCCTCGGGGGAGAAGGGCAGCCTGAGGTTCTCTGTCCGTGGTTCCAAGCTGCAGTCCCGCCTTCTGACCATGAGGCATCCCCAGGTGGCATCGGCCCTTCGCGGCATCGAGCTGCGCGACTCGGAGGGTGTCGCGACCCTCCGGATCAAGGAGGTCTGGCCCAGGGGCGAGGCCGACGCCGTCTGGCGGCTCGGGTCCGTGTTTCCCGGGGCGACCGCGGATGCGCCGGAGCTCGAGGTCCTCTCGTCCGACGTCTCGAGGAGAGTCCATGCAAGATGGCATCTCCTCGAGGACCAGCGGGTGGGGGACATCCTGGGCGGACGTCGCGCCATGAGCTTCTCGCTCGAGCTCCCCCGCGACCTCGCTCACTTCTGCGTGGTCGTCCGCGTGGGTGAGAGGAGCTGCTTCGCGGGCATGCACCCGGGCGTCGCGGCAGCCCACTGGGACAGGGCGAACGGGCTCCTGGGCTCGGCATATGCGGACGCAGGCTACGAGCGCTGGTTCGATGCCCACAGGGCGAGCGACGCGGAGCTCGCTCGCCAGCGTCGGGGCTGGAAGGACGCCCTCGGCTCCGACGCACCGCTCATCTCGCTCGTGATGCCCGTCTTCAGGACGCCAGGAAACTACCTGCGAGAGGCCATCGGCTCGGTCCTCGCCCAGTCATACCCCCGGTGGGAGCTGGTGCTGGTGAATGCCAGCGGGCCTTGCGACGCCGTCGGCGGCGTCCTCGGCTCGATGGGCGACTCTCGCATAAGGGTCATCGAGGTGGAGAACCGCTCCATCGCAGAGAACACCAACGCCGGCATTGCCGCCGCGAAGGGCGACTACGTCGGCTTCATGGACCACGACGACGTGCTGGAGGGCGACTGCCTCTGGTGCTATGCCCAGGAGATCGTCGCGCGACCGGAGGTCGACCTGCTCTACTGTGACGAGGACAGGTTCAGGGACGGCCACCTGCACGGGCCCGCCTTCAAGTCGTTCCCCAGCCTTACCAAGCTGCACGGCTACAACTACGTGACGCACCTCCTCATGGTGAGCAGGAGGGTCCTGGAGCTCACGGAGCGCTCCGGCGCGGACGTCGCCGGCGCACAGGACTTCGACCTCACGCTCAGGGCCTTCGACGTCGCGCGCGAGGTGGCCAGGATACCCAGGGTCCTCTACCACTGGAGGGAGCACGAGGGCTCCACGGCAGGCGGGGGCGACCAGAAGCCCTACGCCCACACTGCGGGAAAAATCGCGCTCGAGCGCCACCTGGAGCGTCGGGGGCTCTCTGCGTGCGTCGGAGACGGGCCACTGCCCTACACCTATCGCGTCAGCTACGAGCTGGGCGACGAGCCGCCGCTGGTGAGCGTCATCGTGCCCAACCGCGACCATGCGGGCCTGCTCGGACGCTGTGCGCGGAGCCTGCTCTCACGGACCGACTACCCCCGCTTCGAGCTCGTCGTGGTGGAGAACGGGAGCACGGAGGAGGGGGCCTTCGCGCTCTACGAGAGCCTCCGGGAGGACCCGCGCGTGCGCATCGTGAGCTGGACGCCGCGTCGGGAGGGGGAGTTCAACTACTCGGCCATTGTCAACCTGGGGGCGTCCCATGCTCTGGGAGACGTCCTGCTCTTCCTCAACAACGATACCGAGGTCATCGAGGCGTCGTGGATGTCCGAGCTGGTGGGGGAGCTCACGAGGCCCGAGGTGGGCGTCGTGGGCGCAAAGCTGCTCTACGACGACGACCTCGTGCAGCACGCCGGCATGGTGGCAAACGCGAACTGCGACTTTGCCCACGTCAACCAGAACATTGCGGCCGATGCGCTGGGCTACGGCTACTCGGCTGGGCTTCCGGGGGACTTCTCCATGGTCACGGGTGCCTGCCAGGCGGTCCGGCGCGAGGTCTTCGACGAGCTGGGAGGCTACGACGAGGAGCTGGCGGTGGGCTTCAACGACGGGGACTTCTGCCTGCGTGCGAGGGAGGCGGGCTACGTCGTCGCCTACACGCCCTACGCGCGGTTGCGCCACCGCGAGTTCTCGTCGCGCGGGAGGGAGTCCGTGGACTCGGGGCTGCGCGAACGATACCTGCGTGAGAAGGCCCTCATGGTCCGGAAGCACGCCGCGTTCTTCGCCCAGGGCGACCCTGCCATCGACCCAAACCTCGACAGCTTCAGCGACTACTTCCAGATACGGCACGACGAGGGGTGAGGGGGCCTATCTCGCGGCCTTCCTCGTGGCGTCCCTGATCGCCCGCAGGGGGGAGGTGATCGCCCTCCCGACCCTGAAGGAGGCGGACCCGGTCACGCACTCCAGGCTTTCGGCGATGTCGTCCAGGTCCAGCCTCGTGCGCGAGAGCTCCGTCCGGGTGCGTTCGACCTCCTCCTTCTCGAGCGCGAAGTAGCGGAAGAGAAGCTCGTCCAGGGGGAGGTCGAGGATGGCCTCGCAGCGGTCCCAGCGGTCGGGGTTGATGGCATCCTCGCGCGCGAGCTGCCCGAAGCGGAGCTCGTGCAGGCCCTCGTCGTGCATCTTCTGGTAGATGGTCGAGAAGCCCTCGAACGAGCGGGCGCGCTGGAGGTTCATGGCGACGCCTTCCGTGACCCAGTTCACGAAGGAGGGTCCGTACAGCTCCCAGGTCCCCTCCCGGTCCATCTGGTCCCTGAGTTCGACGAAGGCCTCGTAGAAGTCGAGGGGGTACGAGTCGCTCGTGAAGAGGGCACTCCCCGGGTTGTTCACGCGGTAGCGGTGGAGGGTTCGGTCCAGGAGCGCGATCCTGTGCGCCTCCGTCAGGGACCTGCAGGTGAAGAGGAGGTCTGCCGTGCGGTGCACGTGCTGGAAGCGGAGGCCCCGCTCCTCGACGAAGCCTGCTCGCCAGAGCTTGTTGTGCACCCAGTTCTGGAACGAGTTGAGTATGCGCTGCGGATGCTCTCGTGGGTCGAAGACGTCGGTGCCTATCCAGTCGACGTCGAAGCACCAGTGGAAGTGCCTGAGCTCCCCCGTCTGGTCGTCGAGCTCCTGGGTTCGGAAGATGACCAGATCAGCATCGGTCTCCTCGCCGCGGGCGATTGCCTCCTCGAGGAGCGTGGGTTCCATGAGGTCGTCAGAGTCGAGAAAGTAGAGCCACTCCCCCCCGCAGGCGGCACGTCCCGCGTCGCGGGCGATGCCCTCACCGCCATTGGGCTGGTCAATGACGCGGATGCGAGGGTCGGTGGCGGCGAGGCGCTCGAGGAGTTCGAGCGTGCCGTCGGTGGAGCCGTCGTTCACCAGGACGAGCTCGAGGTCGTCCATGGTCTGGGCCAGTGCGGAGGCCACCGTCTGTTCGACGTGTCGCGCCGCGTTGTAGCAGGGTATGGCTATGGATGCCTTGGGCATGTGTGACTCGTTTCGCGTGGGGTCGGCTTCCCGCGCGGTCGAAGGCCGTGCGGGAGTGGTCTCGTCGTCCCATATGATAGGTGGAGAGAGGCCTGAATTCCCCCTGGGGCGGTCCAGGGAGTCTATCGCGGGCACCTGGGGCAGGACGAGCGAGCGAATTGCGCTCCCGTGCCATGTGCGACTCCCGTGCAGCCGAACGGTTGACGAAAAACTGCGCATTGGATGTCTTTCAGCGAATGCTGAGCTGGGGAAATGCCAATCGTCTTCACAATTCGGCGCTTCCGTGCGCAGTTTCTCGCAACGCGCATCGTCGCTTCCGGCGGCGCAGGAGCGCCCTGGGGTGCTGCCACTAACTTATAATCGAAGCTTGGCCCACGTCCTCGTGGCACAGGGGCCCGAATCTCGTCACGTCCCGTTTTGGAGGGCCCATGGCAGCCATGCTCGAGGGAAAGCGCATCGCATTCGTCCTGCCCTGCCTGCCGGGTGGGTCTGGTGGCATCCAGACCGTCTGCCGCCACATCGGCTGCCTGCGGCGCAGGGGTGCCATCTGCGAGATCCACCTGATTGACGGAGGCGACGGCAGGGGGGAGGCCGAGCTTGTCCGGACGCTCGGAGAGTCCTATCAGCTCGAGGGGGTTCCCGTCCGTCCCATCCCCCGCTACGGGGAGCCCTTCGACGTCGTGGTGGCGACCATGTACTCCACGGTCGCGCACGCCAGGCGTTTCGGCTGTCCCGTGACGCTCTATTTCGTCCAGGACTTCGAACCTTGGTTCTTCCCCATGGGGGACGAACGCCTCCGGGCGCTCTCCACCTACCACGGGGGCCTGAGGCCCGTCACGATCGGCCGCTGGCTGGCGAGGAAGCTTCGGTCGGACTTCGGCGCGGCCTGCGACGTGACCGACTTCTGTGCCGATCAGGGGACGTACCATCCCGTACGCGGCGTCGCGCGCGAGCTCGCCATCTGCGCGATAGACCAGCCCGCGAAGCCCCATCGCTGCGCCGGCCTGTTGCATGAGGCGCTCTCCATAGTCCACGAGCTGAGGCCCGAGGTCCGCATCCTCCTCTTTGGCGGGGACGTGCCGGAGGATGCCGTGTCTGCGTCGGAGCGGCTGGGCCTCCTCTCGAAGGAGGAGTGCAACGGGCTCTACAACCGCTGCGCCCTCGGCGTGTGCATGAGCTCGAGCAACCCCTCGCGCATCCCCTTCGAGATGATGGCCGCAGGCCTGCCCGTCGTCGACCTCGACCTCCCGAACAACCGGGACGACCTCTGCGGTGGAGGCGTCCTCCTCGCCCAGCCCGAACCTGCGGCTGTCGCCTCCGCCATCGTCGAGCTCCTCGATGACGAGCCTCGGAGGATGGCGATGTCCGATGAGGGCGTGAGATTTATGTCCGCAAGGCCCATCGACCTGGAGGGGCGGCAGTTCTGCGACGCCGTCGAGAGGGCGCTGGACGGAGGGGAGCCTCTTCCTGTGCCCAATGCAGGAGAGGGCCTGCCCTCACGACCGTCCCTGGCATGCAGCCCGTCCGCAGACGCGCTGAAGGTCGCCGGGCGTCGCGACCTGGAGCGCATGGACGCGCACAACGCCGCGCTCCTCCCCTTGGTGGCGCGATGGGTGGACATACGCGTGGGGGGCGTTCCACGCGAGCTTCCCTTCGACGAGGCGCGCGCCTATGTCTGGCCACAGGACCACCAGGAGCTGATGCAGTGCGTCCTGCTCGCCCGTGGTGCGGACGGCACCCTCGAGGGAGGCTTCGACGTGTCTGCCCTCCAGTGCGCGACGAATCGAATCAACGTGCATCTGTACCTCAAGGACGGTGGCAGGGACAGGCTTGTCGCGGCGACGCAGAGGAGGATCGCCCTTCCCGGTGGGGAGGGCGGCATCGAGGTCGCGGGAGCCGCCGCTGCCGCCGCCGATCGGACGGAGGCCGAGCGGGACCAGATCGATGAGCTGCGCATCGGGATCGAGCTCCTCCCATCTGCCGAGGTGGCTGAGGAGGAGAAGGTCGCTGCGGCCGAGGGAGCTGAGCCCGCCCCTTCCGACCGACCATCACTCAGGGGGCTCCTCTCACTCATCAGGCGTGGATGATGAGTGGTCCCTGTACGTCTCCGAGGCTGGGACATCGTCGCCAGGCATGCTGCTAGACTAGATAGGAAAAAGCCCGTGCGTTGGCTCGTGCGGGGATGCATCGCTCCCAAAGGAGAGGACCTGCATGGCCCCTGAGCACCGCACAGACTACTCCGACGTGGCCGTCCTCGTTCCTTGCTACAACGAGGAGGTCACCATAGGGAAGGTCGTGGACGACTTTCACAGGGCCCTGCCCGGTGCCACCGTCTACGTCTACGACAACAACTCCTCGGATGCCACCTCGAAGATTGCGCGCGAGCATGGGGCCACGGTAGTTTTCGAGCCACGCCAGGGCAAGGGCAACGTCGTGAGGCAGATGCTGAGGGACATCGACGCCCCCTGCTACCTCATGGTCGACGGCGACGACACCTACGAGCCCGAGGCGGCTCCCCGCCTGGTCGCCCCCGTCCTCGCGGACGAGGCGGACCACGTGGTGGGGGACCGGCTCTCCAACGGGACCTACGGCGAGGAGAACGACCGCGCCTTCCATGGATTTGGCAACAATCTCGTGCGCGGGCTCATCAGGCTCCTGTACGGCTTCGAGTACACCGACGTCATGACGGGCTACCGGGCCTTCTCGCGTGCGTTCGCAAAGACCCTCCCCGTGCTCTCGCCGGGCTTTGAGATAGAGACCGAGCTGTCCATCCATGCCGTGGACAAGCGCTGGCGCATCGTTCAGGTCCCCATCGTCTACCGCGACCGTCCCGAGGGCTCCTTCTCGAAGCTCTCGACCTTCTCGGATGGCACCAAGGTCCTGGGCATGATCGCCACGCTCTTCAAGGACTACAGGCCCCTGCCCTTCTTCTCCCTGCTTGCCCTGGTCTCCTTGGTCATCTGCCTCGCGTTGGGCGTTCCCGTGGTGTCAGAGTTCAACTCCACGGGGCTCGTTCCCCGCTTCCCGACGGCCATCCTCGCCGTCGCCTTCGGGGGCCTCGCGGCGCTGCTCCTCTGCTGCGGCCTCATCCTGGACACCGTGAACAAGAACGCCCGCCGCGACTGGGAGCTTCGCGTGACGGAGCTGGGCTCTGGGCGCGCTGGGTCTCGTCGCTAGGCGCGCCGTCTTGGCCGCCGCGCACGGACCGGCGTGCCGAGAATGGCCCTCCGATGCAAGAGGAGCCCGGCCAGGAGCGGGTAGAGCGTGAACAGGGGAAAGGCATAGCGCATGTTTGCGACCGGTCCCAGCAGGTGGGTTCCCCAGAGCAGCAGGGGCAGGATGACGACGAGCCATTCGCGGCGGGCCGACCGTCTGCTCGCCAGCCAGGCGAAGGTCGTCAGCAGCAGCCAGAAGGGCATCCAGAGCGAGAAGACGCTTCCCAGGATGGGCAGTCTGTCCAGCACCTCTCCGTGGGCTATCTCCCGGTAGGCGGATTGCAGGGCGGGGGCCTTGCTGTGGTACGAATGGGGATAGAAGTCGAGGCTCGGGGACTCCGTCTCGATGTAGATGCGCTGGGCCACGGAGTCGAAGGTGGGGATGCCCGGCAGCCAGCTCTGGAGGTTGAGCTGGAGGAAGGCATCGAGATAGTCGATGGGGTGGTGCAGTCCGAGTCGTAGCCAGGCCATCAGGAACCCCCTCGCGTCCATGCCCTCGTTGCGGTCGACATGGTCCTTGACGGGGTCGGCAAAGCGCGGGTTGTAGTCATGCGCAATGTCTGACACCGGTAGGAAGCTGCCTATGCAAGCAAGCTCCTCCGCCGACAGCTCGCCTTGGTGTCGGCTGGCAACGCAGGCGACCTGCTGGAGGGGAACAGAGAGCGACTCACGCATGGAGCCCGGCCCGACGCCCAGGGAGTCGTACACGGGCCCATTTATCATGCCCCAAAGGACCAGGGGAAGCACGAAGAGCGGTACCAGCCTCCTGGCGTGCGGGCGAAGGGCGACGACGGCAACGAGCCCGAAGGCAAGGAAGGCGTACGGGAAGTTGTTCCTCAGGAGGCAGCAGAGGGTGGCGAGCAGCACGTACGCGGCGCATCGCCTTGGCAGGCCCAGGTAGGACGAGGGGTCGCGCGTCAGCTCGCAAGTCTCGATGGCAAGGGGGATCATGGCCATGGCTAGAGGCACGTCCTTCGTGGGGTTGCACGCAAAGAGGGCCATGACCGGATCTGCCGCATAGAAGAAGAGGGCCATCGACAGGCCGAGCCTTCCGACGCCCTTCCTGTTGAGGTACGAGAGCAGCGCGCAGCAGGAGACGGAGAGACCCAAGGCCTGGAGGAGCGTGTAGGTGGTCGGGGCGCGGAGAAAGCCCATGAACTCGAGCCTGATGCAGAATGCCCAGAAGAAGGTATGCAGGGGTGGGTGGAGGCGGGTGTACCCACCCGACATTACCTGGGAAGTCTGGTAGGGGAGGTCGTACGAGAAGATTCCTGGCCAGAAGGCCAGGAGCACCGGCATCCACGAAAGGAAGAGGATGACGCCGGCGAGGGCGATGGCCCACTTGGATACGGTCGGGGAGGGCTGGCGGGCGGCGGCTTGTCCCCCAGCCAATGCGTCCGAAGCCCCTCGAGCCTCCCGGGCACCAAGGAGGCAGAACGCGGCGAGGAACAGCGGGAGGCCTGCGAGGAGGTACGCGACGAAGCGCACGGCTGCCTCAGGGGAGGTGAGCATGTCGGCGACGGTTCCGCGCTCGTACTCGGCCCTCCCTACCACCAGGGCGAGGGAGAGCAGGCCGGCGAGGAGGGAGGCGGCGGGAAGCTCCCGACGCAGTGCGCCTGGGTCGAGGAGACCGACACGTCGGTGCCCTTCAGCCGTGAGGCGCTCGATCACATTGCGCTGGGGCCCACGATGCTTGCTCATGTGTCGGACGCTCCGTATCCTGCGGGCCACTTCTTCGGGGAGTGATGATGCGCTGGCGCGCTAGCAGAAACGGTATCATTGGGCCGCTGGTCCGGACAAGTGCCATCGCACGCCGTTGTCCCTTGTTCGTGCTCCCAACTCCAGTCCGAGCACCCTCGGTACCGTGGGGCCCGTCACCTGGTTCGAGGCGGTCGGCTGCCTTCGGGCGTCTCTCCGCCCTCCTGCCCGTGGCCTCGTCCTGGACACCGTGGGTGGGAGCGCCTGCGGCGGTTGGGGGGCCGCGCGACGGGGCATCGCCCCTTGGTCGGGAGGGCGGGTCTGCGGCGAGAAGGGATTCTGGTTTGGCAAGTCGACGCATGGGCATGCCATGGCATGTACTGCCTGAAGGGGTTGGCAACGGTCATCGATGGGGCCGTCTTCCGGGGGCCCTCGGACTCCTGGCCTTCCTCGCCTCGCTCGCCTCCATAGTTCGCGGCGGTGACTTCGGGGTCCCTCGCCTCGTCGTCTTTGCGTCGGTCTCTGCCTTCTCGCTGGCGTGCGTCGCGGCGTTGTGGCTGACTCGTCGTCTTGGCGGCGGCACGCATCGGGTCTTCCTGGTTCTCTACCTGTGTCTGGGGGCATTCTCGCTCGTCGCGATTCCTCCCTTTGCCACGCCCGACTCATACCAGCAGTTCTGTCGGGCATATGAGGTTTCTCGGGGCGGATTCGTCAGCGAGATCGATCACGTTGACGCGCTTGCTGGGGGAGGCTCGCGGGGCTTCGGCCTCCTCGACGCGGGCCTTCTCGTGGATGGGCGAAGCTCCGGTGCCCTGACGTTCGACGACGTTGCCACGCATATTGGGCAGCAGGTCGATGACGGCCATGCGGAGGCATACGAGTATTCGGCGATGTCGCTCTACTCTCCCGTGAGCTTCCTGCCCTCGGCCATGGGCATCTTCGTCGCGCGGCTCTTCACGCGAAGCCTGTGGGTGATCGTCTATGCCGCCCGCGCCTCCACGCTCGTCTTTGCCGGGACGCTACTCTACCTCTCGATTCGAGCTCTGCCGTCCTGCAAGGACGTCATAGCCGGCATCTCGCTGAGTCCGATGCTCGTCGAGCTCTATGCCTCCATGTCGCCTGACGTGGTGGTCTATGGCGGGGCCGTCGCCCTCTTCTCGTACGTGCTCTGGCTGCGGCATGAAGGGGGAAGGGAGAAGGTCCGACTCGCTCTCCTTCTCCCCCTCATGCTGCTCGTCGCCTTGACTAAGGTCGTATATCTTCCCATTTGCGCCTTCGTACTTTTGATCCCAGGTTCATGCTTCGGACGAGAGGAGCGTCACCTTTGGTGGAAGCTGGCCCTGGTGCTTGGTTCGGTACTCCTCAACGTTCTATGGCTTAGATCTGCGACCGGCTATCTCATCGAATACAACCAGGGGGTCGACGCTCATGCCCAGCTGCTCTTGGTCTTCTCCCAGCCATTGGGCTATCTCCTCACGGTTCTGCGGACCATCCTTGTATCAGGGGGCGCCTGGGTCCTAGGCGCCTTCGGCCAGCAGCTCAACTGGCTGGACGTCGAGGCGCCAACGCTTCTTCCCCTTGCATTTTTTGTCCTCGTATTGACGATGCTATTCAAGAGGGGCGGGCAGCGTCGATTGATCGTGACCACCGCAGAGCGTGTCCTTGTTGCGTCAATCGCACTCATCGTCTGTGGGCTCATTTTCACGAGCTTGTATCTGCAGTGGACTCCGGTTGGTTACGCGCGGGTTCTGGGCATTCAGGGCAGGTACTTCCTGCCAGTGCTGCCACTTGTCGCCTTGGCGGTTGCCTCGCAAAAAGAGGAGGAGTCATTTGGATGGGAGGCGACTGCCATACTTTTTCTAGACCTGCTCATCCTCATGGGGCCGCTCGAGGCGGCGCTGTAGTCAAGGCGTCGTCGCACGCCGCATGGACGAGCCTGGCGGGGGGCAGGCCTGACGAAGCACATCTTTGCCACTAGGAGGAGCGCATGACCGAAGAGGAACTGAAGGAAAAGCTCGACGCATACGTGGACGAGGTCTGGGAGGATGTCGTGGAGGACATCCGCTCGCTCGTGAGGATTCGTTCCGTGGAGGACCTCCCTGACGCCCGCCCGGGCATGCCCTGGGGTCCAGCCTGCCACGATGCCCTGGCGCAGGGGCTCAGAATCGCGGAGCGCCTGGGCCTGGACGCCCACGAGTGCGAGGGTTACATAGGTTACGCGGACCTTCCCGGTGCCTCCGAACGCCAGATAGCGACCATCGCCCACACGGACGTCGTGCCCGAGGGACTTGGCTGGACCGTCGACCCCTTCGACGTCACCCGCAGGGACGGCTACCTCATCGGACGTGGCGTCCTCGACGACAAGGGTCCCCTGGTCCTCTCGCTCTATGCCGCGCACTTCTTCAAGCGCATGGCCGACCAGACGGGCGAGCGGCTTCCTCGCACACTGCGCTGCATCGTGGGCAATGCCGAGGAGACCACGATGGGCGACCTCAGGTGGTACCTCGCCCACTACGAGGAGCCCGACTTCTGCTTCTCTCCCGACGCCGACTTCCCCCTGATCTGCGGCGAGAAGGGCGTCTTCCACGGCCACTTCACCTCCGCCCGCGCCTTTGGGGGCGAGGGGGGGAGTCGCATCGTCCGGATGGATGGCGGCACCGTCGCAAACGCCATCCCCGGTCGTGCCGAGGCGCTCGTGCGAGCCAGGTCCTCCGAGCTTCCCCCGGCAGTGGGCATCGAGGTGGCGGAGGAACCTTCCGGTCTCGCGCGCATCGTGGCGACGGGCAGGGGAGGGCACGCCTCGCTCCCCGAGGGCACCCTCAACGCCATCGGCCTGCTCGTGGACTACCTGCTCGCAAACGACCTCTGCAGCGCGGGGGAGAGGGACTTTCTCGAGCTCCAGCATGCGCTCTGCGCCTCGGGCCATGACGGCGCGGCGCTGGGAATCAAGACTTCCGACGAGAAGTTCGGTCCCCTCACCGTCATCGGGGGCACCGTGCGCACGGAAGGGGGTCGTCTCGTCCAGACCGTGGACAGCCGCTACCCCACGAGCATCGACGGGGACACGCTCCGCGAGCGCCTGTCCTCGCTCGCGGAGGTGCATGGCGCCAGCTTTGCCGTCGACCAGGACAAGGTCCCCTTCTACATTGACCCGAAGAGCCCCGAGATTCGCTGCCTGCTCCAGAGCTACGACGACTACGTGGGTGGGAAGAGCGGGGCCTTCGTCATAGGCGGCGGAACCTACGCCCGTCTATTCAAGAAAGCTTGCGCTTTTGGGCCGCACGAGCCCAAGGAGGACACGCCCAGCTGGGTGGGTCCCGAGCATGGGGCAGACGAGGGCGTGAGCGAGGCCAGCCTGTGCCGTGCGCTCAAGGTCTACGTCCTTGCCATCTGGAGGCTCATGCAGCTCTAGTCCCCCGCCCCCGGCATTTGACAGACCCTCTCCGCCTTCCGCCCTGCGTCTCGCTCGATGACGCGGGGCGGTTCCCTAGAGCCTGATGTCGCACCAGTCGTCCAGCCAGAGGTTGGCAGCATCCCTGAGCGCAGCGGCCTCCTGGGTCGGGTCGTCGCAGCGCACGCCGCAGGTGAGGAAGCCCGCGCCACGGGCGGCACGCGTACCGGGCACGATGTCCTCGAAGACGATGGTCTGGGCCGGGGCTGCCCCGAGCCTGGTCGCGCACTCGAGGTAGATGTCGGGCTCGCTCTTGGGCACCATGACCTCGCGGTTGGTTACCACCACGTCAAAGAGGTCGTGGAGCCTGACCCTCCGCATGCTCAGGAGCACCTCCGGGGCGTTGGTCGTCGCCAGCCCCACGGGGATCCCCTCCGACCTCAGCTCGCGCAGGTAGCGTGCCGCGCCGGGTCTCAGGCTTGCCTGCGACTCGTAGAGGGCCCTCCCCAGGCGGTTCCACTCGTCGCAGATCTCGTCCACCGTCTCGGTGAGTCCGAAGCGCCGGATGGTGTAGGCCGCTCCCGCCGCGAACCCCAGGGCGTTCATGACTTGGGGGTAGTCCTCCTCGTAGGGGAGTCCGCGCGAGTTCAGGAACGCCTCGTCGACCTGCCGCCAGATTCCCGAGGTGTCGCTCAGCGTGCCGTCGAAGTCGAATATCGCCGCAGAGAAGCGGGGAGGCCAGAGTTCCTGCGGGGCCATGGGGCTCCTCTCGTCTTCGTGGGCGTCACCTTGGCGTGCGGCCATGCGGCCCATTGTAGCGTCCCATGTCCGCAGGGCAGCGCCGGACGGTGCGATGGCCTCCGCTTGCCGCAATAGTCCGCGGGTGGGAAGAAGCTGCGCCCGGTCCATGCTAACCTGACGATGTTGCAATAACGAACCGCTTCTATGCGAAAGGAGCAACATGAGCGACGACGAGCTCAAGAAGGAGGTCCGCCAGTACGTCGAGGACGTCTGGGAGGACGCAGTCAAGGACATAGAGTCCCTCGTGGCCATCCGTTCCGTCGAGGACATGGAGCACGCCGCTCCGGGCATGCCGTACGGCCCCGCGCCCTACGAGGCGCTCAGCAAGGCGCTGCAGATTGCGGGACGTCTGGGGCTGGACGCGCACGACTGCGAGGGCCGCATAGGCTATGCCGACCTTGCCGGAGAGTCCGCGAAGCAGATTGCGACCATCGGCCACACTGACATCGTGCCCGAGGGCACCGGCTGGCATTACGACCCCTTCAAGGTCACCCGCAAGGACGGCTTCCTGATCGGTCGCGGCGTCCTCGACGACAAGGGCCCCACGGTCCTCTCGCTCTATGCCGCCAAGTACTTCGCCGACAAGGTCGCTGCCACCGGCAAGAGGCTTCCCTACACGCTGCGCTGCATCCTCGGCTGCAACGAGGAGACCGACATGCGTGACGTCGAGTGGTACATCGAGAACTTCGAGCAGCCCGAGTTCCTCTTCACTCCCGACGCCGACTTCCCCCTGATCTGCGGCGAGAAGGGCGGCTATTCCGCCACCATCCGCTCCAGCAGGGTCTCTGACGTCATCGTCGACTTCCAGGGCGGCTCCGCAGGCAACGCGGTCGCCTCCGAGGCCGTCGCCGTCGTGCGCGCCAACGCCTCCGAGCTCCCCGCTGCAGATCGCATCGACGTCGAGGACGCCGGCGAGGGCCTGGCCAGGCTGACCGCCCATGGCATCGGCGCCCACGCCTCCACCCCCGAGGGCTCCGTCAACGCGATCGGGCTGATTGTCGACTACCTCTTCGAGAACGGCCTCTGCAGCGATGCCGAGCGGGAGTTCCTCGAGATGGAGAGGCTCGTCTTTGGCTCGACCGACGGGTCGACCCTCAACATCGCCGCCACCGATGACCTCTTTGACCCCCTCACTTGCATCGGTGGCACCATCCGCACCAAGGACGGCGTCTTCGAGCAGACCATCGACTCGCGCTACCCCAAGTCGATCACGTCCGAGAAGATCACCGCCGAGGTCACGGCGCTCTGTGAGGCCCATGGCTGCGAGCTGACCATTGACCTCGACATGGTGCCCTTCTACACCGACCCCAACACCGACGGCATCCAGACGCTCGTGCGCACCTACAACGAGTACTCCGGCCGCAGCGACCAACCCTACACCATCGGCGGCGGGACCTATGCCCGTCACTTCAAGGCAGGCGGTGCCTTTGGTCCCAACGACCCCCACTTCCCCATGCCCGACTGGGTCGGCGCAGAGCACAGTGCCGATGAGGGCTTCGAGGAGGCGCAGTTCAAGCGCGCCCTCGAGATCTACATCGTGAGCATCGCACGGCTCATGGAGCTCGATTTCTAGCCCTGGTCCAGCTCGCGGAGTCGCATTGTCGCGACCGGGACGGCAACTGGTCCGTCCCGGTCGCCGTTCGTTGGGCGTGCCCGCAGCTTCCGCGCCCTGGCTCCAGGCCCACACGCCTATAGCGTATGGGTGCTGAAAGTCCACGAAGAAAGGCCCCCATTCATGAGATTCGTCGGTACCTGCCGCCTCGTCGGCCTGGCGGGCGTCATCCTTGCCTTTGCGCTCCTTCCCACGGCTCCGGCGTTGGCCGCAGAGGCCACCGCGGCGGAGGCAGACGAGTCCGTCGCAGCGGTGTCCAAGGGCGGAGCCGACGGGTCGGGAGAGGGGGCAGGCCCCGCGACCATGTCCAGGGCCGTGACGGGGACCCCCTCTGCGTCCGTTCCAGCCGAAGCCATGGAGGAGGACGCTGCTGTGGCGGAGGCCCCGGCTGGCGGGGTGTCTGCTCCCGTGACCGCCGATGGCCCGGCGGTCGCCGAGGTTACCGAGGATGGCAACGCGCCCTCGGCTGACGAGCCATCCGCCATCCCCGCGCCCCCGGGTGCCGGGGGACCTCTCGCGGAGGGGCCGATGGCCGTCACGGTGGCTCCCGCGCCCCCGAAGGACGCAGCCATCACCAGGGGGGACCAGATTCCGTCCGTCTCAGGAGGGAATGGCGGTACCACCCCAAAGGAGGGCGACGGCAACGCTGCTGCGGCGAACGGTGATGCCGCGTCCGCACCCATGTACGAGGACGTGCATCGCCTGTACAACCCCAACAGCGGAGAGCACTTCTACACCAGCTCCGTAGCGGAGAGAGACGGCCTCGTTCGTGCGGGTTGGAACTACGAGGGCGTGGGCTGGATCGCGCCAAAGGTCGGTCTGGACGTGTTCAGGCTCTACAACCCCAACGGCGGGGACCATCACTACACGCTGAGTGATGTCGAGCGCGGCGGGCTCGTCTCCGAAGGCTGGCGCTACGAGGGCGTGGGCTGGCACTCCGCTGAGTCCAGCGGCCTGCCCCTGTATCGCCAGTACAATCCCAACGCCCGCTCGGGCTCCCATAACTTCACGGTCTCGAAGACCGAGAACGACGGCCTTTCGCGGATCGGTTGGAAAGAGGAAGGCGTCGGATGGTATGGTGCCGCAGTGACCATGGGGGCGGTGGTCGCCTCGGAGGACGGGACCACGCATGGCGTCCAATCCACGCAGATGGACGGCAAGAGCTACCTCTTCCTGCCTTCGTATGCAGGCGGCGACACACCCGTCCGTCTCCTGGATGCCTCTGGCGTGGCGGTGGCTCCCTACGCCGGGGCGGAAGGTGCCTCTAGGCGGCTCGAATCCCAGCTGACGTATGCCGAGCTGTGCCATGCTGCCGGCGTTGCCGTGGGCGAGCGCGCCTCGCTTGCCGTGCGGCTTGCTCCAAAGCTGAGTGCGCTTGACCTTGTCGTGATGCGTTCGGCAAAGGTCGAGACCATCTACATCGTGAGCAAGGACCCCATCGAGCGCGGCCGCTCGTATGTCGAGTCTGACCCTGAGCACAATCTGAAGGCCGCCGTGGCGGTGAGTGCCGTGAGTGCGTCAGGCGAAAGCATATACGAGAGGGACAGCATAGCCGAGGGAAGGCTCTCGACGGTCAAGGGCAGGGGCAACTATACCTGGACCATTGCCGACAAGCGACCGTACCAGCTCTCGCTCCAGAAGAAGGCGGACCTGCTCGCCACCTCAGACAAGTCGAACGCCAACAAGAAATGGGTCCTGCTTGCCGAGGCAGACGACGCCACCATGCTTCGCAACACCGTGGTCCATGCGCTGGCACGCGAGATGGGCATGCTGGGCATCGAGTGCGCTCCGGTCGACCTCTACTACGACGGCGTGTATCGGGGGTCGTACCTCCTCTCGGAGAAGGTCGAGGTCAAGCCCGGTCGCGTGGACATCACCGACCTGGGCAAGGCCTTCGAGAAGGCCAACGATGGCGTCGACCTGGACAAGCTTCCCGTCTCACAAGGCACAAACGCCTATGGATACGCATACCAGTTCGTGAAGGGCGCCAAGGACCCCCAGGACATCACGGGGGGTTATCTGCTCGAGCTTGACAACGCGTACTACCAGGGCGAGAAGTGCTGGTTCAAGACCTCTCTGGGAACCTTCGTCCTGAAGAGCCCGGAGCTTGCGTCCTCAACCTCCGTTCGCTACATCAGCGAGTGCATCCAGGATTGCATCAACGGCCTCTCCAAGAACCGCTTCGACGCCGCCCGCAGCTTCGACCTCGACTCGCTCGCCAAGACCTGGGCCCTGAACGAGTTCACCAAGAACCTCGACTCATTCTTCTCGTCCACCTATTTCCACAAGGGCAAGGGGGAGGTGCCCGTGTATGCATCCCCCCTCTGGGACTTCGACACCTCTACCGTGCGCTCGGTGGGAACCGACAACGCCCACTACTACTCCTACTGGGGGTCTGACCATGCCCGCGCCTTCCCCTGGGTCAATCCCAGCACGAGGCTGAGGGCGCATGCGAAGTCGCTCATGAGGGACAGGCTCCTTCCGCTCGTCGACGGGGTTCTGCTGGGCAAGGACTCTGCGCCAAGTGGCGTCCTCCGCTCCCTGGCCGACTACTCCTCCACCATCGCTGTCTCTGAAGCCATGAACGAGGTCATCCATCCCGTGCGTGCGTACGACGGGGTCCTGCCCGCGCATTCTGGCTGGGAGGAAGACGTCAGCTATCTACGCGCGTGGCTCGCCAACCGCAGCGCTTGGTGGAGCGACAACCTGGGGCTGCTCGACCGTCCCCTGGACGTCTTCAGGGTCGTCTCTGAGGGCAGCGACTATGCGACCGTCTTCGATCCCGACTTCTACCTCGCGCTCAACCACGATGTCGCCAAGAACGCCGGTGGCTCTCGAGCTGCGGCGTTCAGGCACTTTGTGAGTTTTGGCATGCGCGAGGGACGCCTTGCCAGCCGCAACTTCGACGTGAGGGCCTATCGGGCGAACAATGCGGACCTGGTCCGAGCGTTCGGTGATGACTGGGGTGCCTACTATCGCCACTACTGTCTCTATGGGCTTGCCGAGGGAAGAAAGGCGCTGTAGGAGACCAATCGTCCTTCGCGGCAATGCCGCCCATGCGGTCCGGGGCCCCGGCGCGAGGTGTTGGGGCCTCGGACTGCTACGCGTCCGGGGCCTCCTCGAGAGAGCGCAGGACGCCCATGAGCACGTCGCTGGGATAGAGGCGGTTGAGCACGCCCACGAAGCTCCGTGCCACGGGGAAGACCTCGGAGTCGACGGACGCGCGGGCGCAGTCCTGGAAGACCTCGCTCATCTCTGCGGTGGGTGCCAAGGGGATGCCGTTTTCTTCGAGCAGCGCATCGGGATCGGCCGTCGCTGTCGACCCTCCCAGGAAAGCGAGCGCCAGACCCTGCAAGCCCATGATGCCCTGGAGCTGTCCCAGCCTCGAGGGGTCAAGGCGGGGGAGGAGCGACATCAGGTGTCTTACGCAGGCACCCGCAAGGGCCTGCTCGCCCCTTTGGCCCAGCAGCCAGGCGAGCGCGAGATAGCCTCCCGCGATGCCCTCGGGGTCGTGTGCGAGCCTCAGTCCCTCCTTTAGGACCTCCTCGGCTGCCTCGGGCCCTTGGTCCTCGAGGGTCGCGCGAGCCAGGGCGAGCTGCGCCGATCGGTCGAGGGGGGCGAGCTCCACCATGCGCCTCGCCTCGCGCAGGGCCTCCGGGCCCCTACCGCCCGCGATGTGGCAGCCTGCGAGGAGCGCATGGCATTCGAAGTAGGCGTCGGGCACAAGCATGAGCGAGACGCCGTCCTTGCCATAGAGACGGTTGTATAGCGCGCGGTCGACGAAGTTGGAGAAGTAGCGCCAGACGACCCTTTCGCCGTCCGCGTAGGTCTCTGCCGCATCTATGGGGGCGAGCGCCCCCTCGCACAAGCGCTGCGCCTCGTCGAGGCGGCCCGCCACCATGAGCTCCTGTCCCCGAGCCGAGGCACGGGTGAGGGAGTCGCCGTTGAGGAACTCGTCACCCACGCTGAGGGCGTCCTCATCGAGGGATCCCTCCACGAGCTTGGTGACGCAACGCTCCGCCGCAGACCTCACCAGGGGGTCGGGGTCGTCTCCAGCAAGCTCGAGTATGGTCCTGACGTTCCTCTCCACCGAGTCGTCCTGGGTGGAGGGCACGAGCTTCCTCATGATGTCGAAAGCCAGGACATTGCGTTTGTCGCCCTCCTCTATGGAGAGCCCATAGACGCGCTCGCAGCCCAGGGCGCGGGCGACGGGCTTGCTGAGCCTGCGCGTGCTGAGGGAGGGCGGGAGGTGCCGCATGGGCGGGCAGAAGCGTCTTTCGGCAAGGTCGAAGCTCTGCTGCACGGGGCGGAGGATGCCGTCCTCCACGCGCATGACGGGGACGAAGGGACGGAAGCTCCGCTCGAGGTCGTCCAGGCGCTCGAGGTCGAGCCGCGCGAAGCGCCAGCGGTCAAAGTCGACGGAGAGGTAGCAGCGATGGCTGCTGGCGCTGTTGACCACGCCCGCGAACCAGACGTGGAGGATCTTCGTCGAGCTCCTGAAGGCGGCGGCAGCGAGGAGGACGGAGAGACGCCGGGCGTAGTCGGA
>CAMXZR010000013.1 GCA_947253595.1 uncultured Olsenella sp. | reverse complement strand
GTCGAGGTCCAGATGGGGGAGGCCGGGGCCGCGCTGGAGGGCGACGGGGCGACCCTTGGCGGCGCGGGCGACTAGCTCCCGCGTCCCGTGCCCGTCGGGAGAATGCCCGCGAACGCGGCCCCGACGGCGAGATGGGCCGGCATCGCGGTAGAATCGCAGGGTGAAGGCATACCGGCGGAAAGGACCGCTCATGATCGACCGCTACACCCGCCCCCAGATGGGCCACATCTTCTCGCTTCAGAACAAGTACGCCATCTGGCAGGAGATCGAGGTCCTGGCCTGCGAGGCCCACGCCGAGCTGGGGCAAGGTGGCATCACCAGGGACGAGGCCCGCTGGATTCGCGACCATGCCGCCTTCGACAAGGACGAGGTCGACCAGATCGAGGCGGTGACCAACCACGACGTCATCGCCTTCCTGACCAACATGGGCTTCTACATCGACGCCGAGGTGCCCGAGGGGCAGCCCAAGCCCAGTCGTCACGTGCACTATGGCATGACCAGCTCGGACCTGGGAGACACGGCCCTCTGCTACCAGCTCGCGCAGGCCGTGGACATCCTCCTGGAGGACTGCGCCCAGCTGGGCGAGGTCTGCAAGAGGCGTGCCTTCGAGGAGAGGGACACCCTCTGCGTGGGCCGCACCCACGGCATCCACGCCGAGCCCATGACCTTCGGCATGAAGTTCGGCAGCTGGGCGTGGGAGCTCAAGCGAGACCACGACCGCCTGAGGGACGCCCGGAAGAACGTGGCCTTCGGTGCCATCAGCGGCGCGGTGGGGACCTACTCGTCCATCGACCCCCGCGTCGAGGAGTACGTCTGCGAGCACCTGGGCCTTGCCCATGACCCGCTCTCCACCCAGGTCATCAGCCGAGACCACCATGCATATCTCGCCGGTGTCCTCGCCACCTGCGCCGCTACCTGCGAGCGCATCGCCACCGAGATCCGCAACCTCCAGAAGACAGACACCCTCGAGGTGGAGGAGCCCTTCCGCAAGGGACAGAAGGGTTCGAGCGCCATGCCCCACAAGCGCAATCCCATCACCGTCGAGAAGGTCTGCGGCCTCTCTCGCGTGGTCAAGGCGAACGCTCAGGTCGCCTTCGACAACGTCGCCCTCTGGCACGAGCGCGATATCAGCCACAGCTCGGCCGAGCGCGTGGCGCAGGCCGACAGCCTCATCGCCCTCGACCACATGTTCGGCTGCCTCATCCGCATCGTGGACGGCCTCGTCCTCTATCCCGCCCAGATGATGGCCAACCTCAATCGCACCCGTGGGATGCTCTTCTCGTCCAAGGTCCTCCTCGCTCTTGTGGACACGGGCATGAGCCGCGAGGACGCCTACAAGGTGGTTCAGTCCAACGCCATGGCCACCTGGGAAGAGATCCAGCGCTGCGAGCAGGGGACGAGCTTCCGCGAGAAGCTCGAGGCCGATCCGGCCTGCACGCTCACGGCCGGGCAGATGGATGCCATCTTCGACCCGCGCAGCTTTCTAACCAGGTCCGACGTGCTCTTCGAGCGCCTCGAGACCCTGAGCTTCGACTAGCCTCCCGCAGGTCGCGTCGTAGCGCGACGCTCGGGAACCCGATCAGACCAAGCCCAGAAAGGGGTGCCTTCTCGCATGACGGAACACAGCATCACCAGGAGGGAGCTCCTGCGCGCGACGGCGGCCGCCGGCGTGACCGTGGCGAGCGTGGGCGTCCTCGCGGGATGCAAGCACGCGTCGGAGGAGGGATCGAGCCCGGTGGTTGTTGGCGACGAGTCCGCCACCAACATCCTCGAGAGCTACCAGGAGGCCGAGAAGCTCCCCATCGAGCAGCAGGGCTCCTGGACCGTTCCCCTGGGCAACGTGCTACATCCCGGCGAGGGGTCATGGGTGCCCTGCACCACTGCGGGCTCAAGCTCAAACCCCATGGTCAAGGGGGGTGCCTTCTCCACTGCGACGGGGCAGGTCAGCGAGGTGGTCCCCAAGCCCCTGGCCGAGGACGCGAGCAACATGGTCATCTATGACGTGCGCTGCTCCGACGCGGCCTACGCCTGGGTCGAGCTCAACCTGCTCACCCACGGCTGGACGCTCTATGCCGCCCCCTTCTCGGGCGGCGAGCTCTCCGGCAACGCCTCTACGCTCTGGACCGCTGGCCCGGACTACGACCCGCCGCGCTTCGCGGTCACGGGCTCCAAGGTGCTCTGGCAGGTCATGCCTTCCGCCTCGGGGTCGAAGAGGACCGAGCACTCCTTCTGCTACCTCTGGCAGACGGGGGACTCGAGCGCCCAGGCGGTGGTCGAGTCTCCCGGCCGCTTTGCCACCGAGCCGGCCGTCTCGGATGGGACCGTCACGCTCGTGCCTCGCGTGAATGCGGACCAGGGGACCTTCTATGGCATTACGGCGTACTCGCTCTCTGACAAGCTTGCGACTAAGGTTGACCAGCTCGTGCTGCCCGCGTCGGTGAGGCCCCTCAATGCCGTCCGAATCGGCGACCGCTTCGCCTTCTCCATCGAGGCGAGCTACTCCTCGGGTGGGCTCCTGGGCCAGATGGGAACCTACATAGGCAGCGGTGCCGGCCCCTTCGTCATGCTCTCGCGCGAGCCGTCGGCGGCTGTGGCGGGCAGGGGGGACGTCTTCGTCATCAAGAGCACCTCTTCCTACTTCGTCGTGGACACCAACGCCAGGACATACTCGGTGCTCTCGGCCTCCAACCGCTGCATAGACTACGGTGAGTATCCCGCCTCGCTGGGGACGAGCGATGCCTTCGTCACCTTTGCTACGGTCAAGGACGAGAAGACTGGCTATCCGTCGGCGGTTTCGGTGAGGTCCTTCGCGCTCTAGTTTCCGGTTCCGCTCCGCATCTGCGCTAAAATGATTTCGCTATAGACAAATTGGGCGCTCGTGTCCGATGTGGGCGCAGAGGGCATCGGCGGTACGTGAGGGGGGCCGGAATGGCTTCGGAAGAGAAGAAGATTCTGCTCGTTGAGGACGAGAAGACCATCCGTGACGCGGTTGCGGCGTACCTCGAGCGCGAGGGCTACATCGTGCGTGGGGTCGGCGACGGAAAGAGTGCCCTTGAGGAGTTCGAGAAGCACAGCTTCGACCTCATCGTGCTCGACCTCATGCTTCCCCAGCTCTCGGGCGAGCGCGTTTGCCGCGCCGTGCGCGAGACCTCGAGCGTGCCCATCATCATGCTCACCGCGAAGGGCGAGGTTGAGGACCGCATCATCGGCCTCGAGCTCGGGGCCGACGACTACCTGATCAAGCCCTTCTCGCCCCGAGAGCTAGTCGCCCGCGTCCGCGCCCTGCTGAGGCGCGCCCATACCGAGGCGGAGCCTCCCCTGGAGGTCCTGGACTTCGGCGACCTGGTCATAGACATCTCCGGCCACAAGGTCATGGTCGAGGGCCACGAGGTCGACCTCACGGCCTCCGAGTTCAAGCTTCTCACCACTCTGGCGCGCTACCCGGGTCGCGTCTACACCCGCATGGAGCTCGTCGAGAAGGTCCTGGGCTACGACTTCGAGGGCTACGAGCGCACCATCGACTCCCACGTGAAGAACCTCCGCGCCAAGCTGGGGGACGACCCCCGCAACCCCCGCTGGCTCTATACCGTCCATGGCGTGGGCTACCGATTCGAGGTGGCCCAGAAACCCGATGCCGGCGAGGCAAAGAAATAGGGGAAGACGACCTTGTCTGACATACTCGACACCGAAGAGGCCCGCCGCGAGTACGGTGAGGCCTCTTCCCTTGGGTCGGACTCTCCCAAGGCATCCTTCAACACCATGGATCGCAAGCCCGATTCCTCGCATCCCACCAAGACCTTCACCGCGCGCATGGCCTTCTACTTCGCTCTGACGGCGATCATGACCGCAGCCGTACTCTCGGCGGTGCTCGCCGTGGTGTGGGAGGGGCAGTTCCGCCACTACACCCAGCAGAACCTGCAGACCCTGGCCGATCAGCTCGCAGACGGCATCGCGGCGCAGTACGACAGCGCGGGAGCCTGGACCGACGAGGTGCTGGGGTACGCCCACTTCGCCTCGATCTCGTCTGCGGACGTGGCGGTTCAGCTCGAGGACGCCGACGGGACCATGCTCTATGACGACTCCTGGACGGTTTCGCATCGCATCTCGGCCACGAGCGGACGCTCCCCCTCCGAGCGTCCCGAGTCCGTCGTCTCGTCGGAGGTGCTCAATGCCTCTGGGTACGTCGTGGGTACCGTCAGGCTCCTCGCCTACAGATCCACGGCCCTCACGAGCACCGCCGACTCCACCTTCCGCACAAACTCCTATGGGGCGGTCGCCGCCGCGGCGGCAGCGGCCGTCATCCTCGCCTGCATCATCGGCTACCTCGCCTCCCGGGCCCTCACCAAGCCCATCAAGACGATCACCTCAACGGCGGCGCAGATCAGGAGCGGCGACCTAACGGCCCGGACCAACCTGCGCGGCGACGACGAGATCGGACGCCTGGGAGAGACCTTCGACTCGATGGCGACGGAGCTCGAGCACGACATCAAGTTCGAGCACCGTCTTACGAGCGACGTCGCCCACGAGCTCAGGACGCCGCTCATGGCCATGCTTGCTACGGTCGAGGCCATGCAGGACGGCGTCCTCCCCTCCGACGACGAGCACTTCGAGACGGTCGCCGAGGAGGTGCGGCACCTCTCCCGCCTCGTGGACGCCATGCTGCACCTTTCGCGCATCGAGAACGGGACGCGCGTCCTCAAGCTCGAGCGCACCGACATGGTCTATCTGGTGAAGAGCATGGTGTCCATGCAGCACCAGCTCTTCCACGAGAGGGGCCTCCACTTGCGCTTCGACGACAAGACGGACGCGCACGAGTGCTACGCCCAGGTTGATGCCGACCTTATCCGCGAGGCCGTGACCAACCTCATGTCCAACGCCCTGCGCTACACCGGCGAGGGCGGATGGGTCGTGGTGGGGGTCAGGCGCGACCGCGTCAAGGGAGAGGTACGGATCTCTGTCCAGGACACGGGCATCGGCATCGCAAAGGAGGACATCCCGCGGGTGTTCTCGCGCTTCTGGCGTTCGGACGCGAGCCGCGAGCGGGTCTCGGGGGGCCTCGGTGTCGGTCTGGCCCTCACCAAGGAGATTGTGGAGAAGCACAACGGCGTCATCGCCGTGGAGTCCGAGCTGGGCAAGGGCACCACCTTCACCCTCCACCTTCCCCTCGAGCAGCGGAAGCCGGCGGGGCGTGCGCAGCAGGAGAGGTAGGGGAGGCCGAGGCTCAGGTGCCCACGGGCCGTCCAGGGCGGTAGGTTGCCATTAAGTGACTTGGGCCGTTGAATGTGGAGCCTCTCCGCGCTTCATCTAGAATGGGAACGTCGTGCCCGACACGACAACGGCCGTTCACATCGATGGGAGTGACAATGGAAGCCATGGAGCTTCGTCCCGACTCGCACGGCAAGGTCCGCGACATCTACGATTGTGGGGACAGCCTGCTCATGGTTGCCAGCGACCGCGTGAGCGCGTTCGACTACATCCTGCCGGACGAGATCCCCTTCAAGGGAGAGGTGCTCACCCGCATCTCGGCCTTCTGGTTCGAGAGGTTCCGAAGCCTCATGCCCAACCACATGCTGAGCATGGACGTGAGAGACTATCCTGAGGAGTTCGTCCCCTATGCCGACTACCTGAGCGGCCGATCGATGCTGGTGAGGAAGGCCCAGGCCCTTCCCATCGAGTGCATCGTGCGCGGCTACCTCACGGGTTCCGGCAAGAAAACCTACGACCAGGACGGCACCGTCTGCGACATCAAGCTCCCCGACGGTCTCATGGAGGCCTCCAAGCTCCCGGAGCCCATCTTCACGCCCTCGACAAAGGCGGAGATCGGAGACCACGACGAGAACATCTCGTTCGAGCGCTGCGCCAGCATGGTCGGGGATGAGGTGGCGGCACAGCTCCGTGACGCCTCGCTCAGAATCTACGAGGCGGCGGCAGACTACGCGGCCACGAGGGGCATCATCATCGCCGACACCAAGTTCGAGTTCGGCCTGGTCGATGGTAGGCTCACGCTGATCGACGAGTGCCTGACGCCCGATTCGAGCCGCCTCTGGCCCGCCGAGGGATACGAGCCCGGTCGCGTCCAGCCCAGCTACGACAAGCAGTTCGTGCGGGACTGGCTCAAGACCAACTGGGACATGACCGGTGAGCCGCCACACCTTCCCCCCGACGTCATCGAGGGCACCTCAAAGCGCTATGCCGAGGCGTTCGAGATAATCACCGCAAGCGAGTTCAAGCCCATGAAGGAGTTCCATGTCTCTGCGTGACACCATCGAAGCGGCCCGCAAGGAGGCCGAGGAGGCGGGAAGCATTCCCGCAGTTTCCCCCAAGCCCAAGGCAACGAAGGCCGAGGGCACCGGTGACGAGGGGGACAGGCCCCGTACCGGCTTCACCAGGCGTTCCGTCACCCGTGCGCGTCCTGCCCGCGAGGCAGCGTCGGGCGTGAGAGTCGTCTCGAGCGAGAAGGTGCGTCGGGGGACCCAGACCTCTTCCGGCAAGAGCGAGAGCGAGATGACGAAGGAGGAGCGCAGGGCGGCACGCAATGCCCGCCGTGATGACGAGGACCGCAGGGCGACTGCGTCCCGCATCCTGCTCGATCAGCGCCCCGAATTCAAGAAGAGCCAGCACGTCTGGTGGGCGCTCATCGGCTCCGGTCTCGTCATCACCCTCATCACCTGGTCCATCACCTACTTCCGCCCCGAGGCGGCAACGAACCCGGGCTCTCCCGCCGGCATCGTGATGCTGGTCGCCATCGTCCTCGCCTATGTGGCCATCATTGCTTCCTTCGTGTACGACTGGCGCAAGGTGAGACCCCTTCGCCGCGCCGTCGACGCCGAGGTCGCATCCATGAGCAGCAAGAAGGTCATCGCCCTCCTTGAGTCGGACGCCAGGCGGCACGAGCTCGAGCGGGAGGAGAAGTCCAAGAAGAGGTAGGGGCGCACCTCGGCCGCCAATTGGCTTGGCGGTCGTCCGTGATCGTCCGAAACGTGGCCTCGTTCGCACGGACCCTCTTTCTTGTGTGCGAAGAGCTCCGTCAGCCGGGCGAATGTCATCGCGTCCCGCGTCGGAGCGAATTCGTGCAAGACGTTTGCTCTTTGGGCTGCGCGCGCGCCCAGGTGATGATAGAATGCCTTTGCATGGCCCCGTAGCTCAGGGGATAGAGCACAGGTTTCCTAAACCTGGTGTCGTTGGTTCGAATCCAATCGGGGTCACCAGAGAATAAAGCCTCGTACCGGCAGAGATGCGGTGCGGGGCCTCTTCTTTGGCTCGGTCGTGCGAATCGCATGCGTGGGCATCGTCCGACCGATTGAAGGCGACGCCCCAAAAAGACCCCCATCCCAATGGATGGGGGTCTTGCCTGCCGGTTGCAAGGGTTCAGTCACGAGGACGGTCGCCTACCTGCCCTCGCTTGTGCTTGACGTACCCCCACTCTTACCGGATGTTCCGCCTTCGCCCTCCGGCGTTCCGGAGCCGGTGGAGACGACGATGGTGACGGTGCTCCCCGTCTTGGCGCTACCGGTGGGCGTCTGGCTGATGACATTGCCTTGCGGCACGCTCGAGCTCGCGGCGTAGGTCGTGTTGACCAGGAAGCCCGCGTTGTCCAGCGCGTTCTGGGCACCGCTCTCGCTGTAGCCCACCACGCTGGGGATGTCCTTCTCGGAAGGTCCGGTGGAGACCGTGATGGTGACGGTGCTGCCCTTCTCCGCACTGCCGGTGGGCGTCTGGCTGATGACGCCACCCTTGTCGACGCTGTTGCTCGCGCTGCGCTCTACGCTCACGGCGAAGCCGCTGTTCTGGAGCGTGCTCTTCGCGCTTTCCTCGCTGTAGCCCACCACGTCGGGCACATCGGTGGTCTCGACGCCCTTCGAGAGCTGGTAGGTGACCGTGTCGCCTGCCTTGGCTTTGGAACCCGCCGTCACGCTCTGCTGGGCAACCTTGCCCACTTCGACCTCGCTGCTGTAGACTGAGTCGCCCGCCTGGCCCACGAGGTTGGCCTTGGCCAGTGCCTGCTCCGCCTCAGAGGGCGACATGTTCTTGAGCTCGGGGACTACCACGTCGGCAGCTGGCTCGGGTCCCTTCGAGATGACTATGCTGATCTGGGTCCCTCGTGGCTTCTCGAGTCCTGCGTCGGGACTCTGGTCCATTACCAGGCCGGACGCGACGGTCGAGCTGTAGGACTCCTTGACCGTGCCCCTCTCGAACGCTGACGCGTCGATGGCGGCCAGCGCCTGCTCCTCGGTCAGGTTGGAGAGGTTGGGGATGCTTGCGGTCGCGTTGCGGTTGGTGAGGAGGCTGGCCACCGCAACGATGGCGGCGATCAGGGCGAGCGTGACGAGGGCGGTCCCTACGACGAGCCTGCGCCTGCGTCCGTGCGCCTCGCGCTGGGCGTTCTCGCGCGCCTGCTCGGTGGCGCTCTGGGGACGGCCGTGACCGTTGGCCTGGATGCGGGGGATGGTCTGGGTGTTGCTGACCGGCTGCAGGGGGGCGATGACCGGCGCGGTGGGGATGGCGGCAGTCGCCGTGGCGCTGCTCACCGCCTGCATCCTGCCGGCGAGGTAGTCGCGAAGGACGTGATAGAGCTCATCGGCCGTCTGGAAGCGCGCCTCGGGGTCCTTCTGCATGCACTTGAGGATGATTCCCTCGAGCGCGCTGTCCACGCTGGGGTTGAGCTGGCTGGGCGGCTTGGGCTGCTCGTTGACCTGCTTGAGCGCGACCGAAATGGCGTCGTTGCCGTCGAAGGGGACCTTGCCTGTCGCGGCCTCGTACATGACGATGCCCAGGGAGTAGATGTCCGTCGTAGGACCGAGCTCCTTGCCCTGGGTCTGCTCGGGAGAGACATAGTGGGCGGTGCCTAGGACGGAGTTGTCGGTGGTGAGGTGGCTGTTTTTCGCTCGAGCGATGCCAAAGTCCATCACCTTGATGTTGCCGTCGGGCTGCACCATGATGTTCTGCGGTTTGATGTCGCGATGGATGATGTCGTGGCGGTGCGCGACGGAGAGGGCCTGAGCGATCTGTGACCCAACCTGGGCGACCTTCTTGCTGTCGAGTGCGCCGTGCCTGCGAATGCCGCTCTTGAGGTCGGTACCGCGCAGGTACTCCATCACGATGTAGTAGGTGTCGCCGTCACGACCCCAGTCGTAGACCGCGACGATGTAGGGGCTCTGCAGCGCAGCAGCGGCCTGAGCCTCCTGCTTGAATCGGGCGGCGAATGAGGCGTCCCCGGCGTACTGTGGCAGCATGGTCTTGATGCCCACGGTTCTGCCCAGCACCTCGTCCAGTCCGCGGTAGACCACGGCCATGCCGCCCGCACCTATCTTGTCCTGGACCGTGTAGCGTCCGCCTAGCACCCTGTCTGACATCGTCTCTCCCATCGCATGCGCGGCGGAGGCCGCGCTGTCTTGCCACGTCCGCGGCAGGCGAGGGCCCCGCCTGCCGCATATTTCCTCCTACATGCCCGCCCCGGCGGCCTGGACGCTCAGGCAGGTGGCAAGCACCTTGCCCGCCACCCTTGCGGCCCTTCCCTGAACATCGTTGTCCTCGGACCCCTCGATGCAGACCGATATGGCCAGCGTGGGCTGGTCGTATGGCGCGAAGCCGACGAAGAGCGAGTTGGCGACCGTCGAGCTTACCTCTGCCGTGCCCGTCTTCCCGGCCACCTCCACCCCGCTCACGCGCGCCGCGGTGCCGGTCCCGCTCTCTACGACCTGGAGCATTGCCTCCTTGACCGATGCGGCCGCCTGTGCAGACACTGCCTGTCCCAGTGACCTGGGAAGCGTGGTAGAGGAGGTGGTGCCCTCGGGGCTCAGGATGTGGTCCACGAGGTAGGGGTTCATGGCGATGCCGCCGTTCGCAATGGCTGCTGCCATGACGGCGTTCTGCATGACGGTGGTCTGGGGCCCAGCCGGGCTGTTGTGCATGCCGACGGGCTGTCCCACGGCGGCCCAGGCGGTCTCCCATTCGCTCATCTCGGAGGGTTCGGGCATGAGGGACGCGACCGTCGAGAAGTCCTGCCCAATCTTGCTGCCGTAGCCGAACGCCCGGGCGTAGCCGACGAGCAGCTTCGCTCCCAGCTTCTGTCCCAGCTGCCCGAAGACCGTGTTGGCCGAGAAGGCCAGCGCCTCCTCGAGCGTGAGGGAATCCCACTCCTCCTGGTCCACATTGGTGACGTCTGCGCCGCCGATCTGCAGGCTCGCAGGTGCCGGGAAGCTCGTGTCGAGCGTCGCGGTCTGGGAGTCCAGGGCCGCCGCCAGCGAGAGGACCTTGAAGGTCGAGCCGGGTGTGTAGAGGGTCTGGGTCGAACGGTCTATGAGGGAGCCCCCGCTGCCGTCCGAGCTCATGAGCTCCTCGATGCCGTCATAGTCGTAGGAGGGGGCGGATGACTTTGCGAGCACGGCACCGGTGGAGGGGTCGAGCACGACGATGGTGCCCCTCTCGCCCTCGAGCGCGGCCTCGGCGGCGCGCTGCATCTGCGAGTTGATGGTGAGCACCACGGAGGAACCGGGGTTGGCGAGACCCGCCATGGAATAGAGCGCCGACTTCCAGCTGGAATAGTCTGCCCTGCCGGTGAGCGCCTCGTTCATGGACGACTCCACTCCCGTGGCTCCGTAGCGGGTGGAGAGATAGCCGACGGTGTGGGCGGCGAGGTTGCCCAGGGGATGGCTGCGTTCGTAGCTGCCGTCCCCCTGGGACACGGACTCGGCCAGGGTCTGACCGTCAGAGGTGATGATGGCCCCGCGCTGGACCTTTGCGCTCCGTGCGATGGTGTGGTTGTTGTTGGGAAGCGACTGGTAGTAGTCCGCCCGAGCCACCTGCACGTAACTCAGGTTGCCCACCAGGGCGACGAACATGAGCGAGAAGACGGCCAGCAGCCTGACGAGGCGGTTGCCGAGCGCCACGCGGCCCAGGACGCCCGACTCGGGGGTGAGCATGCCAAAGCTCCCCCGCGCGTGCGAGCCGTGTACGACCTTGGAGGGCGCGTCGCCGCCGGTGAACTGGCCCGTGCCCGACGCCTGGACCATGGACTCCCGCCCCGTGCCCTCGTCGCCGGTCTTGAGGAGCAGCGCCACGATCACGAAGCTGGCGAGGAGGGAGCTGCCTCCCTGGCTCATGAAGGGCAGCGTGACGCCCGTGAGGGGAAGCAGCCTGGTGACGCCGCCCACGATGAGGAAGGCCTGGAACACCAGGGCGGCCGTGAGGCCCACGGCGGTGAAGGCGGCGACGTCCGACTTGGCGCGGGCGGCGGTGGCGAGCCCGCGCACGGCGAGGAGCAGGTAGCAGATGAGCACGGCCGAACCGCCGAGGAGGCCCATCTCCTCTCCGATGGCGGAGAAGATGAAATCGGACTCGACCACCGGGATTAGCTTGGGGAGCCCCTTGCCTATGCCCACGCCCGTGAGCCCCCCGTCCGCCAGCGAATAGAGCGACTGGACTATCTGAAGGCCGGAGTTGCTGGGGTCCTTGAACGGGTCGAGCCAGATATGCACGCGCGTCTGGACGTGGCTGAACAGCGTGTAGCAGAGGCCGCCGCCCACGGCCAGGAGGATGAGGAAGGCGAGGACGTAGCTCACCCGCCCCGTGCAGACGTAGAGCATGATCACGAAGAAGGTGAAGAAGAGCAGGGCGCTGCCCAGGTCGCGCTCGAAGATGACGATGAGCAGCGAGACGCCCCACATGACGAGCATGGGAGCGAGCATGCGCGGGTGGGGGAGCGAGAGGGGCCCCACCTTGCGGGTCGAGGCTGACAGGAGCTCCCGGTTCTCGGCCAGGTAGGCGGCAAGGAAGAGGACGACGAGGACCTTTGCGACCTCGCCGGGCTGGAAGGAGAAGCTTCCCAGCTGGAGCCAGAGCTTCGAGCCGCCCTTCTCGGTTCCCACGAGCATGGGAAGCAGGAGGAGCGCCACGCCGGCCACGCCCATCGTGTACTTGTACTCCGCGAGGGCGTCCACGCTAGGGACGGCGACGAGAACCGCCACCATCGCCGCGACCGAGACGAAGAGCCACACGACCTGTCCTCCGGCGAGGTCGGGGGCGAGCCTAGAGACGAAGGCGATGCCGACGCCCGAGAGCAGGAAGACAACGGGAAGGATGGCGGGGTCAGCACCGGGCGCATAGATCCTGACGGCCACGTGCGCGACCGCGAAGGCAGCGAAGAGCGCCAGGGGCAGCGCGAGCGAGCCCAGCGTCACCGCCGCCTGCACGTTGGCGATGTACATTGCATAGAGGAGCACGACGGGGATGGCTCCGAGCACGAGGAGCAGGAGCTCCGTGTTGCGCCTGGTGTTTGCCTGACGTTGTGCCATGTTACTCACCATCCTTGCCCGCTGCCCCTGCGCCGCCGCTCTCCATGGGTGCCGCCTGTATTTCCTGGGGGCTCGAGACCTCCGTGCCGGCGGTGCTGCGGACGGCGGTGACGGCGGCAGAGCTCTTGTCCGAGTCGATTTGGTCGCGGTAGCCCTCTATGGCCGCGCGGGCCTCGTCCTCGCTGTTCACGATGATGCCGCCCTTGAGTCGGTCCTGAATCGCGGCGGGGAGGTCGCTGGTCTTGACCGACGAGGTTTCAGCCAGGCTCGAGAGCGGGATTCCCAGGAAGCTTCCCTCCATGCCGTGGTAGATACCCACGGTCCCGTCGTTGTCACCCAGATACCAGGAGCTGCTCACGAGCTCCGCCCCCAGGGCGCCCAGCGCCACGAGCAGCGCGACGAGGGCACCGACTATGCCCATCGTGACCCTGCAGCGGCGATGGAAGTGCGCCTCGACCATCCCGTCGTCCGTTACGTCCACGACCACGATGGTAACGTTGTCGTGCCCTCCGGCCGCCAGCGCCGCCGACATGAGGTTGTCGGCGGCCATCTGGGGCGTGGCGGACGAGACGGCGATGGCCTCCATCTCGGAGTCCTCGACCATGGACGAGAGGCCGTCGGAGCAGAGGACTATGCGGTCGCCCACCGTCACGTCCAGGGTGAAGTGGTCGGCGTACATGTCGGGATCGGAGCCCAGCGCGCGGGTGACCACGGACCTGGAGGGGTGCACGCGGGCCTCGTCTGCGGTTATCTCGCCCGCGTCGACGAGCTCCTCGACGTAGGAGTGGTCGTGCGTGAGCCTGACGAGGGTCCCATGGTGCAGCAGGTAGATGCGCGAGTCGCCCACGTGGGCTATGGCCATCTTTCCGTTCTCGATGAGGACGCAGGAGGCGGTGCAGCCCATGCCGGGCTTGCCCAGGCCCTCGTTGGCCCCCTGGATGACTGCGAGGTTCGCGGCTTCCACGGCGGCTCCCAGAAGCACGTCGTCTGCGTGCAAGGGGAGCTTGGAGCCTATGGTCTCGACGGCGATGGAGCTCGCCACCTCTCCTGCGGCGTGGCCGCCCATGCCGTCGCAGATCGCGAAGGCGGGGGGCTGGACCAGGAAGGAGTCCTCGTTGTGGGAGCGCACCAGGCCGATGTCCGTACGCGAGCCCCACGAGAGCTTGGCGGTGGAGCCGCTCTTGGCCTCGCTACCCTCTCGCGCACTCACGGTGACGGTGTCGTGCCCAGGGCTGTTGACCGGCTGAGCCGCCTCGACCTTGGCTCCCCCGCGCAGGACCCGCTCGAGCTCGTCCCTATGTAGTGGAAGCGGGCTCATCGGCGGCTCACTCGCATGACGGCGTTGCCCACCTGGATCTCGTCGCCGTCGCGCAGGGTTACGGGCTGGGCGATGGGGTGTCCGTTCACCAGGGTGCCGTTGGTTGAGTTGAGGTCTTCGAGGACTAGGGCTGGACCCTGGAGGGTGAAGCGCGCGTGCGAGGACGAGACGAAGGGTTCGTCGATGACGATGTCAGACGAGGGGGAACGCCCTATGACGACGGGCCCCAGCATGTCCACGTGCAGGCCGCGCAGCCTCCTCTCGCCCTTCTCGACGTCGATCGACCAGATGGCCGAGTCGCGCCTCTGGCCGCGTACCAGGCCGATGCCCGTCTTCATCACGGAGAAGAGGAAGAGGTAGAGGAGGATGACGAGCACGATGCGCCCGCCGAAGAGGACGAGGTCTATCATGCCTGGTTCTCCCTGAACTCAAGGTTCATGAGTCCCAGCGTGACGAGGTCGCCGTCCCGCAGGATGCAGCTGTCCACGTCGACGTCGTTGACCCTGGTCCCGTTGGTGGAGCCGAGGTCGGCGATGCGCCAGTCACGCCCGTCGTAGCTGAGCTCGGCGTGCCTGCGCGAGACGTTGGGATCACGCAGCACGATGCCTCCCTGGGTGCGCTCCCTGCCGATGATGGTGACGGGGGAGCCGCCGGTGTAGGTGCGTCCGCTCTGGTGGTCTATGAGCAGGCAGCTAGGACCTTCCTCGGGAAGGTCCCGCGCCGCGTGCGCGCGCCGGGGGTTGACGAGGGGAACGCTGCGCCGGACGGTGGGTGGAACCTCGATCGCGGGGCTTGCGGGCATCGCCTCGTCGGCCGCCTGTGCCGCGACCTCAGCCTCCTGGACCGAGTCGTCCACGAAGTCGGCGGGGAGTACGTTGAGACCGGCCGAGGCGTCGCCCGCGAGCGGGGCGACGAGTGGGGCGAACTCCTCGGCAGCGGGAGCCTGTATCTCTTCCCAGGAGGGGACCTGGACGGCAGCTGCCTCGGCCTGCCTGTCGTGCGACTGCCTCCTGGGCTCGATGGCCTTCGCCCCACGGTGCGCGGGCTGTGCTTGAGCGGGTCGTCCCGCGGCGCGACCGAGGCCGGACGACCCTCCTATGAAGGCCTCCTCCTCTTCCCTCAGGCGTCCCAGGGTGTGGGAGTCGACGTTCTCCGCAAACACGGCGAAGCGGCCCGACTTGAGCGAGGGGTCGACCATGAAGCGTGCGAGGGGTCTGCCCACGAAGACGTAGCCCCTGGCGTCCGCCTGCGCCTCGACGAAGCCACAGACCTCGTCGATGAGCTCGCGGTACAGTGGACTCATGGTCGCGTCATCCGCCGACGAGACCAGGATGGTATAGAGGGCGGGCGCGGTGTCCACGCCGTCGATCTGGAAGGTCTCCGCCTCCATGGCGCGCGCGGCGCGCTTCGCGAGCTTCTTGAAAGAGAACGGGACAGACGTTCCCGGTGCGGTGGCACCGAAGGCGTCGCTCACGCGGCTCTCGAAGGTCCTAAGCAGATTCATGGAACTCACCAGCTCCCTCGGGTGCGGGAATAGGGCCATTAAGCCTGATGGAAAGACACAAAATCACACAACAGGTTACCGCAATGGTAGTGCCCGACCAGCTCGGGGCCACCCATATGCCTCCATTTTCCATTCGCGCGGCGACCGCCCTGAGTCCCACGGAGCCAGCGAGGGCGAGCAGTTGCGCCAGGTATTGGGTGGCGGGAGTCTCCCTCCACCGGGCAAGCCCGGACGCGAGGGCGGCCAGGGCGACACCTCCTGCGAGGAGCAGCCAGGAACTCGGCTCGAGACCCAGGTCCAGAAGGGAGCGGGCCACCTCCCGGGAATCGAAGCCCAGCTGCCACGAGCTCATGAGGCAGTGGGAGAGCACCCACCCCACGGCCGTGGTGGCCGCCGCGCGGAGCGGCTGCAGCCCCGCCGCAGCAAAGGGAAGAGCCGCCAGGGGACTCTGGGCGAGGCAGGGGAGAAGCACACTCATGCTGCCCAGCGAGTCCCTTCTCCCCCCGCGCGCCCACCAGACGAGGAAGGCGAGGCCTATTGCTGCGGGAAGCGCGATTCCCGCGACGGTTGCCTGGTCGAAGAGGCTTGCACAGAGGCAAAAGACAGCCAGGAGCCCTCCCAACGGGGTCCAGGCCGCCCCCAGCGCAGCGCAGGCGAGGGCCACTCCCAGCCTCCAGGAGGCCTGCGAGAGCTCGACGCCCCCCAGGGCCACCCAGGATGCGGCCAGTGTTGCGAGCGAGCAGCCCGCGCGCGTGACGAGCTGGGGAAGCCAGGGGTAGCGGTAGGAGAGTGGCAGCTCCTCGTAGCCGCGCTCCAGGGAGCCGACATCGCCGTCTCCCGCGTCCTGCTCCATCAGGCCGCGCAGGGACTCCATGCCCGCGTCGGCGTCTCCAAGGGAGAAGGCGAGTTCGTCCCTGAAGGCATCGATGGTGGGGACCCTTCCTGCGGGACTGGGGCTCAGTGCCTGGAGGATCACTTCGTCAGCCATGCCAGCGAGGCTCGGGTCGAGTTTGGCGAGTGTCGTCCTGGGACCCTTCTCGATCTTCTTGAGCGAGAGCTCTGCGGTCGGCGCCGCAAAGGGGTTCTCGCCCGCGAGGGCCTGCCAGACCACCACGGCGAGTGAGAAGATGTCGCTGCGCTCGTCCACCAGGCCTCCCTCGATTTGCTCGGGGGGCATGTAGCCCACGGTGCCCCCTCGCGCGTCGCCGAAGCCCGTGGCGGAGGCCAGCGTTGCCATGCCGAAGTCGCAGAGCTTTATGGCTCCAGAGCGCTCGATCATGATGTTGGTGGGCTTGATGTCCAGGTGAAGGACGCCGTTATCGTGCGCGAAGGCGAGGGCGTTCCCGACGGACCTCACCAGGTGGGCGCATTCGTCGTTGGTGAGGGTACCGCCCTCCACGCGTGCAAGCAGCTCGGCAAGGGTGAGGCCGTCCACGTACTCCATGACAAGGTAGGCCCAGAGACGGTCCGCCTCGAAGTCGAACATGGTGACGATGTTGGGATGTGCCAGCATGCTGGAAGTGCGCGCCTCCGCGAGGGCCTCCATGATCGTGGACGCTCCAGCGGCACCCGCCCCCTGGGCCATGAGCGGCATGCGCTTGATTGCCACGCGGCGCTGGAGGCGCGTGTCCCAGCAGGTGAGCACCGTTCCGAAGCCACCTGCGGTGCCGGGGCGCATGATGCGGTAGCGGCCCAGCAGGAGCTGGTCGCGTGACTGCTGCTCGTATGGTTGGCCGTGCGGCGCCGATGAGGCGACCCCGGTTCCCGCTGCGTCTGCCATGGCTCGGGTCTCGTTTCGTTTCAGCTGCTGTGCTCAAGAGCCATCCGTGTCCAACCATTCTAGCGCCCCGCCCGAGGTGGTGACAGCTTTTGCCTAACGCTGACGATTTTCTGTTGCGCGTCGCCAGGGGGTGGTAGTAGAATGCATGCCTACGCGGGCGTGGCGGAATTGGCAGACGCGTACGGTTCAGGTCCGTATGAGAGCAATCTCATGAAGGTTCAAGTCCTTTCGCCCGCACCATGAATGCTTGGCCCCGACTTCAGTCGGGGCTTTTTTGTGCCCGCGCACTGCGACCGTATGGTGCTCCCACGGCACAAGAGGGGGGCGCCGCGCCTCGCCCCCAGAGCCTCCCGCTGCCGTTGTCTGGCTACTTGTCGTCGTCGGAGTCGCTCCATCCGCTCTCGGAGTCGTCATCGTCGAAGAGATCCCAGTCGCCCTCAGACTTCTTGTGGTTCTTGTACAGGGCGCGCGTGCGGCGTTCGAGCACGATGGAGATGACGAGGAAGAGGACGATGCCACCCAGGATGAGGGCCATCACGCCGGGACGCGTCCCGAAGAGCCAGCTGAAGAAGTCCATGACGTGCCCTTTCTATAGCGGGCGCGGCCAGGCATGCCGCGCGCTCGTTCAAAAGCAGCACAAGTATATACTTGCGATACGTGCGCGACCCTGCACCAGGAGCCGGGTCCTGGGCCCGGGCTCGTAAGAATCCAGATCATGAGGGGAACGAAATGCTCGACATCAAGTTCGTCAGGGAGAATCCCGACGCCATCGATAAGGCCTGCGAGTCCAGGCAGAACGCCCACTGGAACCGCCGGCGCTTCTTCGAGCTGGACGACGAGCGCCGTCGGACCATCGTGGAGGTCGAGGCGCTGCAGGCCGAGCGCAACGCTGCCTCTAAGCAGATCGGCCAGCTCATGCGCGAGGGCAAGGGCGAGGAGGCGGAGGCCGCGAAGGCCAAGGTCGCCGCAGGCAAGAGCCGCATCGCCGAACTCGATGAGCGCCGGGGTGCCCTGGACAAGGAGCTCCTCGACCTTGTCGCGGCCATTCCCAACGTCCCCGACCCCAGCGTCCCCTACGGCAAGGACGACTCCGACAATCCCGAGGTCCGTCGCTGGGGCACCCCCCGCGAGTTCGATTTCGAGCCCAAGGCGCACTGGGACCTTGGTCCCTCCACCGGCATGATCGACTTCGACCGCGGCGTCAAGCTCGCCGGCACCCGCTTCTACCTCCTGGGCGGCATGGGCGCCCGCATGGAGCGCGCCCTGATCAACTTCTTCATCGACATGCACAACAGGGCAGGGTTCAAGGAGTGGTGGCCCCCCGTCATCACCAACCACGACTCGCTCTTCGGCACGGGGCAGCTGCCCAAGTTCGACGAGGACCTCTATCACGTGCGTCCCGACCTCTACCTGATTCCCACGGCCGAGGTCCAGCTCACCAACATCCACCGCGACGAGGTGCTCGACGCAAGCCAGCTGCCCCTGCTCTACACGGCCTTTACTCCCTGCTTCCGCGAGGAGGCGGGCTCCGCCGGTCGCGACACCCGCGGCATCATCCGCGTCCACGAGTTCGACAAGGTCGAGATGGTCAAGTTCGCCAGGCCCGAGGACTCCATGAACCAGCTCGAGAGCATGGTGGCCGAGGCCGAGCTTTGCCTCCAGACCCTGGGTCTTCCTTACCACGTGGTTACGCTCTGCACCGGCGACATCGGCTTCAGCGCGCGCAAGTGCTACGACATCGAGGTCTGGCTGCCCAGCTACGACAACTACAAGGAGATATCCTCCTGCTCCAACTGCTGGGACTTCCAGGCGCGCCGCGCCAACATCCGCTACCGTGACCCCTCCGAGTTCAAGGGCACCCGCTACGTGCACACCCTCAACGGCTCCGGACTTGCGGTCGGCCGGACCATGGCGGCGATTATGGAGAACTATCAGAACGCAGATGGCAGCATCGGCATCCCTGAGGCGCTCGTGCCCTACATGGGCGGTGTCGAGGTCATAAGGCCCGAGGTCTAGCCTCGACGCTTCGCGAGCGGTACTCGTGCGATTGGAGGCGTCCTTCGGGGCGCCTCCTTTCTCATGAGAAAACCCTCAGTATCAGAAAAACAGAACATATGTTCTGTTTTTCTGATACAATGGGGTAACAGAAGAGGAGGGAGAGAGGGATGCGTGGGACGAGAAGGACGATGCTTTGCGGCGCGTGCGAGGGCCAGGAGGAACGTCTCCAGCTGTTCGAAGAGTCAGCGGGTCAGATTGCGATATCGGAACGTAGCGTGGGTCCGGCAACGAACGTGGTCTATGGCCTGCCCTCCCACAGGCACAGGGTCCTGGTGAAGGAGAGCCATGCGGACCGGCTTGCAGAGCTCCTGGGCTGCGAGAGGAGCCAGGACATCGAACTGGGCCTCGCGCGCTACTTCGGGGAGGGACGTTGCCTGCTCGACCTGGAGGATGACATGGACAGGCTGGGCCTGCCCTACGCCTACGAGGCGCAGCGGTCGGGCTATGTGGTCTTCCGTCCCAGCAGGGAGGAGCTCGACATGGTCTTCGGCGCATAGAAGGGACCGGGTTCGCTCTGTTGGCCTCGAGTCCGCATGAAAAAAGCCACCTGCCTGAGCAGGTGGCTTTGCATTCAGTGGTGCGGCGTACAGGATTCGAACCTGTGACGTTCTGATTCGTAGTCAGACCCTCTATCCAGCTGAGGTAACGCCGCGTTGCAGAAAATAGAATGCCACCCTCATCCCCACGAGTCAAGCGAGAATTTCGATATTTTTAGATGAAAGGATGAATTTCCTGGTAGATGTAGGAAAATTAAATCTAACTCCGAGAGAGGCCCCTGGGCGCGGAAATCCGAACAAAAAAGCCCGGGACGCGATGCGTTCCGGGCTGCAAGTTCTGGCGGAGAGCTGGGGATTCGAACCCCACGACAAATAGCACTCTAACTGCCGGTTTGCTTGTGCATGGGCTAACTGTGGGCCACGCGGCCCCCATCCGATGACCCCGAGAGCATGGGCGGCACGTGCTCCTCGACGCCGCGTGCGAGGTCGTCGGCCCCCGGCCTCACGTAGCGCCTGAACGTCGTTGAGATGTTCGAGTGCCCGAGGATCCTCGAAAGGTCCTCCACGTTCCCGCCCGCGTGGAGGTACGAGGTCGCGAAGCTGTGGCGGCAGTTCTCGATGGTGACGTGGGGGACGTTCATTTTTTGTGAGTCGCACCACGCGAGGAACGTCTTCCAGCGCCGACGCGCCGTGGCTGGGGGGACGCGCTGGCCCCTGCCGCCCGTGAGGACGGGTCCCACGCGCACGACGCCTCCCCTCGACCTCTCGCGCGACAGGAGGGCGCACAGGTCGGCGGGGATGGGGACAACGCGCTCGGAGAGCGCCGTCTTGGGCGCCTTGAGGTCGTGCCCGCCCTCCCTCGCCGACACCGAGAGGTAGGCCCTCCCGACGTGGCAGGAGCGGCCCCTGAGGTCGATGTCGACCCAGTCTAGTCCGTAGCGCTCCTCCGGCCTGAGCCCCATCAGGAGCCCGAGCGCCCCGAGCAGGCGGCAGAACCCGCCGTCGACCTCCGAGTACCCCTCCAGCGCCGACAGCAGCGGCCTCATGGCGTCGAACGTGGTGACCACGACGCCGTTGTCGCGCGGACGGCCGGGACCCGGCATGTCGTAGGCGGCGCGCGCGGGGTTCGACTGGATCAGCCCGTCGCCCATCGCCTGGTTGAGGATCGCCTTCAGCGTTCCCAGCGCCTTCTCCGCCACCCTCTTGGTCTTGCAGGACCTGACCATGCGCTGGATGGCGGGGCGCCCTATGTCGCGCACGTCCATGTTGCCGAGCGCGGGGCGCAGCCTCAGGCGCAGCTCCTTCTCGTAGGTGTCGCGCGTGCTGGCGGCAAGCGACGACGTCGACGGCCACCACCACATGTCGACGTAGTCGGAGAGCGTGCAGCGGCCGGAGCGGTTGCGTCGCGCGTCCCTGAGGGCCACGAGCTTCGCCTGCTCCACCCGCGCCTCGCGCATGGTCTGGCACGTGATCTTCTTGCGGTCGCGGCGCCCGTCCAGCGTGAACCCCACGTACTCCTGGACGTCGTACACGACCCTGCCGCTCTTCAGCGTGCGCCTCGAGATCGACATGCCTGGTCCCTCCCAACGGACGACTCTCATGCTGGCCACCCGTCCGCCAAGACCTTCGTGCGGGGGCGATTGTGTGTGAGTCTCGCTTTTCGCCGCAGGTTCGGCTATTCTGTGAACCGAGAGGCGACTCGTGATGGATAAGGCTGGGTTCCCGAATGGGAGTAGGTCGAGAGACTTAGAATCCTTTGCCCCTGGGGTCAGCCTCTCTCGTTTTTTCTCAGTCTCCCCTTCAGGTCGTCGATGATGCTGGAGGGGTTTTCTTTTATCCGACTGACGATCATATCCACGGTTCGCATCGAATACGTGTATTGAACCTGGCTTCCTATTTGGTGCCCGTAGGAGTAGCCGAGGTCGTGCTTCAGGTCGTAGAAGTTCATGAAAAGCTTCCAGTCGTTCGTGGTGAAGCTCTTCTCCTTGCCGTTCGACGTAAGCCGTATCCCGGCCTTGTCAAGACGTTTATTCACGTGCTCTATGAGCGTCCTGGTCGATAGCGGGTGCGTATTATGAGGGTCCTGGAAGACCTTCGCCGTTCTCATGGTCCTGTCGGACGAGTTGTCGACCGCAACGGTGAAGTCGGCCTTCTTTGGATTCTTCACAATCGCCACTTCGGTACGCATGACGAACGAATACCTCTGGTTTCCCTGGATCGACTCCTCCTGCTCAATCGCAGACTCGTCGAAGAGGAATCTCTCGGCAATTTCCGGAGAATACTTCGCGCGGATTATTTCAGGCGAGACGGGGCTCGCGGACATGGAGAGCGTCAGGAAGTGCTGGGGCACGCTGTCCGAGATTCTCATCCCGTGCCACTCGAAGAGCTTGTCGTCATAGTTCCTGACGCAGGCCTGGAAAAGACCTACGTATATCTGCTCGTGCTCCTCGACGATGAAGTGCGTCCCCTCGTTTCGTAGGCGGACTATGTCCTTCAGGTTCCTTTTGAGCGGGTCCTTGTCGTTAGTCAGGACGAGGTCCATGCAGCGCTCCATGCTGAGCGTCCGGTCAGGGTTGTCCTTGTAGAAGACTGCCTGCCCGCCACGGTCCTTGATGATTTTTGCCTTGATCATGAGCTCCCACGCGTTGCACACGAAGAAGGCGAATCCCTCCACCCTGTATCGGATGCTTGGTCTGTTGTACAGCTCGACGGCGAGCACGAAGGCCTCCCGGGACTTGCCGAGAAGCCTATCCACGGTCGCAAGCTCGGCCTCAGTCATCTCAAGCGTGTCTGGCACCTGTTGATCAACTCCCCAAGTTCTCTTGTCCGTCAGAAAAGCCGCTTCTTGGAAGACGGGGCACGCCAGGGCTCGTCGCGGAGGGGCTCCTACTGGCCGAAGCCCCGCGTCCTGTCCCTCAGCCTCTTCTCGGCGGCCTTGAGGCGCCGCTCGACCCTCTTCGTGTCCTCCTCCGGCGGGAGCTCCTCGGGAACTATCCCCCTGTCCACGAGGGTCTTGCGGACGCTGTAGTTGTTTTCCACGTGCTCGCGTCCGATGGCGTTGACGCCCTGCAGGTCGCGCTCCTCCGCGTTGTACGCGGTCATCGAGTTAGCGAGGTTCTTCGCGCTTATGGTCACGTCGGGGAGCTTGTCGGCGAGAGGGGACCTTGCCGCGACGCCCAGCCTCCTCTTCATCGAGGCGGTGTCATGGCCCCCGAACAGGGCGGCGTCCCCCCTCGACTTGATCCTGGCGAACCCGCGCGAGTCGACGCCGCGCTCGAACGCGACGGCGGCCAGGTGCTTCTCCGACTCGCTCAGGTCACGGCGCGACTGGAGGCGCTGAATCTCGCCCATCCTCTGCTGGATGAGCTCGCTCCTGCGCGTCTCGATGGCGAAGTAGCTCTGGGCGAAGGCTATCTCGGGCTTCCTCGGGTCGCCGTTCATGGCGATGAGGTAGCAGGCATATCTGGTCAGCTTGTAGTCCCTCACTTCGCGCCGCCCGCCCTTGCCCAGGGATATCATTTTGCTGGCGTCAGCAAAATGATTCCTAGCTGGGGTTTCGTTGCTCTCGCATGACGCCATCGCCCTTCGTATGGCCTCCTCGAAGTTTCTCCATTGCGAGTAGCCGAGCAGTCCCATGATGTCTCGGGCGAGCCAGTACTCCACGCTGCCGTCGCCGTGCGAGAAGTCGTCGAACGCGAGCTTCCTCTTGCTTATCTCCTTCGGTTCCATCGCCTTCCCCTCCACTTCGTCGCGCATCGGTGCGCCGCCGTTCCCAGCCTACCTGCCCTCCTCGCGCGCCGCCTGGAACCAGACCACCGTCCCCAGCAGCCTCACGTCGGCCTCCTCGCCCGTGAACACCAGGTCGTCGTGGTCGGAGAAGCTGTCCGCCACCAGCATCAGGCTGGACTGGCCCCGCATGTAGCGCCTGAGCACGGACTCGCCAGGCGTGGGCTCGGCAACCACGGCGCAGCCGTTCCACGGCTCCAGGGCCGGGTCCACCATCACCAGGCACCCGTCCGGGTACGAGCGGTCCATGCAGTCCCCGTCAACGCGGAGCATGAACGCGGACGGGTGGTTGCGCGCCACGCCCTCGGGGACCTCGACGAGCCGCTCGTCCCCTATCTCCTCGGTCGGCTCCCCCGCGTGCGTCGCGCCCAGGACGCGAAGCGGCACCATGGCCGACGAGCCGACGGGGGCGAGGGCTGAGGGGGGGCTTGGCAATAGCCCCCTGCTTGGCCCGGCAAGTCCAAATTTTTCAGATGAGATGTCTTCGGGGTCAATGCCGAAAAGCTCGACCATCTTTGCGATGTGTCGGTCGCGTATTGCGATTTTATCGGTTTCCCATCGATGGACCGATTCTCTGGTTACTCCGAGTTTTTCGGCAAGCTCGTCTTGGGTCAGACCGAAGCGTTCTCTGAGGGCCCTAATGTTCTTTCCGATTCCCATAGCAACCTCTTGATTTCTAAAATCAATTTGAGTGGATTATCACGCCCCATTAGGAAAAAGAAAATAATCTTCTAAAATCACTCTTGCACGCTACGAAAAGAGACGTTATAGTCCCAGTTGTAAAAGGAGGGAAGCGGATACCATGAAGACTGAATCAAAAATCGTCAAGGCCGCTCGCGTGGCAAGCGGCATTACTCAAGAGCAGGCAGCACGCGTTATTGACGTCTCAACTCCTACCTACATCGCACGCGAAAGGGTTCCTGGTGCGTTTACCATCGATGAACTCGACAAGCTCCACGAGGCATTCAATTCGGATGGTAAGCTCATTCTTGAGAGCTACATAAAGGAAATTTTTTTGTCCTAAATAGTGACGTTAGACGTTGAATTCCTACCCAGCATCACCGCACGTTGACAACCGAATCGAGCAGGCGGGGGCGGCGGACGCCCCGTGATCGCCCGGGGCCACGGCGTCGTCCCTAGCGCTTGTGCTTGGTCGCGTCGACCAGGCCCCAGCTGCAGCCCGGCCGGCTCGTCGGCGGCATGGGCCTCCCGTAGACCGACGTGGTCTCGTGGGAGCCGTGGACGCCGCCCTTGGGGCAAGACCATCCCGTGCGCGGGGTGGCAAAGCACGGCACCTGGCGTCATGGACGGGCGTCAGGCGACAGCCAATCGTCCATGTGTGAGAAGACCTCGGTTGACACGTCGGGGTTTATGCAGAGGACAAGCTCCTTTGTGGCGAGGCCCAACTTCGACACGCAGACAAGACCCGACTCGGCTAGCACTCCGGCGTCGGTGCTCATCATGTCGAACGTGACGGTGCCTCGGTCCATGACCGACCTCAGCATGTCCCTCTGAGACGGTGACAGCGAGGCGCACCTGCGCCTCAGCGAATCCACCCACCGCTCATGCCTTGCTGACCGCTCGGCCCTTGCGGACTCGGCCCTCGCACGCTCGGCACGGGCGTCGCGGATGCCGAGCAGGTATGAGAGGAGGACTCCGAGAAGGAAGCATGCGGCGCACACGGCACCAAGCGGGGCCGGGTATTCGACGGCCATCTGCGCTATCGACCCGAACAGGGCCATGAACGACGCAAGGCCCACTAGCGCCGCAAGCGCAATCGCCCTGTCTAGGAGAGGCCCTTCGACCAGTCTCTTAATCCTGTCACCCATGGGGATACACCAGCCAGCCAGATTGGGGGAGTCAATTGACCATTGGACAGATTGTAGCCGCCGCGCTCGCGGCCATGTCGCTCGTTGTGGGGATTGCTGTCGGGGAAGAGCTGTTCAGGCGCAAGTAGTCACGACGCGCACGACGAGGACACCGACACATGCCACAGAAAAATCGAGTACGGCACCATTCCCGACTGCATGAGCGTCACGGCATTCCGCGACGCCTGCGACAGGCAGCTCCGCGAGATCTACGACGAGAAGCTGGCCGAGGCCATCAAGGAGAACGAGTAAGCAAAGCGCCCGCCACCTGCGGCAACGGGTGACGGGCATGTCCAGAACAGGAGATGAAATGGACGAGAAAAGCTTGGACATGGAATCACCTCCGTTCGCGCGTCATCCGAGTCGCCAGTGGTGGGCGCGCGTCCCGTCCCGGAAAAGACAGGGGATGTTCGCCCATGGCAACGATAGCACAACATGGAGCACACAAACATTTGTTCCAACACAAAGGATGGTGGTTCTCATGCGTTCGCTGCTGAACGTGCGCCTCGCGGAGGCGCGCATGACCAAGAAGGAGCTCTCCGAGCTGACCGGCTACGGGCGGACGTCCGTCTGGAAGTGGTCGACGGACGAGGGCATCCGCGCCATGAGCATCGGCACGGCCGAGGTCGTGGCGAGGGCCATCGGCTGCAGGGCAAGGGACCTCTTCTCGGAGTGACGTCCCGCCGCCCCCGCCTGCCCGATTCGGAAGACGCAGAGAGGAGGAGGGCGCATGGAGGCAGTGACCACGGCCGACCCGCTCGACGAGCTGGTGAGCACCATCCCCCGCGGGGGAGAGAGGAGCGACATGGACGAGAGGCTGAGGGACGAGCCCGTAGCCGAGCTCATCGTGCGTGAGCGCACCGTGCCCGGCCTGGCCGAGGTCATGTGGGCGCAGGCGCGGAACGTGGGAAGAGGCGAAGGTGCCCGCGCGTGCCGCAACGCGCGCGGGCGGAGACATGAGGAGGCAGACCAGATGTCGAGGCAAGTATCGCACAGTCGCGGGACGCGCTGGGGGCCGCCCGACTGGCTCCTGCTCCTGGCCCTGCTCGCGCTGGTCGCGGTCGTCGGGTGGATCGAGGGCACCGTGCCCGTGGAGCTCAGATGAGCGCCAACCCGGTCCCCATATGGCACCGCGCGTACCTCCCGCCGCGGGAGGCCGCGCAGGTCATGGGGATAGGCGAGGACCGCCTGCGCCGCTACGTGAACAGCGCCGACCCCCCGCCGATGCTTCGGTCGGGGAACGGCGGCAAGAGCCTGCTCGACATGGCCGGGCTGAGGGCCTACCTGCGCGAGAGGCAGAACTACCACATCGGGGAGGTGGGAAGATGAGCGCGGCCTACGAGCCCGCGAGCCCGGTCAGCGCCAGCCTGCTGTCGGACGAGGCCATGTCCTCCTACGGCACGGACGAGGTCGGCCGCTGGCTGAGGGAGTCGCTCCCGTACGAGGTGAGGTCGGCCGAGGCGCGCGGGCACGTCTCGACCGAGTCCTTCATGCTGCCCATCGAGGTGGTCGCCCGCTGCAGGCTGTCGGGGGAGCCGATCCCGGCGACCCTGCTCGAGCGCGACGCCGCGGACGGAGGGTGCTCGCCGGCCCTCGGCGGGGGACGGGGCGGTGTGCCATGCCGGTGACGATACAGGACGACATGCTCGAGGCCGCGAGGATGCTCCCGGACGGGCAGGGGTCGGCGCTGGTCATGGCGCTGGTGTCATACGGCATAGACGCCGACGAGCCCGACCCGTCGGAGCCGTGGTACCCGCTGTTCGTGGTGTGCCGGACGAGGGTCGAGATGAGCGCCGCCGCGAGCGAGCGTGGGCGGCGCATGGCGCGAGCGCGGTTCGGGCGACGGGATGCACAGGCAGATGCACAGGCAGATGCACAGGCAGATGCACAGGCAGATGCACAGGCAGATGCAC
>CAMXZR010000012.1 GCA_947253595.1 uncultured Olsenella sp. | reverse complement strand
GACCCCACGACCGGAGCCCCCACGAACGGAGTCCCCACGGCCGAAGCCGCCACGACCGGCGCCTCGTCGGCTCCGTCTCTCCAGACCCCCGCCGTCCGCGCGGCAGAGCTCGACCGCATCCTCAAGCATGCCGCCTACCAGTACTACGCCCTCGACGACCCAGAGATGACGGACGCCGATTTTGACCGCACCCTGCGCGAGCTTCAGGCCCTCGAGACAGCGCACCCGGAGCTCGTCACCCCCGACAGTTACACCCAGCGCGTGGGCGGATACGTGAGCGAGCAGTTCGCCCCCGTACAGCATGCTCAGCGCATGTACTCCATCGACGACGCCATGGACCTGGACGAGCTCGACGAGTGGCTGGCCCGCACCGACGAGGCCCTGGGCTCTACGCCAGCCGTTCCCGTCTCCTACACCTGCGAGCTCAAGATAGACGGTCTGGGCGTGGCGCTGACCTACCGCGACGGCCAGCTGGTGCGTGCCGCGACCCGTGGCGACGGGACCACGGGCGAGGACGTCACGTCAAACGTGCTCACCATAGGAGACGTGCCGCGTGCGCTGGCTCCGGCGGGCCTCGCCGGTATCGACGACGGGGGCTTCGGGCACTCCATCGAGGTGCGCGGCGAGGTCTACATGCCCAAGCACAGCTTCGTTCGCCTGAACGACGAGCGCGACGCCGCCGGCGAGCAGGTCTTTGCCAACCCCCGTAACGCCGCGGCCGGCAGCCTCCGACAGAAGAGCGCGGCCATCACCGCCCATCGTGACCTCGAGACCTTCATCTATGCCGTGGCAGACGAGTCTCCGCTCGCCGTGGACACCCAGCATGCCTTCCTCGACTGGCTGCGCGACTGCGGCTTCCACGTGAACGACCACGCCGCCCTCGCCACCAGCTCCCGCGAGGTGCACGACTTCTGTGCCAACGCCCTGGCTCATCGAGACGAGCTCGACTACGACATCGACGGCGTCGTGGTGAAGGTCGACTCCTTCGCTGGGCAGGACACGCTGGGCTTCACCGCCCGAGCGCCCCGCTGGTCCATCGCCTTCAAGTTCCCCCCCGAGGAGAGGCGCACGACCCTGCGCGAGATCCGCGTCCAGGTGGGACGCACAGGAGTGCTCACGCCCGTCGCCGAGTTCGACCCCGTCGTGGTCGCAGGCTCGACCATCGCCCGTGCGACCCTGCACAACATCGACGAGGTGCGCCGCAAGGACGTGCGCGTGGGGGACACCATTGTGGTACACAAGGCAGGAGACGTGATCCCCGAGGTGGTGGGACCCGTGACCGAGGGCGACATGGTCCTGGAGCACGAGGCGCGTCCTCTCTGGCAGATGCCCGAGACTTGTCCCAGCTGCGGAAGCCCCGTGGTCCGCGAGGAGGGCGAGGTTGCCTTCCGCTGCGTTTCCATCGACTGCCCGGCCCAGGCCTCCGAGCGCCTCATCCACTGGGGGAGCCGCAAGGCCATGGACATCGACGGCCTGGGCGACGAGCTCGTGGGTCGCATGGTCGAGCAGGGCCTGCTCACGGACGTCGCCGACTACTACGACAGGCTCAGCGAGGATGGCCTCGCCGGCGTCGACACGGGGCGCGCTTACGAGACGAGCACCAAGGACCACCTGGAGGGCGACCCCATCCTGGTGGGCAGGACCATAGCTGCCAAGGTCATGGCCCAGGTCGAGGAGTCCAGGGGTCGCGGGCTCTCGCACGTGCTCTTCGGCCTGGGAATTCGCCACGTGGGTGCCAACGTGGCGGTTCTCCTCGCCGAGCGCTTCGGCAGCATGGAGTCGCTGGCTGCGGCGAGCGAGGAGGACATCGCCCAGGTCGACGGCATCGGCCCCAAGATCGCGGCGTCGGTGCGCGAGTTCTTCTCCATCAGGGAGAACGTTGCCGTGGTGGAGCGCCTCCGCGAGGCCGGCGTCGTGCTCGAGGAGGAGGTCCGCGAACCCGAGCGGCCTCGGTCTCTGGCGGGTCTCACCTTCGTGCTCACGGGCACACTGCAGAACTACAGGCGAACGGATGCCGCCGACCAGCTCAAGGCCCTGGGGGCCAAGGTCTCCGGCTCGGTTTCGAAGAGGACGAGCTTCGTCGTGGCGGGGGAGGCGGCGGGCTCCAAGCTCGCCAAGGCGCAGGAGCTGGGCGTCCCCGTGCTGGACGAGGCTGCCCTCGCGCGGATCCTGGCGACGGGGGAGCCTCCCCAGGCTTAGATAGCGCCATGCGAGAGGGACGGGCCGCTCTTGGCGGCGGCAGGCCTCGGTCATCGCAGTCGGGCTCTCCTGCGCCATCGAGGGCGCGGGAAGGCTGGAGCTCTGGCTGTAGGTCGTGCTGAGGCGGCTAGCCGCGCAGGCCACAGTTGGTTTGCGCGCGAAAGCGAGAATGACCAGGTGAATTGACCATCTCGCGCAGTATGTAAATAGTCTGCGCGGGATGGTCGGTACGGGCTGGAGAAATCGGTACCCCCACGCCGACGACGCCTGGTTTGACGCCCGACGCGCCCGCGTCCCCATGCCCTGCACACGTGGGAACGCTATAGTGTGCCGCATGAACACGATACTCTTCTCCCTGGCGCTCATCCTGGCCGTCTGCGCCTTCGCGCCTTTCCTTGCCAGCCTCGTTCCCGGCCGGGCCGTGCCCGAGGTCGTCTTCCTCGTCTTCGCGGGTGCCATCCTGGGCGCGCACGGCCTTGGTGTCATCAACACCTCGAGCGTCGCGCTCAGCCTAGTGAGCGACCTCGGCCTGGGCTTCCTCTTCCTAAAGGCGGGCTACGAGATAGACCCCCGCGAGCTGGTGGGGCACTCCGGACGCGTCGCCGCGGCGACATGGTTTGCCTCCCTCGCCGTAGGCAGCGCCCTGGTGCCGCTCTTCGCCAACCTGGGGCTCTCTGACCCGGCGGCATGGATGGCCCTGGCCATTGCCATGACCACCACCGCCTACGGCACCCTCGCGCCCATCCTGCGCGATCGTGGCCTCATGCAGACCCGCGTGGGCAGGATCGTCACCGTGCACGGCGCCTTCGGGGAGCTGCTCCCCGTCGTCGCCATGTCCTTCCTGCTCTCTTCGCGCTCCACCGCGCGCACCATGGCGAGCTTCGCCATCTTCGGGCTCATCGCCCTCCTGGTCCTGGGGCTCTCCGCAAAGGCGCGGAACGTCGGCGTGCGCTTCTGGCGCTTCCTGGTCAACGACGTGGGGCACGCCTCCCAGCCGCTCCTGCGCATGGTGTCCGCCGTGCTGGTGCTGCTGCTCCTGGCGGCGACCTACTTCGACTTCGATGCGGTCCTGGGTGCCTTCGCCGCCGGCTTCATCCTGCGCGCGCTCTTCCCAGAGGGGAACGAGCAGATGGAGGAGAGGATCGACATCATCTCGAATGGCTTCTTCCAACCGGCCTTCTTCGTCATCTCGGGTACGGGGATCGACCTCGCCGCCGCGACCCAGAACCTGCCACTGCTCTTCGGTTTCATGGGAGGCCTGGTCCTGGTGCGCGGGGTCATGGTGGCGCTCTCGCTGCGCCTGGACCCCGGGACCCGCGACCTGGGCTGGCGCGAGCTCATCTCTGTGGCGGCATACTGCACCATGGCGCTGCCTCTGGTGGTGGCCGTGACCTCCGTCGCCGTGGAGGGCGGAGTCATGGCGTCCCAGAGCGCGTCGGTGCTGGTCACCGCCGCGGCGCTCACGGTGTTGGTCATCCCCGTGCTGACCTCTTTCGTCCGCGTGGCGGATGAAGCCGATGTTGCCGCCGCCGTGCTCGAGGTCGCGCACGGCGAGGGAAGCCTCAGGGAGGTCGTGGAGGACCACAGCAGGGCCTACCAGGAGCGGCAACGCGCCTTCATGGAGCAGCGCCGCCTGGGCAGGAGCCGGGGCCTGCAGATCAGCTCGGCGGACTACCTTGCTGGCAGGGGCCGCCCGTCGCGCGTGGAGGGACGTCGTCCCCAGAGCCCGTAGGAGTGGGGTCCGGGCTCACCCGACGCCTACGCCTCCTGTGGCTGGGGTCTTCCGTCGTAGTCGATGCGCCCCACCAGACGTCGCAGCGCCTCGACGTCGTGCATGACGAAGGCATGTGCCAGCTCGGGCCAGGCCTCCAAGGCCGCATAGAAGAGGTCGGGGAAGCTGTCGCTCCTGAGCTCGCCTGTCGAGGGGTCGGCCCACTCGCGGTGCCGCAGGTTCGCTGCGGGGCAGTCCTCGCCCTGCCAGACGGGGTGGGCTAGGGACGCCAGCTTGGAGTGGGGCCGCACGAGCCTCTCCACCGCCATGAGGGCGCGACCGCGCGGGGAGCCCGAGGGCTCTATGGCGCGGTAGATGAGCTCGTAGTCCCTGGTGCAGCCGGCGTACTCCCCGGCGTTCAGCGAGACACCATAGACCTGCCAGGCAAGCTGCGAGAACAGCGCCCCAGCCACGCGGTCGATGCGATCGGTGCGCGCCAGCACGTCCGCCGGTGGTGCCTGGGCCACGGTCTGGTGGCGCAGCTCCCAGAGCATCCAGCTGTCGATGTCGGTCTCGATCAGGCTGTGGACCTCGCTCTGGGCGTCATCGAGCCCGTCTGCCGCCGCGATGATGGCAGCCTGCTGGGCGTACACGAAGGCATGGGAACCGCTGTCCAGCGCATAGTGGCCGAGCAGGCCAAGCGCGAAGGCCCGTCCGCAGATCTTGTCGTCCTCGCGCAGGCGCCTCACGGCGTCCCGCAGGGCGAGGAAAGCATCGAGCACCTTCTGCTCGTGCATGAGGAAGGCGAGGCGATGGCAGGCCGCGGCAGTATGGGGGAGGGTCGAGAAGCGCGCGAAGAGGGGGTCTGGGCCCTGGTTGCCCAGGAGGAAGGCGAGAAGGTCCTGCTCGTCCGACAGTATTCCCCCGGGTAGGAGGGTGGCGGCCTCCTCGCCAAACAGGTGGTGCGTGATGAGTGCCGGCATCGTGCTGCTCCTTGCCTTGTCCCGCAGGAATGATTGGGCAACAGGGTAGACCATTTGTGTCCGTGATGTCGGTTTCGTCCCAATGGGCCGGGCAGTCGTATAATCACTTTTTTTATGAGATTGCGAGCGTGATGGGGGATTGCGCCGTGTCAACCGTAGGGATCTTCGTGCTGGGCGTCGCACTTTCGGCTGACGCCTTCGCGGTCACCATATCGAACTGCTTCGTGTACGGCGAGGGGCGCCGGTCTCGCCTGCTGCTCATGCCGCTCTTCTTCGGCGCCTTCCAGGCGCTCATGCCCCTGCTGGGATACTACCTGGGTGGGCTCGCGGCGGAGCTGATCGAGGCATACTCCGGCATGGTAGCCCTGGTCATACTGGGCATCATAGGTGGCAACATGGTGCGCGAGGGTGCCGCTGCCCTCATGGACCCCTCCTCGAGAGACGCCTGCCAGATCGCGGCGGAGGAGGGCGAGGTGGGACGCGCCTCTCGCCTCACCGTAGGCACTCTGCTCTTCCAGGCGGTGGCCACTGCGATCGACGCCTTCGCCGTGGGAGTCTCGCTTAGGGCCATGGAGGTCGACCTGCCCCTGGCGGTGGGCGTCATCGGCCTCACCACGGCGGCATGCTGTGTGGCGGCGCTCGCCATCGGCCGCAGGCTCGGCTGCCTCCTGGGAGACCGCGCCGAGGTCGCGGGTGGCGTCGTGCTGGTCCTCATCGGCCTCATGGCCTTCTTGGAGTAGGCGTCCCTGCGCGGGCTAGGAGGACGTTGGTGGGCGCGTGGGGTCCCGTCGCGTGTCGGGGTACCGCCCCGTTCGACGCGTGTCGCTCTCTTGCGAGAACGCCCGGCGCGGCTGGCTCCTTCACGAAAGCGCCCGGTGTGCGCGGCATCCTCTTTCGACAGCGTCAAACGCGTGTCGCACCTATGCTAAAGCGTCCAGTGCGTGTCTCTCGTTAACGAAGGCGCCCAACGCGCGCCATTTTTTCTCGAAAGCGCTCAACGCGTCTCTCGCCCCCGCGTTTGCGCAGCTAACGGAGGGGAGAAAAGCGCGACGGACGTTGTCGACGCGTTTTCGCGCGCGATGGACGTTGCCGAGCAGAAGTCACGCGCGACGGACGTCGTCGGAATTGGTTCGCACGTGGTGGACGTCGTCGGCAGTATCGCCGCCGCAGTTCGCCGCACCATCACGCCTAACGCCGCCTCGGCTGCCTCCAGATGGGTCCCGAGGCGACGTCGAGGGACTGTCCCCCTCTCCCTCCTTACGGGCATGTGCGGTCCTCGCTGGCGTGGCTCTCAGAAAAAAGCACCCCCACCTGCGGCGGGGGTGCATGGGTGGTGCGAGTCGCGACGTCTAGACGTAGAACAGCATCCTGTTGTAGCTGGGCACGGGCCACCAGTCCCTGCCGCAGATCCGCTCCATGTCGTCCACGAGCGAGCGTAGCCTGGTCATGGCGGGAATGACCTCGTCGCGGTAGCAGTCGTCCTGCTCCTTGCAGCTGGATATGCCGTGTGCGTGCGCGTTCTTCTCCTCGAGCTCCGCCACGGCCTCGTGGATGGCGTTGATGCCGTCGGTGAGCGCGGTCACGGTGGCCTTCTCGGCCGTCGCGGCAATCCCGATCTCTGCCTTGGCGGCGACGGAGGTCGCGATGTCGCCCGAGTAGCTGAAGAGGGCGGGCAGGTACATGTGGCGCGTCATGTAGGCCATGGTGTTGGCCTCGATGTTGATGAGCTTGGCGTACTGCTCGGCGGCGGCGAAGTAGCGCGCGCGGCTTTCGGCCTCGCTGAGGACGCCGAAGCGCTCGAAGAAGGCGATGTTCTGGGGCTCGACCATGCAGGGGAGGGCGTCGGGCGTGGTCTTGAGGTTGAGCAGCCCGCGGCGGGCGGCCTCCTGCTCCCACTCCTCCGCGTAGCCGTTGCCGTCGAAGATGACGCGCTGGTGGTCGCGGAAGGTGTGGCGCACGAAGCGCATGGCGACCTGGGTGAAGTCGCCATGCTCGTCGATGCGCTCGGCCACGTAGGAGCAGAATCGGTCGCACTGCTCAGCTACGGCGGTGTTGAGGACCACGTTGGGGTCGCTCAGGTTCTGCTGGCTGCCGCACATGCGGAACTCGAACTTGTTGCCGGTGAAGGCGAAGGGGCTGGTGCGGTTGCGGTCGGTGTTGTCGCGCAGGATGTCGGGCAGGGCGGGGATGCCCAGGTCTATCTGCTCGCGGTCGTGCGACTCGGCGTGCTCCTTCCTGATGAGGGCGTCGACGACGGGCGAGAGCGCGTCTCCCAGGAAGACGGAGATGATCGCGGGAGGTGCCTCGTTGGCTCCCAGGCGGTGGTCGTTCCCGGCAGACGCGACGGAGGCGCGCAGGAGGTCGGCGTGCTCGTCGACGGCGGCCACCAGGCAGGCGAGGAAGACCAGGAACTGCAGGTTGTCCTCGGGGTCCTCGCCCGGCTCGAGGAGGTTCTCGCCGTCTGCGGAGAGGGACCAGTTGTCGTGCTTGCCAGACCCGTTCACGTACTCGAAGGGCTTCTCGTGCTCGAGGCAGGCCAGGCCGTGGTGGGTGGCGAGGAGCTTGAGCTTCTCCATGGTGAGGAGGTTGTCATCGATGGCGAGCGAGCCCTGCTCGAAGATGGGGGCGAGCTCGTGCTGGCAGGGGGCGACCTCGTTGTGCTTGGTCCGCGCGGGGACGCCAAGCTTCCAGAGCTCGTCGTCGACCTCCTTCATGAAGGCGTTGACCGAGGGTCGGATGGCACCGAAGTAGTGCTCCTCGAGCTCTTGGCCCTTGGCGGGCTCGCAGCCGAAGAGCGTGCGCCCGCAGAGGATGAGGTCGGGGCGGGCCTCGTAGTCCTCCTCCTTGATGAGGAAGTACTCCTGCTCGGGACCGCAGGTGGTGACGACGCGACCGACGTGCTTGCCAAAGAGCTCGAGCACGCGCTTGGCCTGCTGTTCCAAGGCGACCTCGGAGCGCAGGAGCGGGGTCTTCTTGTCCAGCGCCTCGCCGGTGTAGCTGATGAAGGCGGTGGGGATGCAGAGCACCTCGTCCTTGATGAACACGGGGCTCATGGGGTCCCATACGGTGTAGCCGCGGGCCTCGAAGGTGGCACGCAGGCCGCCGTTGGGGAAGCTCGAGGCGTCGGGCTCGCCCTGGACCAGCTCCTTGCCCGAGAACGCCATGAGCACGGTGCCGTCGCTCTTGGGGCTGATGAAGCTGTCGTGCTTCTCGGAGGTGATGCCCGTGAGCGGCTGGAACCAGTGGGTGAAGTGGGTGGCACCCTTCTCCAGCGCCCACTCCTTCATGGCGTGGGCGACCTCGTTGGCGATGTCGAGGTCGAGGGGCTTGCCGTCGTCGATGGTCTGGCGCAGCTCACGGTAGGTCGGCTTGGGAAGCCGGTCTTGCATGTCGGCGTCGGTGAAGACCAGACTGCCGTACTCCTCGGAAACCCTGTCCTTGCCCATGCTGCCCCCAAATCCCGTGCGCCCGCGCTCCATGTCGTCGCAGGCCTGCGTTCCTTTTCGAAAGGTACACTACCTGGCACCTGTTAAAGGGGAGTGAACGAGTCATGACACGAAATGCAGGTTTTGCCCCTCGTGCGGCCCCTGCCGAAGGCCAAAAAAAGCCGTGTCCAAAAGTGCTAGTAATTTAGTAGCATAATAGCGATGAGACCAGGAGGGGAGAGCCGACCCATGTCTTCCCGCGACTGGCACGAGGGGTGCCGGACGTCCGGCACCGGAAGAGAGAGGGAGTCCTGATGCCAGATAGCAAGAGTGGTGCCGTTACCGTTGCCGTGGTTGGCTGCACCCACGCGGGGACCTTCGCCGCGCAGTCGATCCTGACGGCCCATCCCGACTGGCAGGTCCACGTCTTCGAGCGCAACGACACGCTCTCGTTCCTCTCCTGCGGCATCGCGCTCTGGGTGGGCGACCACGTGTCCGATCCCAGGCGCATGTTCTACTCCTCGCCCGAGGCCCTGGCCGCCCTAGGCGCCACCATGCACATGCGCTGCGACGTGACCTCCGTCGACCTCGTGGGCAAGACCCTGGCCTGGCACGAGCTCGACGGCGACGGGGAGGGGACCCTCTCGTTCGACAAGGTCGTCGTCACCACCGGGTCGAAGCCCGTGATCCCGCCCATCCCGGGCCTCGCCGAGGGCTTCCGGACGGGGCGCGTCCTGCGCTGCAAGAACTGGGACGACGGCCGCGACATCAAGGGGAAGATGGACGGGGCCAGGTCCGTCGCCGTCGTGGGCGCGGGTTACATCGGGGCCGAGCTCGCCGAGCAGGTCTCGCTCATGGGTGCGAGGGTCACCCTGATCGACGGCCTCGACCGCGCTCTTGCCAAGAACTTCGACGCGGATGTCACCGGAATGGTCGAGGAGGCGTACCGCGAGCATGGCGTCGAGCTGGCCTTCGGCCAGATGGTCGAGAGGGTCGACGCCGACGCCGAGGGCGTCACCGTCACGAGCGGTGGCGTGGAGCGACGCGTTGACTACCTGATCATGGCGGCGGGCTTCTCTCCTCGCACCGAGCTCTTCCGGGACAAGCTCGACATGCTGTCCAACGGGGCAATCAAGGTCGATCCCTATATGCGCGCCACGTTGCTCGACGCCGATGGCACGCCCGCGGCCGCGCCCAGCCAGGACGTCTTCGCGGCCGGCGACAGCGCCACCGTGCTCTACAACCCCACGGGCAAGGCCGACTACATCCCCCTGGCCACCAACGCCGTGAGGCAGGGCCTGCTCGTGGGAGCCAACGTCGCGAAGCCCACGAAGAGGTACCTGGGTACGCAGGCGACCTCGGCCGTGCAGCTCTATGACCTCTCTCTCGCCGCGACGGGACTCACCGCGTCCGGTGCGGCGGCGCGGGGAGTCGAGGTGGCCTCCACCACGCTGGTGCAGGACTACCGTCCCGACTTCATGCTCACCACCGAGCCCGTGACCTGCATCCTGACCTGGGACCCCGCGAGCCGCGAGGTCAGGGGCGCGCAGTTCGCCTGCAGGCACGACATCTCGCAGGCGGCCAACGCGGTCTCCATCGCCATACACAACCACAACACCATCGACGAGCTGGCGGGCTTCGACTTCTTCTTCCAGCCCAACTTTGGCCAGCCCGTCAACTACGTCGGGGCCGTGGCCATGCAGGCCGTGGCGGAGGCCGACGCGGCGAGGTAGGGACGCACGTCGCTCGACGATTGCCGCCCGATGACCACAAAGTGACCAGGGTCACCCGGCTGGGAGGGGTTTCCGGTCGGGTGGTCCTGGCTTTCTCTCCTGGTTCGTTCGGAATTCGTCCGAGATGACGCAGGGCTGCAACCTCGGGCGAGTCCTGGACGACGGACGGGGCCGCGCGCCTTCCGGAGCTCCTGACCTTCCACCGTGGCTTCGGTCCGCGGGTACAATGGGGCCTGGGGCCGCCGCGCTCGCGCCTGCCCCCCGACCGAGCAAGGAGCATCCCCATGTCAGACCAGTCCCCCTCCGAGGCCACGCAGACGCAGGCCCAGACGTCCGAGCGGCGCACCATCGCCGTGATCGACGGCAACTCCCTCATGCACCGCGCCTTCCATGCCATCCGCCAGCCCATGAGCGCGCCGGACGGCCGCGCCACCAACGCCCTCTTCGGCTTCTTCAACATGTTCGTCAAGTTCGTCGAGACCTTCCGTCCCGACGGCGTCATCTGTGCCTTCGACAAGGGCCGCCCACAGGTCCGCATGGACATGCTGCCCCAGTACAAGGCCCAGCGGCCTCCCATGGACCCCAGCCTCCACGAGCAGTTCCCCATGGTCAAGGAGCTGCTGCGTGTCATGGACGTGCCCGTGGCCGAGCTCCAGGGCTGGGAGGGCGACGACATCCTGGGCACCCTCGCCCGCAGGGGTGAGGAGGCCGGCTACCAGATGCTGCTGGTCACCGGCGACAGGGACATGTACCAGCTTGCGACCAAGAACGTGCGCATCGTCACGACCCGGAAGGGTACCTCGGACGTCGCCATCATGACGCCCGAGAGCGTGGACGACCTCTACCACGGCGTCACGCCCGAGCTCGTGCCCGACTTCTACGGCCTCAAGGGGGACAGCTCCGACAACATCCCCGGGGTCCCGGGCATCGGTCCCAAGAAGGCGGCCGCGCTCATCGTGCAGTACGGCAGCCTGGACGAGGTCATAGCCCATGCGGACGAGGTCAAGGGCAAGATGGGCGAGAACCTCCGCGCACACGTGGACGACGCCCTTCTCAGCCGCAAGGTCGCCACGATTCGGACCGACGCACCGCTGGAGTTCGAGCTCAAGGACGCCCGCTTCCCGACCTTCGACCCCGCCGAGGTCACCGAGGCCTTCTCGGCCCTCGGCTTCACGGGCATGACCGGTCGCGTCGTGCGTCTGGCGGGGGTCGGCGAGGGTTCGGTCCAGACGGCGTCCCCTCGTGCCGAACTCGACGCCCCGCTCGAGGGCGAGGCAGCCCAGAAGGCGCTGGACGCCGCCCTCGCCGCCGGCGAGTGGCTGGGCGCGTCCTTCGAGGAGGTCGAGGGGCCGGGAGGGCAGCTGGCCCTGGACCTGGGCGACGGCAGGACCCTGACCGTCTGGGTGAGCACCGCCGCGGCGCTGCTCAGGCTCTGCGCGGACGAGGCGACGGAGGCCGTCGCCCGCATGGCCCGCAAGGGAAGGGTCGCCTCGGGCGACGCCAAGGCCCTGCTGCACCTGGCCTGCCCCTACGACTCCGCCGAGCCCGCCCTCGTCGAGGCTGGCGACCTGGACCCCGCGCGCATCTTCGACGTCGGCGTCGCCGGCTACCTTCTGGCCTCGGACGACGCGGACTTCTCGCCTGCGGCGCTCGCGGAGGCATATCTGGACGCGCCGCTCCCCGCCGCCTCGGACGAGGTCAGCCAGGCGGGGGTCGACGCCCTCGCGACGCGCCTCCTCAGGCCGGAGCTCGCGCGCAGGCTCGAGGAGGACGGCTCCCTCAGGCTCTTCCAGGGGCTCGAGATGCCCCTCCTCCCGGTGCTCCTGCAGATGGAGCGCTGCGGCCTCCATGTCGACTCCGCCGCCCTCGCGGCGCAGTCCGCCGAGCTCGGCAAGGAGATCGACTCCATGGTGGGCAAGATCAAGGCGGCGGCGGGAGAGGACTTCAACCTCGACTCCCCGCAGCAGCTGAGCCACGTGCTCTTCGACGTCTGGGGCCTGCCCACCGCCGGCCTGAAGAGGACCAAGAAGGGCTTCTACTCCACCAACGCGAAGACGCTCGAGAGCCTTGCCGACGAGGACGAGCGCGTGCGCGCGGTGCTCGACTACCGCGAGCGCGCGAAGATCAGGAGCACCTACCTGGACGCCCTGCCCGCGCTGATCCGCTCCGACGGGCGCATCCACACCACGCTCAACCAGACCGTCGCCGCCACGGGCAGGCTCTCCAGCTCTGACCCCAACCTGCAGAATATCCCCACCCGCTCCGAGCTGGGGCATCGCGTGCGCACGGCCTTCACCGTGCCCGAGGGCAGCGTCTTCCTCGCTTGCGACTACTCCCAGATCGAGCTCAGGCTGCTGGCCCACCTCTCGGCCGACGAGCACTTGGTCGCAGCCTTCTGCGAGGGGGCCGACTTCCACGCCGCGACCGCCTCGCGCGTGTTTGGCGTTCCCATCGGGGAGGTCACGCACGAGCTGCGCAGCCGCGCCAAGGCGGTCAACTTCGGCATCGTCTACGGCCAGCAGGCTTTTGGCCTCTCCAGCTCCCTGCGCATCCCGCGCGCCGAGGCCCAGCAGATGATCGACCGCTACTTCGAGGTGTATCCCGGTGTGCGCGCCTTCCTGGACGCACAGGTCGACTTCGCCCGCAAGAACGGCTGGGTCGCCACCTCCTTCGGCCGCAAGCGCTACATCAAGGACATCAACAGCCGCAACTTCCAGCTTCGCTCCTTCGGCGAGCGGACGGCGATGAACCATCCCATGCAGGGTACGGCCGCAGACATCATCAAGATCGCCATGGTCCAGGTGGCGGCGAGGCTCCGTAGGGAGGGTCTTCGCGCCAGGCTCGTCCTGCAGATTCACGACGAGCTTGACTTCGAGTGTCCCCAGGGCGAAATCGAAGCCCTCTCTGCGCTGGTGAGGGAGACCATGGAGGGCGTCGTGAGGCTTCGGGTTCCGCTGATCGCCGACGTGTCCTACGGCTCCAATTGGGCGGAGGCGAAGTAGGGAAGAGGCAGACGCTCACGCTGGCATCCTCCATACCCGCTGGTAGACGGGGGCCTTTTCTTCGCAAGGCGGGCAAGCGGGGAAAAGGTCCCCTGCCTGTCACAAAAAGTTTGCTACGTCTAACTATCTGTCATACACTTGGGATGATAAAAGTAAGACAAGATTAACTAACGGAGCGGAAGCTTCGGCCTTGCCAAGACTCGAAAGGAAGAATCGTGAGCTACATGGAACGATACGCTTCTATCGACGAGAGCCGCGCGGCGCGGCTCGCCCTTCTCGCCCATGAGGCACTGCCCTGCATCGTCGCCCTGGCCTGTGCCTTCATCCTGAGCCTCGCCCTCTCCGGTTGCTCGGGAAGCACCCCTGCCGCAGACGTCACGGCAAAGGACGCATCACAGAAGCCCGTGGTTCTGACCACCTTCACCGTCATCCAGGACATGGCGCAGAACGTCGCCGGCGACCACCTGGACGTCCAGTCCATCACCAAGCCCGGCGCCGAGATCCATGACTACGAGCCCACGCCCGACGACATCAAGCGCGCCCAGGGGGCGAGCCTCGTGCTCGAGAACGGACTGGGCCTCGAGCGCTGGTTCGAGAAGTTCATGAGCGACTCCAGCGCACGGCGCGCCAACCTCTCCGAGGGCGTCGAACCCATGCAGATCGCGGAGGGGGAGTACCAGGGCAACGCCAACCCGCACGCCTGGATGTCGCCCAAGAACGGCATGATCTACATCGACAACATCGTGAAGGCCTTCTCGGAGCTCGATCCCGAGCACGCTGACGACTACAAGGCCAACGGCGAGAAGTACAAGAAGGAGCTCCAGTCCGTCGCCGACGAGATGGAGAAGGGCCTCGCGGGCCTGCCCCAGGACCAGCGCACCCTGGTGACCTGCGAGGGGGCGTTCTCGTACCTCTGCCGCGACGCCGGCCTCTCGGAGGTCTACCTCTGGCCCGTGAACGCCGAGGACGAGGGCACGCCCCAGCAGATCGCGAACGTGGTCAAGCGCGTGAGGGAGTCCAAGGTGCCCTGCGTGTTCTGCGAGTCCACGGTGAGCCCCAAAGCGATGCAGCAGGTGGCGGACGAGGCCGGCGCGGCCTTCGCGACTGACCCCCAGCACGTGCTCTACGTCGACTCCCTCTCGGAGGAGGGCGGAGTGGTTCCCAGCTACCTCGAGCTGCTGCGCTACGACGCCCGCACCATCGTGGACGGCCTGACGGGAGGAGCACGCTGATGTTGCACGCCGCCTCAGGGGACTCCCTCCGCGTGGAGGGGGTCACCCTGCGATACCCGCGCGCCACGTACCCGGCGCTCGAGGACGTGAGCGTCGGCCTTGAGAGGGGCAGCCTCTGTGCCCTGGTGGGACCCAACGGAGCGGGCAAGTCGACGCTCATGAAGGTGATCATGGGCGTCGAGAAGCCCCAGCGGGGCAGCGTCAGCTTCGACGGACGTGACTCGGCACAGGCGCGGCGCCTGGGGCTCGTGGGGTACGTGCCGCAGCGCGACGTCTCCGACGAGGGCTTCCCCCTCTCCGTGGAGGACGTGGTCATGCTGGGACGCTACGGTAGGCTCGGCCCCCTGCGCGGTCCCTCCCGCGCGGACCACGCCGCAGTGGACGAGGCGATCGAGCGCGTGGGCCTGCAGGACCTGCGCCATCGCCCGATCGCCTCCCTGTCGGGAGGGCAGACCAAGCGCATGTACGTCGCACGTGCCCTGGCGCAGCAGGCACGGTTCATGCTGATGGACGAGCCATTCGCCGGGGTCGACAAGAGCTCCGAGGCCACGCTTGCCTCGCTCATGCGCGAGCTTTCGGGCGAGGGAATCACGCTGCTCGTGGCTGTGCACGACCTGCACATGGTTGCGGAGGAGTTCGATCAGGCGATTCTCCTCAGGAGGTCCGTGGTCTTCCAGGGTCCTGTCCACGAGGCGCTCAGGCCAGAGATGCTGGCTCTCGCGTTCTCGGTGGACGACCATCGCGCCCGCGAGCTGGTGGCCTGATGGAAGGCGTGGCCGCCCTCGAGCTGCTCTCGTTCGCGTTCATGCAGCGCGCCATAGTCACGGGCCTCGCCACGGCCCTGGTCTGTGGGGTCATCAGCTGCTACGTGATACACGTGGGCTGGTCGCTCATGGGCGATGCCATATCGCATGCCGTGCTGCCCGGTGTGGTGGTCTCGTACATGCTGGGCCTGCCCTACGCCGTGGGTGCCGTCGTCGCGGCGCTTCTGGCGGTGGCGCTCATCGGCGTGGTGAGGAGGAGCGGGCAGATCCGTGCCGACACCTCCATGGGCATCGTGTTCACCACCCTGTTCTCGCTGGGCACTGTGCTCATCTCGAAGGTCCCCAGCCAGGTGTCCCTCTCGCACATCCTCTTCGGCAACCTCCTGGGCGTCGGCGTGCCCGACATGTACCAGGTGATCGTGCTCGGGTCCATCGTGCTTGCGGTGCTCCTGCTGCTCAAGCGGGACCTCGTGCTCTTCGCGTTCGACCCCATGCACGCCCAGGCGCTGGGAAAGTCGCCCCAGCTCCTGAGCGGCATCCTCCTGTGCGCCCTCGCCGTGACCGTGGTGGTTTCGCTGCAGGCGGTAGGCATCATCCTCTCCGTCGCGATGCTCGTCACCCCGGGCGCCACGGCGCGCATGCTGACGGACAGCTTCTGGAAGATGCTGTGGCTGTCGCCGCTCCTCGCCGTCATCGCCACCGTGTTGGGCATCTGGGCGAGCTACGTCCTCGACGCCTCGTCCGGCGGCATGATCGGCGTGGTCCTCGGCCTGCTCTTTGCGCTGGCCTGCGTCTTCGGCCCCCATGGGGTGATCGCCGAGCTGCGCCACAGGAGCGGCCTGGGGTAGGGGACATGGCTTCTCGCGCGGTGCGGGCCGCCTGGCTGTCGTACAATGGCCCGCACTGCGCAAGCCGCACGGGGCGGCTTCAAGGAGGCGAGAGGAGCCAGCCATGATGCACGTGGTCGTCTACACGGACGGCTCCTCACGTGGCAACCCCGGTCCGGGTGGCTATGGTGCAGTCATGCGCTACGTCGACCCTGCGGGCACGCTCCACCAGAAGGAGCTCGCCCAGGGGTACCGACGCACCACCAACAACCGCATGGAGCTTCTGGGGGCCATCGTGGCGCTCGAGGCGCTCAAGCGACCCTGCGAGGTCGAGGTTCACTCGGACTCCCAGTACGTGGTGAACGCCTTCACCAAGGGTTGGGTGTGGGGCTGGCTCAAGAAGGGCTGGAAGACCGGCAGCAAGCAGCCCGTCAAGAACCCCGACCTCTGGAAGCGGCTCATTGCGGCGACGAGGCCGCACGAGGTCAGCTGGGTCTGGGTCAAGGGCCACGCTGGCACCGAGCTCAACGAGCGCTGCGACGAGCTTGCGACCTCCGCGGCGGACGGGCTCCTCGGCCCTCTTCTGGAGGACGTGGGCTTCGAGGGATAGTCGCGCGGGCGTGTCCGTGTGGGTCCTCGGGCATGTGGCAGTTGGTCCTTCTGAAGGACGTTCTGAAGGACGTGGGCTTCGAGGGATGGACGTGGACCAGACCTCCCCAAACCGCCCCCGTCCCTCCCTGCATGCGCGGATTGCCATGTGCCCGCCCAGCTCGGATGGCTATAGTTTGTCTCGTCAAACTCGTCTCTGAGGGGGGATTTCATGATCGCCGACTTCGTGATTATCGTCTTGGTGCTAGTGGGCGCATTCTTCGGCCTGCGTAGGGCCGTGGGGACCGCCACCGGCAAGCGCGACTGCTGCTCTGGTGACGCCAAGTCGAGTGGGAGGAAGTTCCGCGCGGCGAAGGTCGAGGACACCGACGAGGCGCACTACCCCTACGTGACGGACCTCACCGTTGCGGGCATGAGCTGCCAGAACTGCGCACGGAACGTAGAGAACGCCCTCGATTCGATCGAAGGCACCTGGGCGCGCGTCGACCTCGAGACGCGGACGGCCCACGTCCTCTCGAAGCGACCCGCCGACCTCGGCGCCTACAGGGACGTGGTCTCGGAGGCAGGATACCGCGTCATTTCGTAGGCCCGCCCGTCAAAGTCGCATTCCGGCCTGACCCGCCAGTCTTTGGGGCGCGGGCCGCAGGCACTTGAGGCTGGCGGGTACTTGAGAAGTGACCCTTCTATAATACGAGAGGATTCTTCTTGAGGCAGGGCGTGACGGGCATCTTCTCATAGATGAGGTGGTACTTCTCCTCCACGAGGGCAAGGAAGTCCGAAGGGGTGATGGCGGGGACGGCCGAGCGCTCGAAGTCCCCCACATTGCGGGTGAGGAGGTAGTCGGCACCCACCTTCTGCGCGGCCCGGCTCACGACGCAGTCCTCGAAGTCTTTCCAGCCTTGTTCGGCCGCCCAGCGAATGTCATCCCCGTCTATGGTGCAGACCCCCAGACGAGGAAGGGCGGCCGCCATGGCCTTCTGGATACCTTCGGACCCTATCGCCTTTCTCCCAAAGCAGAAGAGGTCGGTGTAGGACTTTGCGGAAGTCCACAGCTCGGCATCTCTGAAGTACCTCATGACGTTCACCTTCTGCACGTCCTCGAAGAACGGCCTGCGACGCAGAAAGTAATCGATCATCACGTTGGTATCAAGCAAGAGCTTCATAGTCGGCGCGCTTTCCCTCTGCGATGTTGTCCTTGTACGAGCGATCGCCGATCGAATCCCAGAACTCCTGAGGAGCTGGAAGGGTCATGGCCGCGAGCTCCGCCTCGATCTGCGCACGAATCTCTGGCGTGATGACGCGCACGATTTTCTGGGGCTCTCCCTCCGCCGTGGGGGCGGGAGGCTCCTGGTCGGGCAGCGACCCATGCCTCAGCACGTAGTCGTAGGCTGCGTTCACGAGCTTGGTGGGGCTCGACCCTATGCGCTTCAGAATGGCGTTTCCCTGGTTGCGCACCTCGACGGGCACGCGTGCAGTGACCATGGCGTCCATCGCCGACTCTCCCTCCTCGTCTTAATGGAGTATTACTGTATTACATTTGAGAAAGCAAGAGACAGTTCTTGCGGTCCCCCTGCCGACGTCACTCAGGAGAGGGATATGAGATCGACGATGGTGCAGGCAAGCAGGACGACCACGATCGTCCAGATGAGCCACTTGGCCACGAGGAGGGCACGAGCCCAGAGGGGGAGCGGCACGCTCCGGGCCCGAGCTTTCTTTGCCGCCACGTACCTCGCTCTGTCGGACTTGATTAGCCGCTGGTCCACGTCGAGCATCTCGCTCCACCAGGCGGTGCCCTCGAAGGGCTTCCATGGTTCCTTCCAGTTTGAGCCTGGCCACATGTCAGTCACTCCCGAGCATGATTCTAGCCTGCAGAGACGTCAGTCTTCCCGATCATGATGTTGAGGATCTCTATGTCGGTGGGGTGCATGCCCACGCGACCCACGTAGCCCATGGAGCGGATCGTCTCCTCCGCGTCCTTTCCCACCAGGCCGTCACCCGCCAGGAAGTTGTCGTCCGCAAGCGCCATGTCGCAGCCCAGGATCGCTGCGTCGACGGCGGCGGAGATCTTTGCCGCGCAGCTCGGCTTGGCACCGTCGCAGACGATGCCGCCCACGTTAGCCAACGTGTTCACGATGGTCGCCTCGAACTGCGCGAAGCTGCCCCCGCGCAGGTAGCAGATGCCCGCGCCGGCACCGCAGGCAGCGCTCACCGCGCCGCAGAAGGCGCTCAGCTCTCCGATGAAGTACTTGACGTGCACCGCCACGAGGTCCGAGAGCGCGACGGCGCGGACGAGGGTCTCGTGGTCGCACCAAAGCTCATGGGCGTACTCGAGCACGGGCTGTGAGCAGGCGATGCCCTGGTTGCCGCTGCCGCAGCAGATGGTGACGGGCAGGGCGCAGCCGCTCATGCGGGCGTCTGACCCCGCCGCCGCAGCGGCGCGCGCCTTGCACGAGATGTCGTTGGGACGGCTCGCAAGTAGGGTGGAGCCGATGTTCGCGCCCCAGCTCCCCTCGAGTCCTGCCTTCGAGATGGCCTGGTTGGTCTCTATCTGACGGCTGATGAGCTCGTCCACGTCCTCCGGCGCGAGCTCGTGGGCGAAGTCCCAGACCGACCTGAGCGAGAGTGCCGAGCGGTCCGCCTCGGGTCCCTTCGCCGCGTTGCCGTCTCTGGTCCCCGAGGTGGTCGCCACGCCTGCGGCCACCCCGTCCAAGGTGAGCTCGCAGACGTTGGTGTGGCGCTCTTCGATGCAGGCGGCGGCCTCGTGCCCCTGGCCGATGGCGATCACACGCACGTAGAGGTTGGGGACGCCCTCCGCGAGTTCGACCTCGCAGTGCCCCTCCTCGACGAGGGCGCGCGCGTCCTGGCGGTCCTCGTCGCTCACGCCCTGCAGCGCCTCGAGGGATCCGTCGGGATCCCCTCCCATGGCACCCAGGGCGGCGGCGGCCTCGATGCCGCGCATGCCGCCGGAGTTGGGCACGGTTACGCTCTTCACGTTCTTGATGATGTTGCCGCTGCAGGCGACCCTCAGTCGCTCGGGGCGTCGTCCCAGTGTTCGGGTGGCGAGCGCGGCAGCGAGGGCAACAGCGATGGGCTCGGTGCATCCCAGGGCGCATACAAGCTCCTCGTTGAGGATGGCGACGTGGTTGAGGTACGAGCTGAGGTCCATGCTTGTCTCCAGCCGGGGTGGGCGTGCGCGTCATGACAGGATGCACTGTATCTCATGTGTGGTCGACCCAGAAAAAACTGCGCACGCTAGCTCCGAATTGTGGAGACGAACGGCAAAAGGCCAGATGGGAGCAAGCCGCAGTGAATCCCGTGCGCAGTTTTTCAGGCGCGAGCCGCGTCCTCGGCGTCGAGGCGGGCGACAAGCTCTCCCAGGCCGTCGGCCAGCTGGGCGATGCTCCCGCGCCATACCGCCGCCCTGGGCCACCCGTGCCCCACGTACGCCGTGCGCAGGCCGATGTCGGGGCGGGGGATGTCTCGTCCGGCGTCGTTGCCCACCATGAGGCACTCCTCGGGAACGAGGCCCAGCCTAGCGATGAACTCCTGGTAGTACCGGGCGCTCGGCTTGCTGCGGCGGGAGTTGTCGAGGGTCGAGACGAGTGCGAAGTCGATGTCCCCGAGTCCCGCCCACCTCAGGCGCGCCGCATCCACGGCGGGTGAGAAGACCGGGTTGGTGGCAAGTGCGACGGTGAGCCCCAGCTCCTGGGCGCGGCGCACGCAACGCCGCGCGCCGGGACGGGGCCGTGCCTGCGTGATGCCACCGCGCAGGTGGTCGAGCCATTCTCCCTCGAGGCAGTCGATGGCCTCCCTGACCGTCGGCTCGTCCAGCGGCATGCCGGAGAGGTCCTGGTAGGTTCGGTCGAAGAGCTCGCGTCCCGTGAGGTCGTCCCTTCGTGCGGCAGAATCAACGGCGAGGTAGCAGCGCGAGAGCCAGGCATACGCCAGGGGCAGGGGCGTGCGCCCGATCCGTGCGAGCACACGCGCCTCCGCCCAGAGGTAACGGGCGATGAAGGCGCTGAGGTTGATGTCGAGCAGGGTGTTGTCCAGGTCGAAGAGGACGGCCTTGATCATGGGGGCAGCTTCCTTCCGCTTTGCCTTGCCCTAGCTTACCCGCCCCGGGACCCAGGGCCTCTCGGTGTCGGCCACGACTCGTGGAAATACATACAGATTTAAGCTCCTGTAGCTTGAAATAACCCATCTTGTCAAGGTATTCTGTCCAACGTGTGGCAAGGTGCTGCACAACTGTATCTGTCGGCCCCCGAGAGCATGTAAGTTCCCGATTGCGCGACGCACCAGCAGAGCGCCCTAGGCAGCGGTCATGTAGATCGGGGCCCCGTTTTCGAAAGGGGTCCACCTTTGAGTGAGATTCAGAACTCGTCCATCTTCTCCCTGGATGACGTCTCAGACGAGGAGATGAACAGCCTCATCGACGGTACCATCACCGACTTCGATGAGGGCGATCTTGTGACGGGCACCGTCGTCAAGATCGAGCACGATGAGGTTCTGCTGGACATCGGCTTCAAGTCCGAGGGCGTCATTCCCTCTCGCGAGCTCTCCATCCGCAAGGACATCAACCCCGAGGACGTCGTCGCCCTGGGCGACGGTATCGAGGCCCTTGTCCTTCAGAAGGAGGACAAGGAGGGTCGCCTGATCCTCTCCAAGAAGCGTGCCGAGTACGAGCGCGCCTGGAACCGCATCGAGGAGAAGTTCAACGCCGGCGAGAACGTCGAAGGCGAGGTCATCGAGGTCGTCAAGGGTGGTCTCATCCTCGACATCGGCCTGCGCGGCTTCCTGCCCGCTTCCCTCGTTGACCTCCGTCGTGTCAAGGACCTTGGCGCCTACATGGGCACCCGCATCGAGGCCCGCGTCATCGAGATGGACCGCAACCGCAACAACGTCGTCCTCTCCCGTCGCATCGTGCTCGAGGAGGCCCGCAAGGCCGAGCGCTCGGAGATCCTCTCCAAGCTCCAGCCCGGCATGCGCCTCAAGGGTGCCGTCTCCTCCATCGTGGACTTCGGCGCCTTCGTGGACCTGGGCGGCATCGATGGCCTGATCCACATCTCCGAGCTCTCCTGGAACCACGTGAACCATCCCTCCGAGGTCGTCAAGGTCGGCCAGGAGGTCGAGGTTCAGGTGCTGGACGTGGACCTCAACCGCGAGCGCATCTCCCTTGGTCTCAAGCAGACCACCGAGGACCCCTGGCGCACCCTCGTCAAGAAGTACCCCGTGGGCGCCATCGTCGAGGGCACCGTCACCAAGCTCGTCACCTTCGGCTCCTTCGTTGACCTTGGTGATGGCGTGGAGGGCCTGGTGCACATCTCCGAGATGGCCAAGCAGCACGTCGACGCTCCCGCACAGGTCTGCGCCGTGGGCGACACCGTGCAGGTCAAGGTCATGGAGATCGACCTTGACCGTCGCCGCATCTCGCTGTCCATGAAGTCCGCTGCCGAGACTCTGGGCGTCGAGGTCGAGGTCAAGCCCCTCGACAAGCCTGAGGAGGACGATGCGGAGGAGGCTTCCGTCGAGGAGTAGCCCGAGTCTTCGCCAGACTTTTCAATGGCAGGTGGGGTCGCCTTCGGGCGGCCCCACCTTTTTGGTGAGAGGGGCCGGGGAGGCGGGCCCTGGTGGCCCGTGGGAAGGTGCGGTCCCTCCGGCCCGAGGTCTCACGGGGGTCAGCTGCGCTATCCTATGGGGTTGTAATGCGCGTTCTGGGTGCCGCGAGAATATCGCGCCCGCGAACGGGCATCCTGAAGGGGAGAGAAGCACCCGCTGCGCGCGTCGGCAGGGGGTTCACACAGCGAGAAGGGGTACGCGATGGCAAACGCCGATCTTAACAGGAGGGCCGCAGAGTTCATGCGCGGCCGCAACGGGGCCGACGAGCTCGCGGTCTGTGCCGGGATTCTCGCCCTCGTCCTTGCTGTCATCAACATCTTCGCCCACCAGGCCTGGCTCACCGTGGTCGTCGTGCTGCTGGTTGCCTATGCCGTCTTCAGGATACTCTCCACCGATGCCGTCTCGCGCCGCAAGGAGAACGAGGCCGTGATGGAGAGAATCGGTCCCGCTCGCCTGTGGCTGCGCAACCCCTCCGCCGCGCTGAAGGAGAGCCGCGAGTACAAGCACGCCCGCTGCTCCCGCTGCAACCAGGTGGTTCGCGTTCCGCGCGGCAAGGGGCTCGTCAGGGTCACCTGCCCCCGTTGCGGCGAGAAGTTCGAGCTGCGTTCCTAGCCGTTTGGCATCTGGCAACCCAGCCACCTTCAGGCGCGGCCGGATTCGTCCGACCGCGCCTGCCTTGCGTGTGGGAGGTCGGCAGCAGCCAGCGATTTGATGGAAGCGCGGATCACATCCCGCTGTCATGCGATGATGAGTGACCTAGCGGACGGACGAAGGGAGGGACGGTGTACGTCGTGTTTCTGGCGGGAGGCATGGCCTCGGGCAAGTCGGCCGTGGCAGGTCTTCTCGTGGCGCACGGTGCCCTCAGGATCGACCTCGACCAGCTCTCGCGTGACGTCCTCGTCCCTGGCGAGCCCTGTCTCGCCGAGGTGACGGCCGCCTTCGGTGCCGACCTGGTCGACCCCGTGACAGGCGTGCTCGACCGGCGGCTCCTGGCCCGGCGCGCCTTTGCCACGCCCGAGCGCGCGGCCCTTCTCGAGTCCCTGGAGCTGCCGCACATCAGGAGGCGCCTGCGGGAGCTCCTGGACGCAGCGCGCAAACGGGAGGTCCCTCCCTCCTGCGTGGTGGTGGAGGTGCCGTTGCTCGATCGCGTCCGGGACCTGCTCGGACTTGCGGACGAGGTCCTGGCGGTGAGCTGTCCCGAGCAGGTGAGGCTCGAGCGGGCGGTGTCCCGGGGCATGGGACGCGAGGACGCCCTCGCGCGCATGGCGCTGCAGCCCACGGACGAGTACCTCGCCTCCCACTGCGACGCGGAGCTCGCGAACGACGGAGACGAGGCGGCGCTCGCGGAAAAGGTGGCCGCCTGGTGGTCTGAGCGCGCCGAGCGCGCATGGGCCCCTGCTCGGAGGAAGGGGGGTGCGGATGCGTCACGCGGGCTTCTTTAGGTGGTTCAGGACCATCCCCCTCCTTGCCATGCTCGTGGTCTGCGCGCTCACCTTCGCTGCGGACCTCGCGCCTCGGCAGATAGTGAGGCAGCTGCTCTTTCCCGTGAGTCACGCGAGCCAGATCAGGGACTCAGCGGAGCGCCATGGGGTCGACCCCTACCTGGTCTGCGCCGTGATCAAGTGCGAGTCGGGCTGGGATGCCGACGCCAGCTCGTCTGCGGGGGCCGTGGGGCTCATGCAGCTCCTGCCTGCCACGGCGCAGGAGATGGCGCGCCTGGGCCTCGTGGATTCCTCCAGCTTCGGGACCGGCAACCTCACCGACCCGGCCACCAACATCGAGTACGGTACGGCCTACCTTGCCTACCTGCAGCGGACCTTGGGCACCCGCGACGAGGTCATCGCCGCCTACAACGCCGGCGTGGGCAACGTCCAGGGCTGGCTCGGCGGCGGGGGAGAGATATCCTCCAAGATCGAGTATGCCGAGACATCGGCCTACCTGGTGCGCGTGAACGAGGCCTATGAGCACTATAAAGAGCTGTATCCCGAGGGCGTGAGCGATTCGACGCTCTCGCTCACCTGACGCGTGGGCCTGCTTGCGGTCGGACCTCTGGACGCAGGCGGAGTGCCTACGCCCCCAGTCCTGCGGACGGGCCCCATCCCGGCATGAGGAGCGTCGGCCGGAATGGGTACACTTGTTCTGATGAGCTGACGGTGGGCGACGCGCCCGCCGGGGGGAGGGACGGCCATGCCGCAGGAACAGAACCCGCGCACCTTCGTCTCTGACGAGGGAGAGACCATAAGCTACGAGCCCCTTGCGGGTACGGCTGAGGCCAAGGAGCGCTTTGGCGCGGAGCTTAGGCGCTTCGGCATGGAGCACGGTGACGAGCGACTTGAGGTCGTCTCGCCCTTCGAGCCTGCGGGCGACCAGCCCCAGGCGATCAGGAAGCTCAGCGAGGGCATTGAGCACGGCCTGCGCTACCAGACCCTCCTGGGGGTCACTGGCTCGGGCAAGACCTTCTCGATGGCGAAGACCATCGAGGCGGTGCAGAAGCCCACGTTGATCATGGAGCCCAACAAGACCCTCGCCGCCCAGGTGGCGAGCGAGATGAAGGAGCTCTTCCCCAACAACGCCGTCGTATACTTCGTGAGCTACTACGACTACTACCAGCCCGAGGCCTACGTTCCGCAGTCGGACACCTACATCGAGAAGGACGCCTCAATCAACGAGGAGGTCGAGAAGCTCCGACACCAGGCCACATCAAGCCTGCTCAGCCGTCGCGACGTAATCGTGGTCGCCTCCGTGAGCTGCATCTACGGAATCGGCAGCCCGCAGGACTATGCGGGTCTCGCGCCCAACGTGGACAAGTCCCAGCCCCTCGAGCGAGATGACCTCATACGCGAACTCATCGACATCCAGTACGATCGCAATGACTACGACCTTGCCCGGGGCAGCTTCCGCGTGCGTGGCGACACGGTGGACGTGTACCCGCCCTATGCAGAGAATCCCCTGCGCGTGAGCTTCTTCGGCGACGAGGTCGAGCTCATCGCCGAGATCGACAACGTCACGGGTGAGGTCGTGCGCGAGTTCGACGCCATACCCATCTGGCCTGCGTCGCACTACGTCACCGAGCGTCCCAAGGTGGCGCATGCCCTTACGACCATCAGCGAGGAGCTCGAGGACCGCGTGGCCGAGCTCAAGGCCAACGACATGCTGCTGGAGGCCCAGCGCCTCTCGCAGAGGACGGCGTACGACCTCGAGATGCTCGAGACCATGGGTTACTGCTCGGGCATCGAGAACTACTCCCGCCACATGGACGGTCGCTCTGCGGGCGAGCCGCCCTACACGCTCATCGACTACTTCCCCCGCGACATGCTTTGCATCATCGATGAGTCACATGTCACGGTTCCGCAGATTCGCGGAATGTACGAGGGCGACCGCGCGCGCAAGGTCACCCTGGTCGACCACGGCTTCCGCCTGCCATCGGCGCTGGACAACCGACCCCTGCGCTTCGACGAGTTCGAGCGGCGCGTCCCGCAGTTCATCTACGTCTCGGCGACGCCGGGCGACTACGAGGAGGGCGTGAGCCAGCAGGAGGTGGAGCAGGTCATCAGGCCCACGGGCCTCTTGGACCCCGAGGTGGAGCTCAGGCCCGTTCGCGGCCAGATCGACGACCTCCTGGACGAGATACGCGAGCGCACCGCCCGCAGGGAGCGCGTGCTGGTTACCACGCTGACCAAGCGCATGGCGGAGGACCTCACCGACCACCTGCTGGATGCGGGGGTCAAGGTCAACTACATGCACTCCGACACAGCGACCCTCGACCGCATAGAGATTATCCGCGACCTGCGTCTGGGCAGGATCGACGTCCTGGTAGGCATCAACCTCCTGCGGGAGGGACTGGACATCCCCGAGGTCTCGCTCGTGGCGATCCTGGATGCCGACAAGGAGGGCTTCCTGCGCAACCGCCGCTCCCTCATCCAGACCATGGGCCGCGCCGCACGCAACGCCCAGGGCAAGGTCATCATGTATGCGGACTCCGTCACCGACTCCATGCGCGTCGCCATGGACGAGACGGCCCGCCGCCGCGGCATCCAGCAGGCCTTCAATGCGGAGCATGGCATCACCCCACGGACCATCAGCAAGTCCATCACCGACGTGAAGGGCTTCATAGACGAGGCATCGCGTACCCTGGGAGACAAGTCGCGCGTGGATGGCGAGTTCTTCACGGCGGCGGGTGTCGTCGGGGGCGCAGCGGAATTGCCCGGCGACCGCGAGGCGACGGCGGACGCCGTGGCGGAGGAGCTGTCGGGCCTGCCGAAGGACGAGCTCGCTCGCGTGCTGGGCGCGCTCGAGGACGAGATGATCCAGGCCTCGGCGGACATGGACTTCGAGCGTGCCGCCCTGCTTCGCGACCAGGTGGTAGCATTGCGGGCCAGGCTCGAGGGCGCAAGCGCCGAGGACGTGATCGCCCGGCTCAAGGCCACTGACCGCAAGGGAAGCGCACACGCCACGAGGCGCAGGTACAGGCCGAAGAAGCACTAGGGGCAAGCTGTCCCACTACTGCCGAATCTACTGAATCGTACGTGGTTTGAATGTCGAAGAGTCAAGCAGAGACTGCAGGTCAGATTCGGTGGCAAGGGAGTAATCGCCTCGTATCGTGGCCTTGTAGGCGCTTGCTATGGTGGCGTAGTCGATTGCATACTGCGCATCCCACTTTGATGCGACGGCATGTACGATTCCCGCAGAGAACATGCTTCCGCAGCAGGAGAGATCGGAGACGGAAACGCTCTCTTCCTTGGAAAAGTAGGTCATTTCATAATTGATGATGGCGCCACGGAAGCTCGCTATGTCATAGCGGTCTGTGTCGCGCACGATAAAGGCGACATTTTCTATGCAAAATCTTCGCTGGAGTCCACTCATGGCGTTCTGACATACGTTGAATACAGAATCACGATTTACCTGCGGCTTCTCCTCAAGTAGAAGGATGTCATCCTCGCTTGCCGTGAGCACGTCGACTAGAGGCAAGAGCTCTCTCAGCATTACTTTGGCATCTGAGGGGCTCCACATGCTTGCACGATAATTTATATCAAATGCGACTTTTATCCCACGTCCCTTGCATGCCATGAGGCATTCCCTGCAGGCGATTCTCATCTCATTGGAGATGGCGGGAATGATCCCCGAAAGAAAGACCATCTCTATCCCGTTGAGAATATGATCCCAGTCGAATTCATCGTGGCTCGCGAGGGCAAGGGCGGTTCCCGTTCGATCATACGTGACAATGGTTGGCCTGATGGACTTCCCGCGTTCGACATAGTAGAGACCCACCCTACCC
>CAMXZR010000011.1 GCA_947253595.1 uncultured Olsenella sp. | reverse complement strand
ATTCTCGAGCTCACCTGCGAGACCGACTTCGTTGGCACCAACCCCAAGTTCACCGGCTTCGCCGCCGAGCTCGCCAGGGTTGTCGCCGAGAACGATCCCGCCGATGCTGACGCCCTCAAGGCCTGCAAGATGGGCGAGGCCACCGTCGCCGACGAGCTGACCGAGATGATCCACGTCATCGGCGAGAACATGAAGGTCGCTCGCTTCAAGCGCGTCTCCGTCGAGTCCGGCGCTCTCTCCAGCTACATCCACCTGGGAGGCAAGCTGGGCGACATCGTCACCTTCGGCTTCGCCAACGACGCCACCGCTGCCACGGACGAGTTCAAGGGCTTCGCCCACGACGTCGCGATGCAGGTCGCTGCGGCAGCTCCCGTCGCCGCCCGTCGCGAGGACGTTCCCGCCGACGTCGTCGAGCACGAGAAGTCCATCTACATGGCCCAGGCTGCCGATTCCGGCAAGCCCGAGTTCATCCAGGAGAAGATGGCTGCCGGCAAGCTCGAGAAGTACTACAAGGAGTGCGTCCTCACCGAGCAGGAGTTCATCAAGGACTCCTCCACGACCATCGCCGAGCTCGCCAAGGGCGTCGGCAAGACCGTAGGCGACGACGTCCAGATTCTGGGCTTCGTGCGTTTCGCCTTCGGCGAGGAGTAGGCCGTAGGGCCGCTCCCAGACTCCGCCTGACTCCGGAGGGACCCGTGCCTGCGCGCGGGTCCCTCCCTTTCATCAAGAACCCTGCCGTTCTCGCACGCATTGCCCTCCTCGTCCGAGGGGGAGTTTCTGCCTCTGTTAGAATCAGTGGGGTCGGACGTCCGTCGGGCCCTAGCGATTGCCGGTCTCTGGAGGTCACATCTTGGATAACTACAAGTACAGGCGCGTGCTTCTCAAGCTCTCTGGCGAGGCCCTCATGGGCTCCAGGGACTTCGGCATCGACCCGGAGGTGCCCCAGCTCATCGCTAACGCCATCAAGCCCGCCTACGAGGCCGGCGTCCAGATCGCCATCGTCGTGGGAGGCGGCAACATCTTCCGCGGCCTCTCTGGCGCGGCGGCTGGCATGGACCGCGCCCAGGGCGACAACATGGGCATGTTGGCCACCGTCATCAACTCCCTGGCCCTCCAGGACACCTTCGAGCACAACGGCATGATGTGTCGCGTCATGAGCGCCATCGAGATGCACCAGGTCTCCGAGACCTACATACGTCGCCGTGCCATCCGTCACCTGGAGAAGGGTCGCATCACCATCTTCGCGGCCGGCACCGGCAACCCCTACTTCACCACCGACACCGCGGCCGCTCTGCGCGCCTGCGAGGTCGGTGCCGAGATTCTCATGAAGGCGACCAAGGTCGACGGAATCTACGATTGCGATCCGGTGAAGAACCCCGATGCCAAGCGCTTCGACACCATTGGCTACATGGAGGTGCTCAACCGCGGCCTGCAGGTCATGGACGCCACGGCCACGGCGCTCTGTCATGATAACCACATGCCCATCATGGTCTTCGACCTCCTGGGCGACGACGTCTTTGACCGTGCCCTGCGCGGCGAGAGCGTTGGCACGACCGTAGTTGACGAATAGGAGACCACATGAGCGAGTACAGCGACTTTGCCAAGAAGAACATGGACAAGTGCCTCGACGTGCTGAGGGCCAACTTCGCCAAGGTGCGCACCGGCCGTGCCAACGCGCACGTCCTCGACGGCATCAGGGTTGACTACTACGGTCAGGCAACCCCCATCACCCAGCTCGCCGGCGTCAAGGTCCCCGAGGCGTCCATGCTCGTCATCGAGCCCTGGGACAAGACGGCCCTCAAGTCCATCGAGAAGGCCATCGAGGCCTCTGACCTGGGCATCACCCCCTCGAACGACGGCATCTCCATCCGTCTGCCCTTCCCCAAGCCCACCGAGGAGCGCCGTCGCGAGCTCGTGAAGGACTGCAACAAGTATGCCGAGGAGGCGAAGATCGCCATCCGCAACGTCCGTCGTGACGCCAACACCCGCGCCGAGAGGGACGAGGAGCTCTCCGAGGACGACGTCACGCGCGAGAAGAGGGCCATCCAGAAGGTGACCGACGGCTACGTGGAGAAGGTCGAGGAGATGCTCAAGTCCAAGACCGCCGAGGTCATGGAGATCTAGCTTGATCATCGACCAGAAAAAGCTCGAGGCCTACTACGCCGCGCCCCCGCAGGACGTCTCCCTTGGGGAGGTCGACCTCTCGAGGGTGCCGCGGCACGTCTCCATCATCATGGACGGCAACGGCCGTTGGGCCCAGGCGCGCGGCCTCAGCAGGCCCGAGGGGCACGTGGCCGGCGTCGACTCCCTGCGCGAGACCGTCACCACCTGCGTGAGGCTCGGCATCGACGTGCTCTCGTGCTATGCCTTCTCGACGGAGAACTGGAAGAGGCCGCAGAGCGAGGTCGACCTCCTCATGCACCTCTTCGCCACGACGCTCCTCAAGGAGCTGCCCCTCTTCCACCAGGAGAACGTGCGCCTGTGCTTCTTCGGGGACCTCAGCGCCCTGCCCAGGGAGACCCTCGACGTGTTCCAGCGGGGCCTGGACGAGACCGCGGACCACACGGGCATGACCTTCGCGCTGGCCGTCAACTACGGCTCCCGGGCCGAGATCGCCCGGGCCGCGAGGGAGATCGCCCTCGACGTCGAGAGGGGGGCCCTTGGTGCCGTCGACGTGGACGAGGGGCTTCTCGCCTCGAGGCTCTACACCGAGGGGCTGCCCGACCCCGACCTCCTGATCAGGACCTCCGGCGAGCTCAGGCTCTCCAACTACCTTCTCTGGCAGCTCGCCTACACCGAGTTCTACGTCACCGACCTCTACTGGCCCGACTTCGACCGCTGGGAGTTCCTCCGTGCGCTCAGGGCCTTCCAGTCGCGCAAGCGCCGCTTTGGAGGTGTCGAGGCAAAGTGAGCGGGGGAGAGGAACGTCGCCCCTCCTCGGAGCCTTCCCAGGAGCAGGAGCCGACGCCCATGTCGTCCGGCATTGAGCGCGCCATCGGCTGGCTCGAGCGCAAGCGCAGTTCCAAGGAGGATGCCCGTGTCGCGGGCGAGCTCAGGGGGCAGCTGGCCCGGGGCTGGACGGAGAAGGCGCTGACTCGGACTACGACCGGGGCGATCTACTTCGTGGTCATCGTGGCGGTGCTCTTCTGGGGGCGCGTCCCCACCACGGCGCTGGTGGCCGCCATGGCCTGGCTCTGCTGCTCGGAGTTCTTCCGTATGACGCGCATGGGTGGCCGCATGCCCAACGAGGTCTTCGGCCTCACGGCCTCCGTGCTCTTTCCTCCGGCCGCGCTCGTGCTGGGGAGCGAAGGGCTCGTCCTCGTCCTGGCGCTCCTACTCGTGGCCTGCGCCTTCTGGTACGTGGCTACGCCGCGGGCCAACGTATCCGACGTCGCGCTCACGGTGTTCGGCCCGGTGTACACCTCCCTCATGTTCTCGTGCGTCGTGCTCATCCGGAGCTCGGACCCCGGCTTCGAGGGCGGGTTCCTTACCTTCGCGGTCATGGGCTCCGTCTGGCTCAACGATGCCATGGCCTACTTCGTGGGCACGCGCTTCGGCAGGCACAAGCTGGCACCGAGGATCTCGCCTCACAAGAGCTTCGAGGGCTTCTGGGGCGGCCTCGCCTCCAGCGTCGTCATCTGGTGCCTCCTCGCGCTGCTGGGCGTCAAGGGCGTGACCCTTCCCCTCGCGCTCGCGGGAGGCCTCCTGGTGGGCACCATCGCCGTCGTGGGCGACCTCTTCGAATCGCGCGTCAAGCGCGGGGTGGGCGTGAAGGACTCGGGCGACTTCATGCCCGGGCACGGCGGTCTCCTGGACCGCTCCGACTCCATGCTCTTCGGATGCGTGACGGCATATCTCATCCTTCGTATGGGAGGAATCCTGTGAACATATTCGAGGACACGGCGCCGAGCTCTCCCCGGCGCTGGCCTCTGCGCGTGGCGGTCATGGGTGCCTCGGGCTCCATCGGGACCCAGACCCTTGACGTGTGCCGCAGACATCCAGACAAGCTCCGCGTGGCCGCGCTCTCCGTCCACTCCTCTACGGAGCTGGCCGTACGTGCGGCGCGCGAGTTCGGCGCCGCACATGTGTACGTGAGCGACGAGGGGCACGCCCGCGACGTGGTCCTCGGGGAGCTCCCCGAGGGCTGCGAGCTTCGTGCGGGTGCCCGTGCGCTCGAGGAGGTCGCCTGGCTCGAGGACGTGGACGTCGTGGTCAACGCCCTCGTGGGATTTGCCGGAATCCGCCTTGGCCACGAGTCCCTCAAGGCGCGCAAAATCCTGACCTATGCGAACAAGGAGTCCCTCGTCGTGGGCGGGGACCTCCTCATGCCCCTCGCGGAGCCGGGGCGCCTCCTTCCCATCGACTCCGAGCACAGCGCCATCTACCAGTGTCTCGTGGGCGAGCGCAGGAGCGACGTCCACCGCATCTGGCTCACCTGCTCGGGAGGGCCCTTCTTCGGGATGGGCCGCCGCGAGCTCGCCTCCGTAACGGCCGCCGACGCCCTCAGGCATCCCACCTGGACCATGGGTCCCAAGATCACCGTTGACTCTGCAACCCTGATGAACAAGGGGCTCGAGGTCCTGGAGGCCCACCACCTCTTCGACGTGGACGTGGACGACGTCGACGTCCTGGTCCACCGCCAGAGCACCATCCACTCCATGGTCGAGTTCTCGGACGGGGTCGTGAAGGCGCAGCTTGGCCCGGCCGACATGAGGGTCCCCATCCAGTACGCGCTCAGCTACCCGGAGCGTTGGGAGACCCCCTGCGACCGCGTCGAGTATCGCGACCTGCCCGACCTCAGCTTCTCCCGTCCCGACGAGGGGGCCTTCGGCTGTCTGGGTCTCGCTCGCTGCGCGGGACGCGCGGGTGGCACCCTCCCCTGCGTCATGAACGCAGCCAACGAGGTGGCGAACCTCGCCTTTCGCAGGGACGAATGCGGCTTCCTGGACGTCGAGCGCATCGTCCGCGAGGTCATGGGCCTGGGTCCCGTCGATCCCGTCCAGAGCGTGGAGCAGCTCGAGGAGGTCGACCGCGCGGCGCGCGAGTCTGCACGCCACGTGCTGGGGAGGCTGCGATGAGCGCGGTCGCCGGGGTCCTCTCCTCAGTGTTCTGGGGCGTTCTCGTCCTCTCTGTCCTCGTGTTCGTCCATGAGGGGGGTCACTTCCTCGCTGCCCGCGCCTGCGGGATGCGCGTGACGGAGTTCTTTCTGGGCATGCCCAGCCGCTGGAGGCTCTCGTGGCGCTCGCCGCGCATCGGCTGCGAGTTCGGCGTGACCCCGCTCCTCCTGGGCGGCTACACCAGAATCTGCGGCATGGAGCCGCTCGGGGACGAGCTCCTCGCCCCCTGCCTCGCGTTTGTGCAGCGCAGAGGCAGGGTCAGCGCCAAGGAGGTGGCCGAGAAGCTCGGGGTGGAAGAGGACCGCGCCTACGGTCTCCTGGGCTCGCTCGTAGACCTCGCCGCCATCGCGCCGTTCTTTGACCCCGCCCTGGGCGAGGCCCCCGGGCAGCCTGACTGGCCACAGAGCTTTCAGACCCAGCGGCGCGACGCCTCGCTTCTCACGCAGTTCGACCGCGGCCACGACTTCGCGCTTCCCGGGTGCACGGGCGAGGGAGAGGCTCGTCCCGTCGAGGACCCCGAAGCCTTCCTCGCGAGCGAGCTGTCGCACACCTATCACGGCAAGGGACTCCTCGCGCGCCTCGCGGTGCTCGTCGCCGGGCCCCTGGTGAACCTCCTCCTCGCCTTCCTCGTGATCGTCGCCGCGCTCTCGCTCGTGGGCGTTCAGGGCGTGGTCGACTCCAACCAGATCGCGGGCGTCTCCGCGGGGTCTGCCGCCGAGTCCCTGGGCCTCAGGGGCGGTGACGCCATCGTGGACGTGGCGGGCACTCCCGTCAGCGACTGGAAGTCCCTCTCCTCCGCGCTCGGCGCGGCACTTGGGTCGGGGGAGGACTTCAGCGTGAGCTACCTGCGCGACGGCGTCACCTCCACCGTGAGGGTGGAGGTGGGGGAGGGCCTGTCCAGCCTCGGCGTCCTCGCCCAGACCCAGCGCGTGCGCCTGGGCGTGGGGCAGTCCGCCATGGCGGCGCTCTCGTACGGGCGCATGGTGGCGCGCTTCGCCCTCGACCTCATCACGCCCGCAAAGACCATGCAGACCCTCCAGGGCACCTCCTCGGTGGTGGGAATCTCTGCCATGGCGTCCCAGGCGGCCTCTTCGGGGGCCTACGACCTCGCGCTCTTCGTGGCCATGATCTCCATGTCCCTGGGCTTCATGAACCTCCTGCCCATCCCCCCGCTCGACGGCGGGAAGGTCCTCATCGAGTTCGTGCAGCTCGTGCTCAGGCGGGAGCTCTCGGCCCGTGCGCAGACGGTCGTCGGCTACCTGGGCATCGCGGTCTTCGCCCTCATCTTCGCCTTCGCCCTCAAGAACGACATCGCCCGCCTCGTCATTGGATAGGTCGACTCGCATGGAAGAGAAGTTCACGGAATCGCCAACAGGGGGGCGGGAACGTCCCTCCCGCGAGCTCACGCACCAGGTCATGGTGGGTGGGGTCCCCGTGGGAGGGGGCGCGCCCGTCTCGGTCCAGTCCATGTGCACCACCAAGACCTCGGACGCCGCCTCGACGTTGGCCCAGATCGAGGGCCTCGCCGCCGAGGGCTGCGAGATCATCCGCGTTGCCATCCCCGACGCCTCTGCCCTCGACGGCTTCGGCGAGGTCTGCGCCCGGAGTCCGCTTCCCGTAGTGGCCGACATCCACTTCGACTACCGGCTCGCCATCGAGGCCTGCCGCAGGGGTGCAGCGGCCCTGCGCATCAACCCGGGCAACATCGGCTCCTTCGAGCGCGTCGACGCCGTGATCGACGAGGCGGGCTCTGCGGGAATACCCATCCGCATCGGCGTGAATGCCGGCTCCCTCGACCGCGAGGTCGACCGGAGGCAAGACCTCACCCTGCCCCAGAAGCTCGTTGCCTCGGCCGAGGCCTTCGTTCGCCACTTCGAGGAGCGCGGCTTTCGCGACCTGGTCCTCTCCGCCAAGGCGCACTCGGTGCCCACGACGCTCGCCACCTACCGCGAGCTCTCGCGCCGACTCCCCAAGGTGCCGCTCCACGTGGGCGTGACCGAGGCGGGGACGCTCCGGCAGGGCACCGTCAAGAACTGCGCGGGCGTGGGGATCCTCCTCGAGCAGGGCATAGGGGACACCCTCAGGCTCTCGCTCACGGCCGATCCCGTCGAGGAGGTCCGCATCGCCTGGGACCTGCTCTCGGCCCTGGGCATGAGGCGCCTCCACCCCGAGCTCGTGTCCTGTCCCACCTGCGGGCGCTGCCAGGTGGACCTCATCGGCATGGCCGAGCAGGTCTCGGCGCGCCTCCAGGAGGTCGAGGCCCCCATCTCGGTCGCGGTCATGGGCTGCGTGGTTAACGGTCCGGGAGAGGCGCGGGACGCCGATCTTGGGGTCGCCTGCGGCCGGGGCCAGGGGCTCCTCTTCCAGAACGGGGAGCCCATCCGCAGGGTGCCCGAGGGCCAGATCGTGGACGAGCTCTTCCGCGAGATCGAAGGGCGCTACGGAGGCAAGGCTTAGGGGCGGAGCCCCTTCGCGGGGCGTATCATGTTCAGGTCGAGCCGTCCGGACGGATCCGGAGCAAGCCAAGTAAGGAAGGAACGTAGGTTGAGAAGCTACGAGAAGATGTCGAGGCTGTACGCGCCCACCCTCAAGGAGGACCCCGCGGACGCGGAACTGGCCAGCCACCGCCTGCTCCTGCGCGCGGGCATGATCCGCAAGGGTGCGGCGGGGCTCTACAGCTATCTCCCCCTGGCATGGAGGTCCCTGCGCAAGATCGAGGCCATCATCCGGGACGAGATGGAGGCCATAGGCGCCCAGGAGATGCAGGTGCCCGTCCTCACTGACGGCGAGCTCTGGCGGCAGTCCGGCCGCTGGGCGGCGTACGGCCCCGAGCTCATGCGCATCACCGACCGTCACGACCGCGGCTTCGCGCTCGGCCCCACCCACGAGGAGACCTTCACCGACCTCGTTCGCGGCGAGCTGCGCTCCTACAAGCAGCTTCCCGTCACGCTGTACCAGATCCAGGACAAGTTCCGTGACGAGCTCAGGCCCCGCTTCGGCCTCATGCGCGGCCGCGAGTTCATCATGAAGGACGCCTATTCCTTCAGTGCGACCCAGGAGTCGCTGCAGGAGTGCTACGACCAGGAGAAGGCCGCCTATGCGAACGTCTGCGCGCGCTGCGGGCTGCGCGCGCTTCCCGTGGTCGCGGACTCCGGCCAGATCGGTGGCGACACCTCCGTCGAGTTCATGGCCCTCGCGGACGCCGGCGAGGCAGAGCTCGTGTACTGCGACGCCTGCGGCTTCGCTGCAGACACCGAGGTTGCCACGGCGGGCATCCGCGTGCTGGAGGGTCCCGGCGACGGCACGCTCCAGAAGGTCGCCACGCCCATCGAAGGCAGCGTCTTGGCCCTCGCCGCCTTCCTCGGCGTCGAGGAGGCCGCCTGCCGCAAGTCGGTCGCCCTCCAGGCGGAGGACGATGGCCTGGTTCTGGTCGTCCTGCCGGGCGACCACGAGCTCAACGGGGTCAAGGCCGAGCACGCCTTCGGCCACTACCGCATGATGGGGGACAAAGACCTTGCCCGCGCGGGTCTGGTCGCGGGCTTCATGGGACCCGTCGGCGTGGCGCAGGGCGTCCGCGTGGTGGCTGACGTCAGCCTGCGCGACTCCACGAGCTGGGTCGTGGGGGCAAACGAGGAGGGCCAGCATCTCCTGGGCGCACGCCCCGGCCGCGACTTCGAGGTGGACGAGTGGGTCGACCTCGCGAGTGCCCGCGAGGGGGATTCCTGCCCGCACTGCGGCGCGCCCCTTGCGGCGGCCAGGGGCATCGAGGTGAGCCAGGTGTTTCAGCTGGGCACCAAGTACTCCGAGGCCATGGGTGCCACCTTCGCCGACGAGGACGGCAGGGAGAGGCCCTTCCTCATGGGTTGCTACGGCATCGGCGTCTCGCGTACGCTCGCCGCAGTTGTTGAGCAGCATCACGACGAGCACGGCATCTGCTGGCCCGTCTCGGTCGCGCCGTACGAGGTCGAGGTGATTCCCCTGGACGTCCACGACGACCTGGTCTGGCCCGTCGCCGACCGCCTCGCCGGGGAGCTCGTCGGTCGTGGCGTCGAGGTCGTCGTGGACGACCGCAAGGAGCGTCCGGGCGTCAAGTTCAACGACGCCGACCTCATGGGCTTCCCCTTCCAGGTGGTCTGCGGCAAGAAGGCCATCAAGAACGGTAGGGTCGAACTCAAGGTCCGCGCGACGGGAGAGCGCAGAGAGCTTGCCATCGACGAGCTTGTCTCGGTCCTCGCGGGCATGGTCGAGGGGCAGAGGGCCTAGGAGACGCCTGGCTCTGGGAGAGAGGGATGGACTACGGGGAGCTCGCGTCCGCGGCTCCTGGAGGCCTAGGCCTCAGCCCAGGGCCACGTCCAGGGCCATCATGATGGTGAAGCCGAGGGCGAATGTGATCACGCCCACGTTGGAGTGCTCCCCCTCGCTCATCTCGGGGACGAGCTCCTCCACCACGACGTACATCATGGCTCCCGCGGCAAAGCTCAGGAGGTAGGGGAGGAAGGGCACGACCTGGCGCGCCGCGACGATGGTGAGGATGGCTCCGATGGGCTCGACCACCCCGGACAGGAAACCGCCCAGGAAGGCACGGGCCTTGCTCGTTCCCTCGGCGCGCAGGGGAAGCGAGATTATGGCACCCTCGGGGAAGTTCTGTATGGTCACCGCGAGCACCATGAAGGTGGTGCGCTGAAGTCGGGTCTTGATACCCTCGGGCTTGTCGTCCCTCGCGCTCAGGTGCAGGTGGGGGAGGATGCTGTCAAGCAGGAGCAGGAAGAGCACCCCCGCCCAGAAGCCCGTGAAGGCAGGCAAGAACGCGAGGTTGCCCATCGCGGCGGAGTCGTTAATGGCGGGGATGAGGAGGCTCCAGATGGAGGCGGCGACCATGACGCCCGCCGCGAAGCCAGTGAGCGCGCGCTGGACCTCCCGGCCCATCTGCCTGCGCGCGAAGAAGACCGTCGCGGCACCCAGCGTGGTTCCGGCGAAGGGGATGGCGAGTCCCTGTGCGACCTCTGGCATATGAGTGCTCCTGTCGGTTGTTTGCATACAAGTCGAGCGGGGTCCGAAGACCCGCTACAGGCTACCCAGATGCATGTGCCGCTAAGCCGTGAACCGTGCCAATAATGCCGCTACTTGGCCTTTGCCTTCCTGCTCCCGATGCGCTCGAGCGCCGCCGCCTCGCGACCGGTGGTGTAGAGCACGAGCGCAGCCGCCATGATGAGCATGATGAGCAGCAGGTGCAGGGGGAGGCGAGCGGCCTTCTGGGGAGGTACCACCACCACGAAGGAGCAGAAGAGGCTCACGAGGAGGGAGACGGACGCCGCGCCTCGGACGCGCTGGCCCACGGCGACCCCTCCCAGCAGGGTGAGGCAGTGAACGCCCAGGGCGACCGAGCAGGCCGAGCCCACGGCGAAGGCCCAGCGCGCGGCGAGCAGCGGCGTCTGCGCGAGCGAGAGGACGGCCAGGAAGAGCCCCGCGACACCCAGGACGAGGGCGGCGATGGAGACGTACTTGATCTTGCTGAGGTTCGCGTTCATGTGACCTCCGGAGCGTTCGGGAAAGACAGACTTAAGCTGCAAGTGTACTAGCCCAGAAATGACTTGGGGCGCGCGCTGGCGCGCCAAATGGGCGGACGGTAGCAAGAGGGGCCGCGCAGCCAAATCGCGGCCTGCGCGGCCCCTCGTCATAAGCTGGCCTTTTGTGGAATCGCGCGCAGTTCATCCGTAATGTGCGCGCGAGGCTACCCGGCCTGGGTCTGCTTGTCATAGGTCGGGAGGTCGTGGTCCATGGCGGCCTCCACCGCCGCATCGTGGTTGTTCCTCTCCTCGCCCGTCGTCGCGTCGGTGTAGCTGACGTAGGCGACGCCCTCGTCCATGAGGAGCCTCACGTCCTTGGCGTTGGCGAGGTCCACGTCTCTGACCAGGAAGAAGCCGTCGACGCTCACGTTGAGCTTGAGGTCATAGCCCTTGGCCCCCTCCACAGCGTGGTATCCGAGGGTCTTGGTGCTGCCGTCAGCGAAGTCGACGCCCTCGAAGACGTTCTTGGCGTCGAAGTCCTCGGCGTCCGAGGCCTTCACGCTAATGGAGGTGAGGTCGAAGCCGAGCGAGTTGGTGAGCGAGACGAGCGCGTCTCCCTGCCCCATGTCGGCAGTGACGGCGTCCGTCGGCGCCTTGCCGTCGGAGTCTGGGGTCATCGCGTCTGGCTTCGAGTCCTTCGAATCCGTCTGCTGCGAGTCGCCCGTAGTGGGCGTGCTGGCCTGTTGCCCGTCACATCCCACGAGCGCCAGGGGGCTGAGGGCCAGGAGTCCTGCCAGCGCGAGTCCCGCCATGCGTGCCGCGAGTCCGTTCCTTCTCATTTGCGTCCTCCTCAGGGATGGAGCGTGCTGCGCGCGTATCAGAAGTCCGCCTTGGCGGCCTCGTAGAGGCCCTTGGCCAGGGCACGGGCCACCTTGTCGCGCCTGTCCATGTACTGCCTGACGTCGTAGGGGTTGTCGATGAAGCAGATCTCGAGCAGAGTCGCGGGCAGGCCCCCGTTGCGCCCGCTCACGATGGCGATCTCGGCCTTCTGCATCCCGCGGTTGCGCAGGCCGGTGCTTTCCAGCTGCGCGTGCATGATGGACTGGAGCTGCGCGGAGCGGGGGTTGGACACCTTACTGTGACGATAGCTCTCGTAGCCGCTCCCGCCGCCGGCGTTGAAGTGGATGGAGACGAGCGAGGTGCAGCCGCGCCCTTTCGCGTCCGCCATTCGTCCCGAGTAGTCGACCAGGGAGGGCCCCTCGTCCACGTTGCAGAAGACGTTAAGGCCATAGAGCTCGCGCGCGTACCTCGCGACCAGAGGCGCGAGCTCGTGGGTCAGCTTTGCCTCGGAGTGCCCGCCGCTGCATGCGCCGGGGTCCCACTTGGTTGCCTTGTTGCTCTGATACCCATGCCCCGCATCGATGTAGATGAAGCTCTTCTCCTCCGAGCTGAGCTTGCGACCCTCGGCGAGCGCGTACCAGCCGATCCCCTCGGCGTTCCAGCCCCTCTCGACGAGCTGGTCGTTCTCGGACCGGCTGGTGGTGAAGTTGTGGGAGCCCGAGGTGGCGTTGGGGTTGTACTGGCGCAGCAGGGGGACGGCCTCGCCTGCGTCGGAGTACCAGCCTACGCCCTCGTAGACCCAGCCCAGCGCGGCCAGCTGGTCGCGCTCGTCGGCGCTGGTGGTGTAGTGGTGGTCGCCCCCGTTGGGGTTGTAGAGGCGGTAGACCGGCACGTTCGACGAGGCTGGGGCCACCCAGCCGACGCCCTCGAGGCTCCAGCCCGCGACGCGAAGGGCATAGCACTCGTCGCTGCTGCCGGTGTAGAAGTGCTCACCGGAGTTGGGGTTGTAGAGCCGCATCATCTCGACCGACCCGCCTCTGGCAGATGAGCGGAGCAGGGTCGCGGTCTCGCTCACCGCCTGCGGCTCGTCCGTGCCGACCTCGTCCGCGTCTGCACCCGCGTTCGCAAGCTCGTCGTCAGTCGCCGCGGCGGTGGACTCGGTCTCCTGGGAACCGTCGGCGGCGGGAGGTGTGGGCTCCTCCGCCTGTTCCGTCGCGGTCGCGGCGATGTTCTGGCCCTGCTCCTCCGCAGCCGTGGCAATGGTCGGGTCCTGCTCGGTCGCTGCTGCGGCGATGGGTGCGGCCTGCCCCTCCGTTGGCTCGCTGGCCCAGGCGGGGGTCACGCCCAGCCCCAGCGCGAGGGCGAGGGCCAGGGCAAGGAGGGGCTTCGTTCCCTTGTCCTTCAATGTCATCGAACACATCCGTTCCGTCGTTGGTGCGGGCTGCGCCCGCCTCGCATTGCTATGCCCTGAAGTTGGCGAGCTCCGTCATGAGGGCGACGATGTTCCTGCCGTAGGTCTCGCCGGGAACCGCCCACCTGCCACCGAGGTCGTATACCGTGGGTGCCACGCCGCGGGTCACGTAGCCGAAGCGGGGGTCGACCTGGGTGTTGGCGAGCTTGTCCGTGGAGGCGTAGGCCTTGAGGTGCTGCACCTGGGCGCGCAGGCCCTCGCGGACGCTGCCGAAGCTCGCACCTCTCGCACCTCCGCCCGTGGCACCGATGCCGGCGTAGTTGTACTGCTCGGGCCTGACGTCGCCGCCGTACCTGAGCCAGCCGGTCTCGAGCATGGCCTGGCAGAACACCACCTCGGCCCGCACGCCTTCCGCCGCCGCCTCCTCGCAGAGGATTCTCGTGAAGTCGTCGATGCTGCCCGCGCCGCCTCTTGCCTCGACCTCCGTGGGATAGCTGCCGCCCTTGGCCCTGAACCAGGCCGCCATCCTCTGGGGCGTCACACCGCTCACGCCCATGATGGCGCCATCGACCGCAGGCCTGCCCTCGGCGAGCGCGTACCAGCCGATCCCCTCGGCGTTCCAGCCCCGCTCGACGAGCTGGTCGTTCTCGGACCGGCTGGTGGTGAAGTTGTGGGAGCCCGACGCGGCGTTGGGGTTGTACTGACGCAGCACGGCGATGGTCCTACCGTCGCTCGAGTACCAGCCGACCCCCTCGTAGACCCAGCCCAGCGCGGCCAGCTGGTTGCGCTCGTCGGCGCTGGTGGTGTAGTGGTGGTCGCCCCCGTTGGGGTTGTAGAGGCGGTGGACCGGCGTGGACGAGCTCCGGGGAGCAACCCAGCCGACGCCCTCGTGCTGCCAGCCCAGCGAGGCGAGCTCGTTGGCCTCGCCTGCGTCTGCGGTGTAGAAGTGCTCCCCTCCGTTGGGGTTGTAGAGCCGCTGCATCTCGACGGATTCCGCCGAGTCCTGGGCAACGGCGGGCGTGGCGGTGGCCATCCCGAGCCCGAGCGCGAGGCAGGTCGAGGCCGTTGCGAGCGCGACGTGCGTGCGGCAGGCGTGCTTCATGGCGGTGTCCTTTCGCTTGTCTTTGGGCAGACATTTTAGCGGCGGCGCGGGCGGCCATTCCTAACCTGGCTTTTGTACGTAAGAGCCACATGGATTTTTCAGTTCTGTGAATAGAAACAAGAATGAATACGACTTCGATCGGTCCGCAATCTGGTGTCGGCCAGTCGCGCAGGCTGCATGTGGTTTGCGCGGCGGCTGACGAGCCGGGAATACTCGCTCCTGCCGCGCAGTGCGTCCGTTTGTTGCGCCTGGAATCCTAAGCAACAAGATGTGGTAGATATTTCTGAATCAGCAACGACATGTAGCGCAACTTTGTGTGTCCCGAGGCTCATTTATGCTATCTTCGTCGTGTCAATTAATCGTGCGCGGCCCTTTGCGCACGCCACCATGGGAGCAACGATGCAGATAGTGAAGAGAAACGGCGCGACGGAGGGGTACGACCCCTCCAAGGTCGGTCGCGCCATCCAGAAGGCCTTCGCTGCCACCTCGACCAGCCTTGCACCGGAGGCGCTCGACGCCCTCGTTGCCAGGGTCGAGGCGCGCATGGCGGAGGGTGGTGCCGCCGCGGTGGAGCAGGTCCAGGACCTCGTCGAGGAGGCCCTCATGCACGAGGGGCACTTCGCACAGGCCAAGGCCTACATCCTGTATCGCTCCCGTCGCAGCGAGCTGCGCCAGCAGCGACAGGAGATCGTGCGGCTCGTGGGCGACGAGGGGCTCTCGCCGGTGATCGCCCGCATCCAACACGACTTCCTGGACGAGGAGTACGCCACCGCGTCGCTCCTCGGACGCTTCCGCGGCTTCCTCACGGACGGGCTCGACGCCGACGGCCGCCTGGACGCCCTGGTCCGCGCCGCAGTGGAGCTCACCAGCAAGGACGCCCCCAAGTGGAGCTACGTCGCCGCCCGCATCCTCGCCTACGGGCACCACCGCAGGGTGCAGGCCCTCATGACGGAGCGCTCCGTTGGCTCCCTCTATGACAAGCTGCGCCTGCTCACGGACCTCGGTCTCTATGGCGCATACATCCTCGAGGGCTACTCCAGGGTGGAGGTCGACCAGGCCCAAGGGCTGATCGACGACGCCCGCGACGACCTCTTCGACTACGCGGGCATGGACCTGGTCCTGCGCCGCTACGTCATCCGCTCCTTCGGGGGGGAGGCGCTCGAGACCCCGCAGGAGATGTTCCTGGGCATAGCCCTCCACCTCGCCCTGCGCGAGGATCCGTCGTGCCGCCTCGAGTGGGTCGGTCGCTTCTACGACATGCTGAGCCAGCTCAAGGTTACCATGGCCACGCCCACGCTCGCCAACGCGCGGCGCCCCCAGCACCAGCTCTCGAGTTGCTTCATCGACACGGTTCCCGACACCCTCGAGGGCATCTACCGCTCGGTCGACAACTTCGCCCAGGTCTCCAAGTACGGTGGCGGCATGGGCATGTACCTAGGTAAGGTTCGCGCAGCGGGTGGCTCCATCCGCGGCTACAAGGGTGCCGCCGGAGGCGTGATTCGCTGGATCCGCGTGATCAACGACACCGCGGTGGCCGTGGATCAGCTGGGCGTCCGCTCCGGGGCCGTTGCCGTCTATCTTGACGCCTGGCATCGCGACCTGCCCGAGTTCCTGCAGCTGCGCACCAACAACGGCGACGAGCGCATGAAGGCCCACGACGTCTTCCCCGCGGTCTGCTATCCCGACCTCTTCTGGAAGATGGCCAGGGAGGACATGTCGCAGGACTGGCATCTCATGGACCCCCATGACGTCCTGACCGTCAAGGGCTACGCCATCGAGGACTACTTCGGCGAGGAGTGGGAGAGGCGCTACCTCGACTGCGTGGCAGACCCCCGCATCCCCAAGCGCAGCATGCCCATCCGCGAGGTGGTGCGCCTGGTTCTGCGCTCCGCCGTGGAGACGGGCACCCCCTTCGCCTTCATGCGCGACACGGTGAACCGCGCAAACCCCAACCCGCACACCGGCGTCATCTACTGCTCCAACCTCTGCACCGAGATAGCCCAGAACACCTCCGCCATGGAGTCCGTCGCGCACGAGGTCGTCACCAAGGGCGGGGACACCGTGGTGGTAACCACCATGCGTCCGGGCGACTTCGTGGTTTGCAACCTGGCGTCCCTCTCGCTCGGACGCATCGACGTGGATGATGACGCGGAGCTCCGGCAGACCGTGCGCTCAGTGGTGCGCGCGCTGGACAACGTCATAGACCTCAACTTCTACGCGCTGCCCTACGCCCGGATCACCAACCACCGCTACCGCGCCATCGGGCTGGGAGTGAGCGGCTACCACCACATGCTGGCCAAGCGCCACATCAAGTGGGAGAGCGAGGAGCACCTGGAGTTCGTGGACGACGTCTTCGAGCGCATCAACCGCCATGCCATCGGGGCCTCGTGCGACCTCGCGGCCGAGAAGGGCTCCTACGAGCTCTTCGAGGGCTCCGACTGGCAGACCGGCGCCTACTTCGACAAGCGCGGGTACGCGGGAGGGGAGTGGGACGCGCTCCGGTGGCGCGTGGCCGAGCGGGGCATGCGCAACGCCTACCTCCTTGCCGTGGCCCCCACCAGCTCGACCTCGATCCTCTCGGGCACCACGGCGGGCCTGGACCCCATCATGAGGCGCTTCTTCCTCGAGGAGAAGAAGGGCATGATGCTGCCGCGCGTCGCGCCAGAGCTCGGCGTGGGGACCTACTGGTACTACAAGCCCGCCCACCTCATCGACCAGAGCTGGTCCGTGCGCGCGGCGGGGGTGAGGCAGCGCCACATAGACCAGGCGCAGTCCATGAATCTCTACATCACCAACGAGTTCACCATGAGGCAGGTCCTCGCCCTCTACGTCGAGGCCTGGGAGCGCGGCGTCAAGACCGTCTACTACGTGCGGTCCAAGTCTCTCGAGGTCGAGGAGTGCGAGAGCTGCTCCTCGTAGCCGCAGGCACCCCCCCCGCCTTGGTCGCGGGCCCGGGCGGGGGCGTATATTCTTGTCAGGCCACTATGCAACGCAGAGCAGAAAGGCAGGCCATGTCCATAGAGAAGGCCAGCGTTCTTACCCGCAAGGCACTGTTCAACCCCCAGGGGGACATCGAGCTGCGCGACCGCCGCATGATTGGCGGCAACACGACCAACCTCAACGACTTCAACAACATGCGCTACGGCTGGGCGAGCGACTGGTACCGCCAGGCCATGAACAACTTCTGGATCCCCGAGGAGATAAACCTCGCGCAGGACGTGAAGGACTACCCCCGACTGAGCGCACCCGAACGGACCGCCTACGACAAGATCCTGAGCTTCCTGGTGTTCCTTGACTCCCTCCAGAGCGCGAACCTCCCCAACCTGAGTGCCTACGTCACGGCCAACGAGGTCAACCTCTGCCTGGACATCCAAACCTTCCAGGAGTGCGTGCACTCCCAGAGCTACTCCTACATGCTCGACACGATCTGCTCCCCCGAGAAGCGCAACCAAATCCTCTACCAGTGGCGTGACGACGAGCACCTGCTGAGGCGCAACACCTTCATCGGCGACTGCTACAACGAGTTCGTCGGGCATCAGGACGCCCGCGCCTTCCTGCACGTGGTCATGGCCAACTACATACTCGAGGGCGTCTACTTCTACTCGGGCTTCATGTTCTTCTACAACCTGGCCCGCAACGGCAAGATGCCTGGCAGCGCCCAGGAGATCCGCTACATCAACCGCGACGAGAACACCCACCTCTGGCTCTTCCGCAACGTCATCAGCGAGCTGCAGAAGGAGGAGCCACAGCTCTTCGACGACCAGATGGTGGAGGAGCTCAGGGGCATGCTCGTGAAGGGCGTACGCCAGGAGGTCGCGTGGGGGCGCTACGTCATCGGGGACCAGATTCCCGGCCTCACGGGCGACATGGTGGAGAGCTACGTGCGCTACCTGGGCAACCTCCGCTGGAACGCACTGGGCTACGGCTACCTCTTCGAGGATTGCCGCCGCGAGCCGGAAGACATGGCCTGGGTCAGTCAGTACTCCAACGCCAACATGGTGAAGACGGACTTCTTCGAGGCCCGCTCCACCGCCTACGCAAAGTCCACTGCCCTCGTCGACGACCTGTAGGAGGCGGGCGATGATGACTTCGAATCCACATGACAGCGGGCGTGGCGGCAGGGTCACGCTTCCCCTTCTCATCAACGACCAGGAGGTGCGTGCCAGCTACGCCCGCGAGGACGTGGAGGGGCTCTTTTTCCCCCTGCTGCGCGAGCTGACGGAACTTCGCGAGGAGGCCTGCGGAAGCGGCCGGCGCGTCGTCGCCTTCCTGGTAGCCCCTCCGGGCGCGGGGAAGTCGACGCTTGCGAGCTTCCTCCAGGTGCTCCCAGACAAGCGAGAGGGGCTGGACGCCCTGCAGGCGCTGGGGATGGACGGGTTCCATCGCCCCAATGCCTGGCTGGATGCGCGCCACGTTGGCGACGACCCCGCGGCACCGACCCTGAGGAGCGTAAAGGGGGCGCCCCAGACCTTCGACGTCGAGGCGCTGGCCAAGGCGCTCGCGCACCTCAGGGAGGGGGGCACCCTGCACTGGCCCGTCTACAGCCGCAGGACCCACGACGTCAGCGCAGATGGGCCTTTGGTGGAAGGCGATGTCGTGTTGGTCGAAGGCAACTACCTGCTCCTGGACGAGCCTGGCTGGAGGGGGCTCCGCGAGCTCTGCGACGTCTCCGTCATGCTCGAGGAGGACGCGGAGGTCTTGCATCGCCGGCTCGTTGCGCGCAAGGTCGCGGGTGGGTCGACGCCCGAGGAGGCAGAGGCGCACTACCAGCGGAGCGACCGCAGGAACGTCGAGCTGGTGCTCGGGCACAGCCTCCCCGCCGACCACGTCTGGCACCTGGGCTAGCCGGCACGCCCCCTGCCAGAAGCCTCCCGGCAGGGGGCGTGCCCTGTGCTAGGCTCTTCTCCAGGCAGGGTTTCGTCCGAGGGAGGCGTGCGTGATCGAGGCATACCGCACCGAGAACCGCGTCACCTCCCGCGTGGACGACATGGGCGACGGCGCATGGATTCGTCTCAGCGCCCCCAGCCTCGACGAGGTAGACCAGGTCGCCCGGGCCTTCGGGCTCGAGCGTGACGACGTCCTCGCAGCCACCGACCCCGAGGAGAAGGCCCGCGTCGAGTACGAGTACGAGGACGACTCGCTGCTGGTCCTGGTCGACGTCCCCTCCGCGAGAGAGTCCCACGGCGAGCGCGCCCGCAACACCGTGCCTCTCTGCATCATCCTCACCAGGTCCAACGTGATCACCATCTGCTCCGAGCGCTTCGCGCTCCTGGACGACTTCTCCTCCGGCAGGGTGAGGGGCTTCTCGACCTGGAGGCACAGCTGCTTCGTGTGCACCATCCTGCTGCGCCTGGGCGTCTTCTACCAGCAGGTCCTGGCAGACATCGACCGTCGCCGCCTCGCCCTCGAGGGGCGCATGGACCGCTCCATCAGCGAAACGGACCTCTTTGCCCTACATGGCCTCGAGTCGTCGCTGGTATACCTCTCCACCTCACTCGCGGGCAACGCCAACGTGCTGGGCAGGCTCAGGCGCTGCCCCCGCCTCCTCCGCCACGAGGGCCTGGACGAGCTGCTTGGAGACGCCATCGTGGAGCACCAGCAGGCCATCGAGATGGCCCAGATCTACCGCAACGTGATCGACGGCACCCGTGACCTCATGTCCTCCGTTATGGACCTGCGGCTCAACGACGTGATGCGCCGCCTCGCCGTGATCACGGTCGTGCTCTCGGTGCCCACCATCGTCTCGGGCTTCTATGGCATGAACGTGAGCGACGAGTGGATGCCGCTCGCCAACGCGACCCACGGCTTCGCCATCATCTGCGTGGCGACGGCGTTGGCCTGCGTGCTTATCATGTGGCTGCTCAAGAGGAGGCGGGTCTTCTAGGGCGTTGCCTCCCGCGTCGCATCGCGTGGCCCCGTCCCGCGCCACTCCGCGCAGGGCGTCCCCGCCGCCGGCACGCACCGCAGGCCCCTCTCCCATGCTTACTAAAAGGTGCCTACTTCCCGTCGTGCTGCACGGGTAGGAGAATTCACCCCAGGGGAGAGAGTCTGGGGGATGCAGGCGGCGGCGCTGCTTCGAGACCTGTCCCGTCTCGGCCACAGAACGCAGATAGGGGTCCCATGATCGAGTCAATGTGGAGCCTGCTCGCAGAGCGGCGCGACTTCTTCGCTCGGCTGGCGCTCGAACACCTCGCCATATCCGGCGTGGCCATCGCGGTGGCGCTCGTCCTGGGCGGCCTATTCGGCGGACTCATGGCGGAGCACCGACGCATCGCGAAGCCCTCGCTCGCCCTAGTCAACTTCCTTTACACCATTCCCTCCATATCGCTTCTGGGCTTCCTCATCCCCTTCTCGGGCGTGGGAAACGTAACGGCAGTCATCGCCCTCGCCGTGTATGGGCTGCTGCCCATGGTGCGCGGCACGTACACGGGCCTCACCAACGTGGACCCCGGGCTCGTCGAGGCGGCGAGAGGCATGGGCTCGACCGACGCCCAGATCATGTGGCGCATCAAACTGCCCCTCGCCCTGCCCTACGTGATGAGTGGCATACGCGGCATGGCGACCATGACCATCGCCCTGGCGGGCATCGCCTCCTTCATCGGGGCGGGCGGCCTGGGCGTGGCCATCTACAGGGGAATCACCACCAACAACGCCGCCATGACCATGGACGGCAGCCTGCTCACGGCCCTGCTCGCGCTTGCGGTGGACTTCGCCCTGGGCTTCGTGGAGCGGCGCGTGGGCCTGCGGGGAAGCGAAGCCAGGAAGCGCAACAGGCTGCTGGCTCGCGGGACGGCGGCACTCGCGCTCGTCGTTCTCGCCCTGCCCATCGCGTGTGCCCTCGCGCCCGCCCGGGCGGTAGTGCACGTTGCCACCAAGCCCATGACCGAGCAGTACGTCATGGGATACATGCTCAGGGACCTCATAGAGCACGACAGCGACCTCGCCGTTGAGCTCACTGAGGGCGTGGGTGGTGGAACCTCGAACATCGAGCCCGCCATGGAGTCCGGCGAGTTTGACATCTATCCCGAGTACACGGGTACCGCCTGGAACGCCGTGCTCAAACGCGAAGGCAGCTACGACGAGGGCCTCTTCGACCAGCTTCGGCAGAGCTACTCTCGGGACCTGGGTCTCGAGTGGGTGGGCATGTACGGCTTTGGCAACAGCTACGGACTGGTGGTGCGCCGCGAGATCGCCAAGCAGTACGGCCTGCGCAGCTATTCCGACCTCGCTCGCGTGTCAGGTCGGCTCATGCTGGGAGCCGAGTACGACTTCTTCGAGCGGCAGGACGGCTACCAGGCCCTGTGCGAGGCGTACGGGATGGACTTCGCGGGCACCATGGACCTCGACATCGGCCTCAAGTACCAGGCGCTCGCAGAGGGCAGGATCGATGCCATGGTGGTGTTCACCACCGACGGCCAGCTGAGCGCCTCCGACTGCGTGCTGCTCGAGGACGACCGCGGATTCTTCTCGTCCTACCTCTGCGGCAACGTGGTGCGCTCGCAGCTGCTCCGGGAGCATCCGGAGCTGCGTCCGGCGCTGGAGAAGCTCCAGGGCTCCATCTCGAACGAGGAGATGTCCGCCATGAACCACGCAGTGGAGAGCGAGGGCCGGGCGCCTGAGGACGTCGCACGCGAGTTCCTCGAGGAGAAGGGCCTGCTGCAATGAGCGAACCGATCGTGGGCGGGAGCGTTGCCATACGCTTCGAGCACGTCAGCAAAGAGTACGAGGGGAAGGTCGTGGTCGATGACGTCTCCCTGGACATCGGCCGCGGGGAGTTCGTCTGCCTCATCGGCTCGTCGGGCGGTGGAAAGACGACCCTCCTCAAGATGGTCAACGGCCTGGTCGAACCGAGTTCCGGCAACGTCATCGTGGACGGCCGCAACGTGCGCGGCCAGGACCTCGTCCTCCTCAGGCGCAACATAGGCTATGCCATCCAGGGCAGCGTGCTCTTCCCCCACATGAGCGTGGAGGGCAACATCTCCTACGTCCCAAGCCTCTGGAACGGGAACGACCGCGAGCGGACGAGGGGGGCGGTCCGCAAGTGGATGGGCATCGTGGGCCTCGACGAGGGGCTGCTGGATCGTTATCCTGACGAGCTCTCGGGTGGGCAGCAGCAGCGCGTGGGCATAGCGCGCGCCCTCGCGGCCTCGCCGGACATCCTGCTCATGGACGAGCCCTTCGGGGCGGTCGACGCCATCACGCGCTCGCAGCTCCAACGCGAGCTGAGGCGCATCTTCGACGAGACGGGCATCACCGTCGTCTTCGTGACGCACGACATAGGCGAGGCGCTCCGCCTCTCGACGCGGATAGCGGTGGTTGACGGGGGCGTGCTGCAGCAGTGCGCCGCGCCCGACGAGCTCGTGAGGCATCCTGCCACCGACTTCGTGCGGCGGCTGGTCGCAAGCAGATAGGGGGAGGACATGGGGTTGCCAGACAGGATGCGGGCCATCGTCATACGCGAGCCGGGCGGTCCGGAGAAGCTGGTGGAGGAGGAGCTTCCGGTCCCCAGGCCCCGTTCGGGCTGGTCGCTCGTGCACGTCATGGCACGAGGGCTCAACCACTCCGAGGTCTTCACGCGCAAGGGACTCTCGCCCTCGGTGCGCTTCCCCCGCGTGTTGGGGATCGAGTGCGTGGGGGAGGTCGCCCTCAGCACCGACGAGGGGCGCCTGCCCGTGGGCTAGAGGGTGGTCTCCATCATGGGCGAGATGGGCCGTGCCTTCGACGGCAGCTATGCCGAGTACGTGCTCGTCCCCAACGACCAGGTCTACACCGTGGACTCCCAGCTGCCCTGGGAGCTGCTCGCCGCGATACCCGAGACCTGCTACACGGCCTTCGGATCGCTCGGGAACCTGCGTCTGACGGATGGCCAGCGCGTGCTGGTTAGGGGTGCGACGAGTGGGGTCGGCGTCGCCTTCGCCCGACTCGCGCGGGCGGCGTTTTCCCATGTTCGCCTCCTGGGGAGCACGAGGACCCCGAGCAGGGCCACGATTCTGCTCGACGCCGGCTTCGACTAGGTCGTGCCTGACGAGGGTGGCCACCTGTGCCTGGAGGGGAGGACGCTCGACCGCGTGCTCGAGCTCGTCGGGCCGGCGACGCTCAAGGACAGCTGCCTGCATCTGCAGGAGGGTGGCATCGTCTGCAGCACGGGCCAGCTTGGCGGCGTGTGGTACATGGACGGCTTCGACCCCATCGTGGACCTTCCCGCCAACGGCTACCTCACGAGCTTCCATTCGGCCAACGTTGACCAGGCGCGCCTGGACGAGCTCTTCTCGTTCGTGAAGATCCATCGGATGAACCTCGCCCCCACGCGCGTCTTTGCACTTTCCCACATGTCCGAGGCACACTCCTTCCTCGAGGGCGAGATGGGCTACGGGAAGGTCGTCGTGACGAACGACTAGCAAAGGGGCAAGGTGCCCGGGATTCGTCTGCCTCCAGAAGGGGCATGCCCGCCACGCAAGTGGAAAGCAGGTGCCATGCTGTGCTATAGCTTGCATGAGGTAACCATATAGCCTTGCCCGCACCCGTTCACGAGAAGATGAAGCATGGTCGCACCCCCGATCCCGGGTTTCGAGGAGCATCGCAACGACGGGCGCCCCCGCCTGGCGGACCTTCCCGCCTGTCCCGTCGAGACCACGGCCCAGCTCATCGGCAGCAAGTGGCGCCTTCTCATCATGCGCGACCTGCTGAATGGGCCCCTGCGCTTTGGCGAGCTGCGGCGCTCCGTGAGCGGCATCTCGCAGAAGGTGCTGACCAGCAACCTGCGCAACATGGAGGGGCGTGGGCTCGTGGTGCGCCGCGTGTATCCGGAGGTGCCTCCGCACGTGGAGTCTGAGTCCCCCAGGGCCCATGTCGTGGACCCTGCGTGCGAAAAAATTGCATTTGCATCGGTAACATTATGCGCCGAACGGGCAGACTCCCTGCCGTAGGGACAAGCCGGGGAATCGAGGTAGCATGGCAGTCAAGGCAGGCAGCGTGTTCTCGCTCGCGAACGAGCTCGTGGCACCGCCGGGATGTACGGTCTCCTCCAGGCTCACGGAGGCGGACGGCACCCCGCTGGGCTTTGCCCTCGCCGCCCACACCGACATCAGCGCAGAGAGCTACGCGACCTCCAAGCTGGTCTTCGTCCAGGGTGGCGCGCTCGAGCTCTACACGAGCGTAGGGGAGTCGCGTGCGCTCGCGGCGGGAGAGCTTGCCGTGGTGCCTGCGGACGTTCCGATGGGAATGCGCACGGATGTCGGGAGCGGGTACGTGGAAGTCGACCTTGGAAGGAACGCGCACATGAACGAGGCACTCAAGGCGGGTCAGATACTCAGGCTGGCAGACCTCCTGCCCTACCAGGAGGGGTCCATCGTGAACATGGACCTTGCGCACAACGCGGGAATGAAGCTCGCTCTCATGAGCTTCGACGCGGGCCAGGGGCTCTCCGAGCACTCGGCACCGGGCGAGGCCATCGTCTTTGCCCTGGACGGCGAGGCTACCATTGGCTACGAGGGCGAGGAGCACCGCATCCATGCGGGCGAGAACTTCAAGTTCAACGCGGGCGGCAGGCACTACGTACGCGCGGACAAGCGCTTCAAGATGGTGTTGCTCCTGACCCTGGGCCAGTAGGGGAGGGCACGCCGCCCGCCGGTGTCTGGCCCCTTCGGTGCCGAGGCGCTCGCGTGCAATCTGGCCAGGCCTGGGAAACCGAGCCTGGCCAGATCATTCGCCTATCCCTCGTGCCTCCAGACGATGTCGAACCCCCCGTCCGCCTCCCGTGCCACGAGCTCGAGCTCGTCCTTCCTGGCACCCTCGGGCAACGGCTCGCCCTCGGTGCTGGGAACGTAGCTCGCGCAGGTGCCGCAGCTACTGCTGAGCGAGCGAGGCACGGGCATGAGCTCGACCTCCCATCCCACCTTCTGGCAGAGGCTGCGGAAGCGCATGGCCGCGAAGTGCGAGACGAAGGTGGCGACGAGGTGCCTCTGACTCTCCATCTAGCGCTTGATTGAGATGCGCCAGCCGTCCTCGACGTCGGCGACCTCGACGGCGCAGCCCTGGCTGCGAGCGAAGCGAGAGACGTTCTCGCGCGGGGCGGGGCTGTCGACAAGCACCTCGAGCTCTGACTCGTTGCGCAAGGCGTTGCGGGCGAGGACGACGGGCTCGGGGCAGGAAAGCCCGCGTGCGTCAATGGTCTTCATGCTTCTCCTATCTTGCCTGCGGCCCGGCAGGAGCTGCGTCGTGACCGGGCCGGCTGGCATTTGCTGTGTGGGCTACTCGCTGCGCGAGAAGCTATTGGCGTAGGCGATGCCCAGGACCACGACGATGCCCAGGACGGTGGCGACCATGCCGTTGAGGGTGGGTCCAGAGCCACTGGAGGCGAGGCCGAAGTTGTGGCAGAAGGCGGCACCCGCGACGAGGCCCAGGATGGTGATGGTGCTGTCGGAGTTGCCCTCGCCAGATAGGACGGTCTGGCGCAGGGGGCAGCCGCCCAAGAGCACGCAGGAGAGGCCCAGCAGGAAGGTGCCCAGGGCATTCCAGAGCGCGTCGGTGTGGGCGATGGGTTGCTCGGCGAAGCCCAGCCTGAAGAAGGTTCCGGGAGTTGCCGCGGTGAGGACGAAGTTGGTCGCGAGCGCCGCCACGAAGATGGCCGCGAAGCCCAGGATCAGCTTGTTGTCGCGGAAGAGAATCAGGTCGCGGATGCCGCCCACCATGCAGAGGCGGGTGCGCTGGGCGATGGCGCCGACGACCAGGCCGGCGACGAGGCTGATGCCCAGGGCGGCGTGCAGGGCGCCGGGTCCCTTGCCCGCTTCGGTGAAGTGGATGAACTCGGGAGCGGCGATGGCCAGCGCCAGCAGGATGATGGCGACGACGGGCATGATGGACCCCTCGACGACGCTCATCTTGTGGGAACGGGCAAGGCTGTAGCCGCGATTGAGGAAGACGACGCCGCAGGCGATGCCCAGGACGAAGCCCACGATGCCCCAGACAGCGTTGAGGTCGCCGCCCGCGAGGCGCAGAATCATGCGGAAGGGGCAGCCGAGGAACATGAGGGCACCCACCATGGCGAAGAAGCCGAGCACGAAGCGGGTGACGGGGGCGCTTCCGCCCTTGGGGGCGAACTCCTTGTTGGCGACGGCCATGGCCGTGCCGCCCAGAATCAGGCCGATGATCTCGGGCCGGATGTACTGGACTGCGACGGCGGAGTCGAGGCCCAGGGCACCTGCGGTGTCGCGCATGAAGCAGGCGATGCAGAAGCCCATGTTGCCGGGGTTGCCGAAGTACACGAGGAGCGACGCGATGACGCCAATCACCGCACCCCCCGCAACGATCGCCGTCTTCTCCCTCTTTGTATCCACGTTCGTCTCCTCTCCGACGCCCCTGGCTATCGTTATAGTGTTGAAAAAACAACTCTTCTCAACATATACTGCCAGCGTTTGAGCCCGCTGATTCGTTTCCGCCAGCGGCGCGCGCACAGGGACGAACGGAAGACATGGGCATCTATCTCGACAACGGAAGCACGACCTTCCCCAAGCCGCCCTGCGTGGCGCAGGCGGTGTACGACTACCTTGCCCGCGTGGGCACCAACGTGGGGCGTGGTGCCTACGGGGACGCCTACGGCGCCGAGCAGGTCGTCTTCGAGACGCGCGAGCTCGTCTGTGGTCTCTTCGGGGGCTCGGACTGCGCCAACGTGGTCTTCTCGAAGAACGTGACCGAGTCCCTCAACGTCCTGCTCAAGGGCTACCTGCGGCCCGGCGACCACGTGATCGTCTCCTCCATGGAGCACAACGCCGTCATGCGCCCCCTGCGCCAGCTGGAGCGCCGGGGCGTGAGCTTCACCCGCGCCCGCTGCGACGGGGAGGGCGCGCTCGACCTGGACGCGCTCGAGTCCTGCCTCACTCCCGCCACCCGCGTCCTGGTCATGACGCACGCGAGCAACGTCTGTGGCACCGTCATGCCCGTGCGCGAGCTGGGTGCCTTCTGCCGGGAGCACGGCCTCCGCTTCTTCCTCGACAGCGCGCAGACTGCGGGCGTGCTTCCCATAGACATGGAAGGGCTGCATGCCGACGCCGTGGCATTCACCGGCCACAAGGGCCTCATGGGCCCCCAGGGCATTGGCGGGCTCGTCCTGGCGGAGGGCCTGGGCCTTCAGCTCGAGCCCCTCGTCTCTGGCGGCACGGGGAGCGTCAGCCACGCCGAGGAGCTCCCGGACTTCCTGCCCGACCGTCTGGAGGCGGGCACCCAGAACCTCCCGGGCATCTATGGCCTGCATGCCGCCCTGGGCTGGCTCGCAAAGACGGGTGTCGACGCCATCCACCGGCACGAGATGGGGCTCGCGGCCCGCTTCATGGAGGGTCTGGCCCCCCTGGAGGAGAGGGGAGCGGCCAGACTGGTCGGAAGGCGTGGGACCGAGGGACGCACGGCCGTCGTGTCCATCCAGACGCCTGGCGCCGACGAGGCTACCGTCGCAAAAAAGTTGGATTTTGACCATGGAATCATGGTCCGCGTGGGACTACACTGCGCCCCGTCCGCGCACAAGACATTGGGGACCTACCCCAACGGCACCATTCGCTTCTCGTTCGGCTACTTCAACACGGTCGACGATGTGGAGGCGGCGCTGGGGGCGCTTCGCGAAATCTTGTAGCTGACATACGAGCTCGGTGAATTCCAGGCCCTCGGGTCTAGGTGACGCATAGCCATACAAAGGGTTCAAGGAGAGGGGCTTCATCATGGCTACGAACGTTAGAATCAACGCGAGGGAGGTGAGCCCCCACGAGGTCCAGCGCCTGGCGGAGGGCTACTACAAGGGTGGCTACTTCTGCGATGAGGCAGTCATGTGCGCCATTTGCGACTGCTTCAAGCTTGACGTGTCCGAGCAGGTCATCACCATGGTCTCGGGAATGTCCGTGGGCGTGGGCAAGTCCGGCTGCATGTGCGGTGCGGCCAACGGGGGCGTTGCCGCCCTCGGCCTGCTCTACGGGCGCGCCGAGCAGAACGGCCCGCAGGACCCCAAGGTCGTCAGGTGCATGAGCCTCACCCACGAGCTACACGACTGGTTCCGTGACAACAACGGCAGGCACGCCCTCTGCTGCCGCGTGCTCACGTGCCTGAAAGGTCGCCAGCATCGTCTGTCGCGAGGAGGGCGTGACCAACCTCGACGGAGAGGGCGGCGAGCCCCTCGTGCGCCTGAAGATCGAGGACGTCGTCGCGGCCAAGAGGGAGGCTTCCGTTGCTTAGGAGAGTCCCCCTTCCGCTCGCTGGCGTGATGCTGGGCCTGGTCGGCCTGGGAAACCTGCTCCAGAGCTACGGCGAGCCCATCCGCATGGCCTGCGGGGTCCTCGCCACCGTGATGGGAATCGTCCTGGCGGCGAAGCTTGCGCTGTATCCCGAGGACTTTAAGCGCGACATGGCCAACCCCATGCTTGCCAGCATCGCGGGCACCTTCCCCATGTCGCTCCTGCTGCTCGCCGGATATGCCAAGTCGGTGCTTGAGCCCCTGGGCTACCTCCTCTGGTACCTTGGCCTCGCCCTGCACCTGGTGCTCATCGTATGGTTCACCGCCCGCTTCGTGCTGCACTTCCAGCTGGGGCAGGTCTTCCCCAGCTGGTACATCGTCTACGTGGGCATCGTCGCGGCATCGATCACCGCCCCCGCCATAGGTAGGGCCGACGTGGGGACGGCGTCCTTCTGGTTCGGGGTCGTCGCCTTCGTGCTCGTCTCCGTTGCGGTGGCTCTGCGCTACCTCCGCGTGGGGGAGCCGCCCATACCCGCCCGTCCCACGCTGTGCATC
>CAMXZR010000010.1 GCA_947253595.1 uncultured Olsenella sp. | reverse complement strand
CCCTCAGCCCGGCCCTCGGATGCGCCTGGAGGTAGGCCATGCGAATGTGGCTGCGGTCGACGTGGGTGTAGAGCTGGGTGGTCGAGACCGACGCGTGCCCCAGAAGCTCCTGGACCATCCTCAGGTCCATGCCGCCCTCGAGCAGATGCGTCGCGTAGCTGTGCCTCAGCGTGTGGGGATGGAGCCCCTCGATTCCCACCATGCGACCGTAGCGCTCCACCAGCGCGTGCACGGCCTGGCGCGTGATGCGGCTTCCCCTCAGGCTCAGGAAGACGGCCGGACCCGGCCTCCCGTGGGCGACGAGCAGGGGTCGCCACTCGCCGAGGTAGTCCCCAAGCGCCCGCGCGGCCGCCCCCAGCACGGGCACGACCCGTTCCTTGGACCCCTTCCCCATGACCCGGAGCAGCTCCTCCTCCAGGACCACGTCCCTCAGGTCCAGCCCGCAGAGCTCGGACACCCGCAGCCCGCAGCCATAGAGCAGCTCCAGGATGGCCTTGTCCCGACGAAAGGCGGCCACGTTGCCGCGGTCGGGCTCACCCGTCTGGCGCGCCTTGGGCCGGGGGTCGACGCGGAAGGGCTCGTCGAGGAGGCGAGCCGCGTCCTCGCGCGAGATGACGTCGGGCAGGCGCTCGGGCTTCTTGGGAAGCGCCAGGTCGGCGGTGGGGTGATTCTCGCAGATCTGCTCGGCGACCATGAAGCGGTGGAAGCCCTTCATGGCCGAGGCCGCCCTCTGGACCGAGGACGAGGCCAGGCCCATCTCGTGGAGCTCCCTCACGTGGGCCTCCGCATCCTCCCTCGTGATGTCGTCGGGCGCGACCACGCCGCGCCTTGCCAGGAAGGCCAGGTAGCGCTCGAGGTCGCGCCCGTACGACTGGATGGTGTTTTGCGAGCTACCCCGCTCGACGGCGAGGTAGGCAAGGTAGTCTCGGCAGGCCCTGTCGAGGCTCTCTCCCAAGCTACGCCTCCTTGCCCTCTGCGTGCAGGGGTTCCACGGAGATACGCCCGCAGCCCTCGTGGTGCGCGATCGAGGCGCGCACGAACTCGCGGAAGAGCGGGGCGGGGTTGGTCGGGCGGCTCTTGAACTCGGGGTGCGCCTGGGTCGCCACGAACCAGGGATGCACGTCCTCGGGAAGCTCGACCATCTCGACCAGGCGCTCGTCGGGCGAGAGTCCGCTCAGGCGCAGGCCCGTGGCCTCGAGCCTGGCGCGGTAGGCGTTGTTGACCTCGAAGCGGTGGCGGTGACGCTCGTAGACCAGCTCCTCTCCGTAGGCCTCGCGGGCGAGGCTGCCCTCCCCCAGCTTGCAGGGATAGGCGCCCAGGCGCATGGTGCCGCCCTTCTCGGTCACGTCCTCCTGGTCGGGCATGAGGTCGATCACGGGGAACTCGGCGTCGGGGACGAACTCCGTGGAGGTGGCCCCGGCCATGTCGCAGGCGTAGCGGGCGAACTCGCAGACGGCGACCTGCAGGCCCAGGCACACGCCCAGGTAGGGCACGAGCTGCGTGCGGGCGCGGTGGGCCGAGAGGATCTTGCCCTCTATGCCGCGCAGGCCGAAGCCACCGGGCACGAGGATGCCGTCCGCGCCACCCAGAACCTCGTCCGCGTTGGACTCGTCGAGCTCCTCGCCGTCCACCAGGTCGATCCTCACGTTGCGGCCGTAGTAGACGCCGGAGTGGTGCAGGGCCTCGATGACGGAGAGGTAGGCGTCGGGCAGCTGGGTGTACTTGCCCACGACCTTGATGGTGACGGCGTCCTCGCGGCGATTCGCCTCATGCATGGCGTCGGTGAAGCGGGCCCAGTCAGCCAGGTCACGCTCGCGGGGCTCGAGGCACAGACGCTCCAGCACCTTGAGGTCGAAGTCCTGCTCCGCGAGGTGCGCGGGGACGTCGTAGATCGAGGGGCAGTCGGAGTTCTCGAAGACGCAGTCCTCGGCGACGTCGCAGAAGCTCGCGATCTTAGCGCGGATGGAGGCGTCCACCTCGTGGTCCGAGCGGCAGACGATGAAGTCGGGCTGGATGCCCATGGAGCGGAGCTCCTTCACGGAGTGCTGGGTGGGCTTGGTCTTGACCTCGTGCGCCGCGGCGATGTAGGGTACCAGGCTCACGTGGATCACGACGCAGTTGCCCGCGCCCTTCTCCTTGCGAAACTCCCTGATCGCCTCGACGAAGGGCTGGCCCTCGATATCGCCGATGGTGCCGCCGAGCTCGGTGATCACCACGTCAGCGGAGGTCTGCTCCTCGACGCGCAGGAAGCGCGCCTTGATGGCGTTGGTGACGTGGGGAACGACCTGCACGGTGCCGCCCAGGAAGTCTCCCGCCCTCTCGCGCGAGATGAGCGACTGGTAGATGGCGCCCGTGGTGAAGTTGGACTCGCGAGCAAGGTTCTCGTCAATGAAGCGCTCGTAGTGGCCCAGGTCGAGATCGGTCTCCTTGCCGTCCTCGGTGACGAAGACCTCGCCGTGCTGGAAGGGGCTCATGGTGCCCGGGTCGACGTTGAGGTAGGGGTCGGCCTTCTGCATCATGACCTTGTAGCCCCTGGACTTGAGGAGCCTGCCCAGCGAGGCGGCGCAGATGCCCTTCCCCAGGGAAGAGACGACGCCGCCGGTGACGAATATGTGCTTGGTCATTAGATTTGGCCTCCCGCAACGAGTCAATACGACTTATCCACGGGACTCGATTGTACGACGAGCACGGCGGGCAATACGCGCGAGGGGGATTTTTTTCATAAAGCGCAGACGCCGGCAAGGGGACGGAAGAGGACGGGGCGAGAGTGCAAGGGAGGCGAGAGTAACACGCCAGACCGGGCTCCCCCTTCTGCCCCCAACCAGGCGAGGGGGACGGGGCTAGAGCGCCCGATCCGCCGACGCGGCCTCGAGCATCTGGCGCGCGTGGGCGAGGGACGCCTCACTCGCGTCCCCCGAGAGCATGCGGGCGACCTCGACGACGCGCGCCTCCCCCTCGATGGGGCTGATTGTAGTCTGGGGCAGGGCCCCCGCGCTCTTCGACACCAGGTAGTGCCGCTCCGCCATGACCGCCACCTGCGCGAGGTGGGTGACCACGATGACCTGGTGGCTGCGGGCGAGGCGCGCAAGCACCTGGGCGAGGGCGACGGCAGTGCTTCCGCCCACCCCTGCGTCGACCTCGTCGAAGACCAGCGTCTCAGTGCCATCCGCCTCGCCCAGGACCACCTTGCAGGCGAGCATCACGCGGCTCACCTCGCCCCCCGAGGCAATCCTCCTGAGGGGACGGGCGGCCAGGCCCTTCGCAGGGCGGTACATGAGCTCGACGGTGCTGGCACCCGCCGCGGTCCACTGGGCGCGCGGCAGCCTCCTCTGGGCCACCTCGAGCCGTGCGGTGTCCATCTCGAGGTAGGCCATCTGCTCGCAGACGGCGCGAGAGAGCTCGGGTGCCGCTGCGGCGCGCAGGGCGTCGAGCTCGTCGGCGCGGCTGGCAAGCCTTGCCTCGGCCGAGTCGAGCACCTCCTTGGCGCGCGCCACGAGGGCGCTGCCGTCACGGGCGGCATCCACGAGCTCGGCCGCCCTGTAGCGGCAGTCGAGGACGTCCTTCATGCGGGGGCCGTAGCTGCGCAGGAGCCCCTGGAGCTGCGACATGCGTGTCTGCATGCGCTCCAGGGAGTCCTGGTCGAAGTCGAGGGAGTCGCGGTAGCGCCTGAGCTCCGAGGCCACGTCCTCCACGTCTATGAGGCTGGACTCGAGCCGTTCGGCGAAGACGGCGAGGCGCTCGTCGTAAGCCGAGGCGTCCCTGAGCTCCGACACGGCGGAGGCGAGGGCGTCGGACACACCCTCGTCGCCCAGTATGGACTCATGCGCCCCTCCGGTGGCCCTGAGCAGCGCCTCGGCGTGCTCGGCCACGGGCAGCTGCCGCTCGAGCTCCTCGAGCTCGCCCTCCGTGGGTCCCACCTCGTCTATGCGCCTGAGAACGAAGGTAGCCTCGTCCACGCGCTCGTCTGCGGACCGGCTCATATCCGTCACGCGCTCTAGCTCGGCATGGGCGGCCTGGACATCCGCCAGGGCCTGGGCGTAGGACTCCCGCGCCGCCGTGACGTCTTCTCCCGCCCAGCCATCCAGGAGGTCCACGTGACTCGCCACCTGCAGGAGCCTCTGGTGCTCGTGCTGACCGCAGAGGTCGATGCTCGCACCCACGCCCTCGGCGAGCTCCCTCACCGACGCCATGCGCCCGTCCACCTGCACCCTGCCGCGGCCGCTGGCCTCCACCTGACGACGCACCACGATGCCCTCCCCGTCGCCTCCGGCCAAGAAGAGCCGCCCCTCGACGATCAGGGAGTCGCTCCCCTCGCGTACCGCCCCCGCGTCCGCACGCTCGCCCATGAGCAGCTTGACGGACGAGAGCAGCGCGGACTTGCCCGCGCCCGTCTCGCCCGTGAGGACGGTGAGGCCCGCCGAGGGCTCTACGGTCGCGTCATGGATGAGCGCGACGTCCTGGACGTGGAGCTGATCGATCATCAGCGGTTCTCTCCATAGAACACGCGCGAGACCGACTGGTAGAAGCTCTTGGAGCTGCGGTCGAGGAGGATGATGTCGCCCGGGCCGCGCCTCACGGTGGCACGCACGCCGCGCGGCCCGCAATCCATGGGCTGCCCGTCCGAGAAGAAGAGGCGCTCCGCGTGGCGCTCGGGGCTGATCGCGATCTCGACCACATCGGAGGAAGCGGTCAGGAAGGCGCGCGCCCTGATGGAGTGCGGTGCCACAGGCACGCAGATCATGCCTGCGAACTCCGGGGTGACGATGGGCCCGCCCGCGGCGAGGGCATAGCCGGTGGAGCCGGTCGCCGTGGCCACCACGAAGCCGTCGCCACGGAGGCGCTCGATGTGGTGGTCGGACACGGCGACGTCGAACTCGATCATGTCGCCTCGCACGCCATGCGTGAGCGAGAGGTCATTGAGGGCGAAGGCGCGCCTGGACTGTGAGCTGCCGTCCGGCAGATCGAACTCGACCTCCACGTCCAGGGTCGCGCGGTGGGAGGCATGGAGCTCTCCCGCAAGGGCGCTCGCCACGGTCTCTATCATGTCGGAGGGGCCACCTGCAGTGAGGAAGCCCAGATGCCCGTACGAGAGTCCGAGCAGGGGTATCTCCTGGTAGCCCACGATGCGCGCGGCCCTGAGTAGCGTGCCGTCGCCCCCGAGCGAAACCACCAGGTCCACGCCCTGCATGTCCACGACGCGGTCCGGGAAGAGCTTCTTGTCGTGGGCCCACTGCAGCTCAACGCCCTCCCCCTCGAGCCATGCGGCAAGGCGGCTTGCGCCCTCCATGGCCTCAGGGCGGGAGTAGTTGGGAACGAGCAGCACCTTCATCCTTGACACCCCTTTTGGAACGCATGTTCGGTCTTTGCAAGAGTGTAGCACGGGCAGGGCTCACCGGCCCGTGGGATCCACCCCGTCCCGGCCGTCGGGCGCGCCCGTACCGCGAGGGGCCCGTGCCTCGCCCGAGGACGCCGCAACCTCGGTCACGACACCCACGAGGTCGAGGTCAAGCGACGCGGCGCCGCACACGCCCAGCAGCAGGAACTCCCTGTTGCCCTTGTGCCCGCTGATGGGACTCGCGCAGCAGCCCCGAAGGCCGATGCTTCTCTTTTCGAAGGCGGAGATCACCCTGCGCAGGGACCAGAGCCAGACGTCGGGGTCACCCACGACGCCCCCCTCCCCCACCCGAGAGCGCTCGGCCTCGAACTGCGGCTTGACCAGAGTCAGGAAGGACCCATCAGGCGAGAGGAGCTTGCACACGGCGGGCAGCACGGTGGTCACGGAGGTGAAGGAAACGTCGCAGACCGCCAAGTCGATGCTGCCCGCGCGCCCGGACGTGGGGACGTCCACTATGTTGGTGCGCTCGAGGAGGGTGACGCGGGGGTCCTGGCGAAGCGTCCAGTCGAACTGGGCGTAGCCCACGTCCACGGAGAGCACGCTCGCCGCCCCGCGCTTGAGCAGGCAGTCGGTGAAGCCCCCGGTGGAGCAGCCGACGTCCAGACAGGCGAGTCCGGAGGGGTCCACGCCGAAGGCGTCGAGGCCGCGCTCGAGCTTGAGGCCGCCGCGGCCCACGTAGGGAAGGTGCCCCCTCACGTGGAGAGAAACATCGGGTGGCAGGAGCTCGCCCGCGTGGTCAAGCCTGCGTCCGCTGGTACTGACGTCACCCGCAAGGACGGAACGCAGGGCGTCCTGCGCGTTGGCGAAGAGGCCCCTCTCCACCAGGATCTGGTCAAGGCGACGCAGGCCCCGGCCCATGCCTATGCCTCGCTGGCAGTCGACCCGGGTGCCTTGTCATCCGCGACCGCGGCTTCGGCGGCCTCGGCGAGCTGGGCCTGCTCCTGGGGCGAGAAGTCCGTGGCGTCCACGAGGTCGACCGCCTTCGAGCCCAGCGCGATGGCCTCGTCGAAGAGGTCGAGCGAGCGCTCGAGGGAAGTATCCTTGTCGCGGACCAGGTCGATGATCTGGTCGAGACGGCCGCTGATGTCCTCGAAGGACTTGTACGCAGAGGTGTTCGGCTTTGACATGGCCTACTCGGCCTCGCCGGTCTGGGAGACGGCTTCCCCTGGTCCTGCGGGGGGCTCGACCTGGGACACGGCCTGGGGCTCGACAGGCGCGTCGAGGGTCACGCCGGTCTCGCTCGGCTGCCCCTCGGCGTCGCCCGCGCCGCCCAGCCCGGAATCGCCTTCCGCCGCATCGGATTCCGCCACCTCGGCGCGCCTGCGCTCCTCCGCCGCACGGCGGGCGAGCTCGTCGCGCGCGTCGGCCACCACGTCGCGCCCGGCTTCGATGCGCGAGGCGACACGGCCCAGGAGGCCGTTCACGAAGCGCGAGGACTCGTCGGTGCCGTAGGCCTTCGCCAGTTCGACGGATTCGTCGATGGCGACCGCCGTCGCGACCTCGTCGACCTCGAGCATCTCGTACAGCGCGATGCGCAGGAGGTTGCGATCGACGGCGGGCATGCGCGAGAGGCTCCAGTTGGAGGAGGTCACGTCGATGACGGCGTCGAGGTCGAAGCGCATGTCGTCCGCCCCACGCGCGAGGCGCTCGCCAAAGGGGTCGAGCGGCCCGTCCGAGAGCGAGTAGTCGCCCTCCAGGACCTCGAAGACCGTGCGACCGGTGGCCTCGGCCTGGAACAGAAGCTGCAGAGCCTGGCTGCGCGCAGTGGTGCGCGGACCGAAGTGCATGTTGGACAACGCTACTCCTTGGGAAAAACGAGGCTATCGATGCAGACGTCGACCGCCGCGACCTGAACGCCAACCTGCTCGGTGATGGCGGCACAGACGGCCTCGCGCACGGCTGCGGCGAGCTGGGTGAAGGGATAGCCGTAGAAGACGGCCAGGTGGACGGTCACCCTGAGCTCGTCGTCCTCGACGGAGGACTCCACGGCCTGCGCCGGGGAGACGCTGCTGCGGGTAAAGACGGACACCAGGCTGGAGGCGACGTCGTTGCCGCCCACGCGCACGACGCCCTCGACCTTCTCGGCCGCCAGGGTGACGATGGTCGAGATGACGTTCCTCGAGATGCCGATACCAGAGATGAAGAGTTCGCTATCTGCCATGGGAAGTCCTTTCGGGAGGGACGCTCCGTCGAATCCGCTTGCGACGCTCACGAGACCAGTATAGACGTTGGGCCTGGACGGATGCCGGCCGCCCGCGAAGCCGTGAGCGCAGGCCGAGCGCAGGGAGCAGCCGGGCCCGGCCCTTGCGCTAAAGCGCGGGACCCACGTGCCGCTCGCACGCGGGTCCCGAAGAGGACGTGAGGACGGACGCTAGACGCGCGAGACGAACTTGCCGTCGCGGGTGTCCACCTTGATGACCTCGCCCTGGTTCAGGTACATGGGGACCTGGATGATGGCACCGGTCTCGATGGTCGCGGGCTTGGTGCCGCCCTGAACGGTGTCGCCCTTGAAGCCGGGGTCGGTCTCGGTGATCTCGACCTCGATGAACATGGGCGGGTTCACGCCGAGGAGCTCGGTGTCGGCGTAGAGGAGCTGGCAGGTGTCGTTCTCCTTGAGCCACTGGGCGTTGTTGCCGATGTAAGAGGGGTCGACGGGAATCTGCTCGTAGGACTCGTTGTCCATGAAGACGTAGGCGACGCCGTCGTTGTAGAGGTACTGCATCTCGCGGGTGATGAGCTGGACGCTCTCGAACTTGGTGCCCGCGTTGACGGTCTGGTTGTTGATGGTCTTGCCGGACTTGAGGTCCTTGATGGTGTAGCGGACGAAGGCGCCGCCCTTGCCGGGCTTGACATGCTGGAACTCGACGAGGGTGTAGTACTTGCCGTTGATCTTGAGCCCCATGCCGTTCTTGAAGTCTGCGGTGCTGATGGTTGCCACGTGTCTCTCCTTCTCGCGCGCCCGCCTGCGCTAGGCGCGGGCCCTTAGTCATATGCGCAGGAAGTATAGCGCAGGTCAAGACGTGGACCGACGCTTCTGCCTGGCGCTTCACACAGGCAACAGCTCGGGGCGGGACGCGGGCGGATGCGAACGGGGCGGGCGGAGCCGTCGGCGCACACGCCGCCAAGCACGCATCGTCGAGCCAGCGCCGCATGCCCCGTCGCGCGCGTCCGGACTACCTGCCCGAGACGCCCCTGAACAGCCGCCGCACTCCCAGCGAAAGAACGTCCAGGAAACTGGGCGACCTCAGGAGCCGGTCCTCCCCCACATACGGCCGCATCGCGCGCAGCGTGGCCTTGTTGTCTCGCGTGGAGAACGAGAAGCTGCCGTTCGTCTTCGTAAACACCGCGAAGCGCGAGATCCAGCGCCCGCCCGCCATCACGGACGCCGCCACGTGGTCGACCTCGTCCCAGGGAATCTGGATGTAGTCCTCGGCGTTCTTCTCGTTATAGAACTCGACCGCCTTGTTGCCAACCATGAGGTTCCCGTAGGTGGCGAGCCCGTGGTAGGAGGTCGCACGCACGGTGAGGTCCACGCTGCTGTTCTGCGATTGCGCCATCTTCGGGCTCCGATCGGGTCGTGCGGCTACGCCAGTCGCGTCCGCCATTCAAAGCTTGCAGGTCCAAGCGAGAAGGGGCCACGCCCCTCGACCGAAGGAGACTCCCGGCCTCCCCCGGCCTACTAGGCGCGACCCCTCGCGTCGAGCGTCACGCCCGCCGTCGCGGGCGTGCTTCCTACATGAAGCCGCAGACGCGACCGACGATGCCGAAGGCGAACAGCGCGAGGATGATCGCGATGGGCGAGACGTTCTTCTTCAGCAGCTTGCAGCAGAGCAGGGTCAGCAGCACGGCAGTGAGGCCGGGGATGAGCTGGTCGAGGTTCTGCTGGAGCGTGGTCACCTTGGTCGCGTCAAGACCGTTGACGCCCAGGGCGCTGTACTGCGTGAGGGCCGCCTTGACGCCCTCGGCACCGGCGGGCAGGTTGGCCCAGTCGATGTAGGCACCGGCCTGCTGCGGGATCATCGAGACGATCGGGGTGAACGAGATGGACACCCAGCGCTCGACCAGCGAGCCGATGATGAACATGCCGAGAATGGAGGCTCCCTCGGTAATTTTTCCGAGCATGCCGCCCGAGAGATCCTGCGCGATGGAGGCACCTGCCTTGTATCCGAACTCCTGCGTGTAGTACTCGAACGCGAGACGGATGACGTTCCAGAGGACGAAGAACAGGATGGGGCCCAGGATGTTGCCGGCAAGCGCCAGGGAGGCGCCGAGGGCACCCAGGATGGGGCGCACGGTGAACCAGAACACGGGATCGCCGACGCCGGCCAGCGGGCCCATCATGCCGACCTTGACGCCCTGGACGGTGGCGTCGTCGATGGGCTCGCCGTTGGCGCGCCCCTCCTCGAGGGCCAGGGTGACGCCCATGACCGGGGAGGAGACGTATGGATGGGTGTTATAGAACTCCAGGTGGCGCTTGAGGGCCGCGGACTGGTCCTCCTTGTTGGGATAGAGGGCCTTGATGGCCGGGATGATGGAGTAGCACCATCCGCCGTTCTGCATGCGCTCGTAGTTCCAGGAGCCCTGGAGGAACTGGTGGCGCCACGCGACCGCCCTGCGGTCCTTGACGCTAAGCGTTACCTTCTCTTCTGCCATTTCTGTCTTCACTCTCCCTTGGGGCCTAGTAGTTGTTCAGGATGTCGCCGAGGGGATCGCCCGAGCTGCCGGCGCCGCCACCCTGGGTGGCAAGCTCCTTGAGGCCGAGGTAGATCAGGGCGAGGGAGACGCCAATGGCGCCGAGGGCGATGAGCGTGAGCTGGCTGATGGCGGCGAGGACGAAGCCCAGGGCGAAGAAGGGCCAGACCTCCTTGGTTGCCATCATGTTGATGACCATGGCGTAGCCCACGGCTGCGACCATGCCGCCGCCGACGGCCATTCCGCCGGACAGCCATGCGGGCATGGCGTTGAGGGCGTTGGTCACGGCCTCCGCCGGGATGACGCAGAGCGTGGCGGCGGGGACGGCGATGCGCAGGCCCTGCATGATGATGCCGGCAAACTGCCAGCGCTCGATGGCACCGAAGTCGGCGCGCTCGGCGGCCTGGTCCATGGCGTGGACCATGCCGGTGGCCAGCGTGCGGGCGATCATCGTGAGGAAGAGGCCAGCGACCGAAAGCGGGATGGCCAGGGCGATCGAGGCGTTGACCGCAGCGGCGGAGTCGGCGCTGCCGCCCGAGAGGGCGAGCACCATGATGATGGACGAGGCGACGGAGGCCAGAGCCGCGTCGGGGGCAACAGCGGCGCCGATGTTGGCCCAACCCAGGGCAATCATCTGGAGCGAGCCGCCCAGGAGAATGCCCTCGGTGGGGTAGCCCGTGACGATTCCGATAAGGGTGCAGGCGACGAGGGGCTGGTGGAACTGCCACTGGTCGAGGATGCCTTCCATGCCCGCGAAGAACGCGACGATGACGACGAGCAGGATCGTGATTGGCGACATATTCCCTCCTTCTTACTTGGTCTGGGCGGCCAGCTCGGACTTGGCCTTCTTCATGATGGCGTCGAAGGGCTCGGCGGAGTCGGCGGGCACCTTGCGCACGTCGAACTCGATGCCGTGACCGGCGAGCTTCTCGAGCGTGTCGACGTCGTCCTCGCCCATGGCGATGGCGTTGGTCACGACGACCTTGCCCACCGAGTGGGCCATGGAGCCGAGGTTGACCTTCTTGACGTCGACTCCGCCCTCGACCGCGCGCAGCAGGTCCTGCGGAGTCTCGAAGAGGAGCATGGCCTTGGTGGCACCGAAGCGCGGGTCCTTGGCGACGTCAATGATCTTCTGGACGGGCACGACGTGTACCTTGACTCCCGGAGGTGCGGCCTGGACGATCATCGTCTTGCGGAGCTGGTCCTTCGAGACGTCGTCCGAGACCACGATGATGCGGTCGGGTCCGGTCATCTTGGTCCAGGTGGTGGCCACCTGGCCGTGGAGCAGGCGCGTATCGACGCGCACGAGCACGAACTTGATGTGGCCGTCGCCCAGGACCGTCCCCTCGGGGATGGCGCCCACAGGGGCGGTGACGGCCGCCGGCGCGGCAGCGCTGCCGTCTGCAGGCTGCAGGGACTCGGGCTTGACCTTGACGCCGCCCTTGGCCTCGGGGTAGACCTCCGCGGCCACGTCGGCAGCGGTCTCGGCCGCCATGCGGGAGCCGTACGCCGAGACGAGCATGGGCAGGCTCAGACCGGTCAGTGCGACCCAGTCCTCCTTGCCCTCCTCCTCGAGCAGACGCGAGGTCTGGTTGAAGGGAGTGCCTCCCCAGAGGTCGACCAGGAACAGGACGTGGTCCTGGTCTTCGAGCTTAGCGACCGCTTCGAGCAGCTTGGCGTGATAGTCGTCCGGACCCATGTCGGGAGTCAGGGCGACCGCCTCGACGTTCTCCTGGGGACCAAAGATCATCTGTCCCGACTCCTTGATGCCCGTGCAGAGCCCGCCGTGGCTTGCCAAAATGATGCCTACCATCGCTTACCTCCTTCGCCTTTCTTGTCTTCCTTGCCTACAGTTCCCGTGCGATGCGGCTTGCCTCAGGGCCGCCTGCTCAAGCCACCCGCACATTCATCGCACAAAATAAAATTATATTGTTTTGTGGTCTTTCCTTGACAATCTGCCGTTCGCGGAATGTAGATTTGTTTGAACAACAACTCATAAGCAGATATGAACGCCATAAATCGTACACTTTTCATTTCTTGGTCAAAATACCGCTTGCATATATTTTCTTGACTTTTTTCAATATCACGTATTTTTTTCTGACAAAAAGTGCCGAATTCGGCCTGGCCGGCGCATCTGGCACCTACAATCGGCTGGTATGCATTGCGAACGCACGCACGAAGGGAGCCCGGACCATGCCCCTACCAAGCGAGTTTGACGTCACGCCCAAGGTCGAGACCGCGACCGACCGCCTGAGACTGGTCATGGGCGACGAGACCCTGGCACGCGTGCAGGGCAGCCGCGTCATGGTCCTGGGGCTGGGCGGCGTGGGCTCCAACTGCGCGGAGGCGCTGGCCCGCGGCGGCGTGGGCGAGCTCGTCCTGGTAGACCGCGACGTGGTGGCACCCAGCAACCTGAACCGCCAGGCGGTGGCCTGGCAGAGCAGCATGGGCCAGCCCAAGAGCGAGGTCATGGGACGCCTGGTGCGCGACATCAACCCCAACTGCAGGGTCACGCTGCTGCAGGCCTTCCTGAGCAGGGACGGCCTGGCCGAGCAGCTCGGCGCACTCCCCCGCCCCGACTACGTGGTCGACGCCATAGACACGGTCTCGCAGAAGCTGGCCATCGCCCGCTGGTGCCAGGACGAGGGAATCCCCCTCATATCCAGCATGGGAGGGGCGAACAAGCTCAACCCCTGCCGCCTGCGCTTCTCGACCATAGAGCGGACGGACGTGGACCCCATAGCCCGCGTGATGCGCAAGGAGTGCCGCAGGCGCGGCATACGCAAGCTGCGCGTCCTCTACTCTGACGAGCCACCCATCCCCGTCGGGGGCGGCACCGGCCCCGACGGCAAGCGCGACCGCAGCAACTCCATCCTGGGAACCATGAGCTACCTCCCACCCATCATGGGGCAGATGATCGCCGGCCGCGTGATCTGCGACCTCGCGGGACTCTCGAACGAGCGCGACCGCAAGGGCTGGCGCTAGCGTGGGCTGGCGGCTGGCGGACATGCACTGCCACCTCGACTTCATGTCCAACGCGCCCGAGATGGCGCAGGAGGCCCGGGGCCTGGGACTGGCGGTCCTGGCCTGCAGCGTGACGCCGGAGGGCTTTCTACGCGCGCGGGAGGAGCTCGGGGACGCCCCTAACGTCCGCCTCGCCGTGGGGGCGCACCCCTGGTGGGTCGCCGACGGACGGCTGAACGACGAGGGGGTAGCGCTGACGGCAAGGCTCGCCGGCCAGGAGGGCTTCGTGGGCGAGATAGGCATGGACCTCTCCCCTGCCCACGTCGACTCGGGAAGCAAGGCACGTCAGCTCGCGGCGCTCGAGCGCATCTGCACGGCGGCGGCGTCCGCGCCCACGCCCGGCGGCAGGCAGCGGGTGCTCTCGCTCCACTCGGTGCGGAGCGCCGGTGCGGTGCTCGACGTCCTGGAGCGCACGGGAGCGCTCGAGCGCTGCGCCTGCGTCTTCCACTGGTTCAGCGGCACCAGCGACGAGCTGCACCGCGCCGTGGGGGCGGGCTGCTGGTTCTCGGTCAACGAGATGATGCTTACGACCAAGCGCGGCCGCGAGTATGCGCGGCAGCTGCCCGAGGGTCGCCTTCTGACCGAGACCGACCTCCCGCCCGCAGGGGGCGAGCCCTTCACGGCCGCAGGGGTGGCCTCCTCGCTGGAGCGGACGCTGGGCCTGCTCGAGCAGATTCGCAGGAGGGACGTGCGGGACGTCTGCGCCGCGAACGCCCAGGAGCTGCTGGGGCTATAGACGGGAGTGACGCGCACGCCAGAATCGGTTTGCGCGCCACTCCTGAATGAGCTGCGAAAACGTTCGCACCCGCGCAACTCACGGCCGAAATGCGCGCCGGCAGCCCGTCCGCAGCACGTCCGCCGCCCTCTGCGGCCCGCCTGACCTCGCGCCGGTGGCCCGCTCGCCCCTAGACCGCCCGGTGCTTGCCGACGTCCTCGCGCACCATGCGCGGGAGCACGCCGCCGCCCACCGACTCAGGCGTCACGACGACCTTGGTGATGTCCAGGTCGCTCGGCAGGTCGAACATCGTCTGCTGCAGCGTGGACTCGCAGATCGCGCGCAGGCCGCGTGCGCCAGTGCCGCGCTCTATGGCCTGGCGAGCCATCTCGCGCAGGGCGGCGTCCTCGAACTCGAGCTCGACGCCCTCGACCTGGAACATGCGGCGATACTGCTTCACGATGGCGTTGCGCGGCTCGGTGAGGATGCGCACAAGGTCGTCCTCGGTCAGCTCGTGGGTGGAGGTGATCACGGGGATGCGGCCGATGAACTCCGGAATCATGCCAAACTTGTGAAGGTCCTGGGGCATGACCGCCGCCATGAGCTCGTCCTGGTTCTCTTCGGTCTTCCGGGCGAGCTCGGCGTTGAAGCCGATGCCCTTCTTGCCGATGCGGTCCGCGACGATCTTGTCGAGGCCCACGAAGGCGCCGCCGCAGATGAAGAGAATGTTCCTGGTGTCGATGTGGATGAGCTCCTGCTGGGGGTGCTTGCGCCCTCCCTGCGGGGGGACGCTGGCCTCGGTGCCCTCGAGGATCTTGAGCAGCGCCTGCTGCACGCCTTCGCCCGAAACGTCGCGGGTGATGGAGAGGTTCTCTGCCTTGCGGGCGATCTTGTCGATCTCGTCGATGTAGACGATGCCCAGCTGGGCCCTCTCCACGTCGCCGTCGGCGGCGGCGATGAGCTTGAGCAGGATGTTCTCCACGTCCTCGCCCACGTAGCCGGCCTCGGTCAGGGTCGTGGCATCGGCGATGGCGAAGGGCACCTCGAGAAAGCGCGCCAGGGTCTGGGCCAGCAGGGTCTTGCCCGTGCCGGTGGGACCCAGGAGCAGAATGTTGCTCTTGGCGAGCTCCACGCGCTCCTCGTCCTCGCTCGTGACGTCGTCGCCCGAGACGATGCGGCGGTAGTGGTTGTAGACCGCCACGCTCATCGCGCGCTTGGCCTCCTCCTGGCCCATCACGTACTGCGACAGCTCGTCGTAGATGTCATGCGGGGTCGGGAGGTTCTGTATGGGGCTCGTGGCGAGGCCGAACTGGTCGAAGTCGCCCTCGGACACGAAGTCCTCGTCGTTCTCTGCCATTATCTCGGCGCACTCGCTCACGCACTCGTCGCAGATGAAGACCCCGTTGGGCCCCTGGACGAGCTTGCGCACCTGGCTGCGGGTCTTGCCGCAGAACGAGCAGCGCATCTCGGGTGGGTTGTTGTCTATCGCCATCTGGCCTCTCCTCGGTGGGCACCTCGCGCCCGATTGCTACTCGGCCTGCTCCGTACGCGAGGCGATGACCCGGTCCACCAGGCCATACTCGCGCGCCTCCTGGGCACGCATGTAGTTGTCGCGCTCGGTGTCGGCGTTGATCTTCTCGATGGGCTGGCCCGTGTTCTGTGACAGGATCTCGTTCAGGCGGTTGCGAACCCAGCGGGTCTCGTCGGCCGCGATCTGGATGTCGGTCTGCTGGCCCTGGGCACCGGAGCTGGGCTGGTGAATCAGGATCATGGAGTTGGGCAACGCCATGCGCTTGCCCTTGGCGCCAGACGAGAGAAGCACGGCACCCATGGAGGCTGCCATGCCCACGCAGATCGTGGCAACGTCGGGCTTGATGAAGTTCATGGTGTCCAGGATGCCCAGGCCCGCATACACATCGCCGCCAGGCGAGTCGATGTAGAGCGAGATGTCCTTGTCGGGGTCCTGGCTCTCGAGGTGGAGGAGCTGCGCGATAACGAGGTTGGCGCTGTCGCGTGTGACCTCCTCGCCCAGGAAGACGATACGGTCGTTGAGCAGGCGCGAGTAGATGTCGTAGCTGCGCTCGCCGCGCGGGGTCTGTTCGACCACGTACGGGATGAGGGGGATGTTGGTGGGGTTGATCATGTCTCTCCTAACCTAGGCGAATGCGCTCCGAGAGTTGGTACCCCCGGAGCGCATCTGCTAGTCGTGCGATTGCGGAGGGGGGTGAGGCCACTCCGAGCCCCGCCCTCCCCTGCCGCGAGGCTACTCCTCGCTGGACTCCTCGGCCTGCTTGGCGCGGGCCTCGGCGATCTCGTCGACCTCGGTCACGGTGGCGTTCTCGCTCAGCCACTTCACGGCCTTGGTGCGGCGAATGGACTCGCGGATGGCGGGCATCTGACCGCTCTTGGTGAACTCGGCGATGGAGGCGTCGACGTCGTCCACGCCGGCGCGCTCGAACTCGGTGCGCACGTCCTCCTCGGTGGCCTTGAGCTCGAGCTTGGCGGCCAGGGCGTCGAGCGCGAGCGATTGGCGGGCGCGCTCGGCGGCCTGCTCGTGCAGGTCGGCGAGGAAGTCCTCGCTCTTAATCTGGCGCGCGGCGAGGTACATGTCAAGCGACATGCCCTGGCGCTGCAGCTGGCCCAGGACCTCGTTGGCCAGCTCGGAGAAGACCTGGTTCTGGTAGGCCTCGGGAATCTCGTCGAGGGCGAGATGCTTGCCGATCTCCTCGACGACGCGGTCCTCCTTGAGGCCGGGCAGGCTGTTCTTCTTGTCGCCCTCGATCTCTTCCTTCACGGCGTCGCGGAGCTCGGCCACGGTGTCGAAGCCGAAGCTCTTCTTGGCGAACTCGTCGTCGAGCTCGGGGGTAACGGACTTCTTGATGCCCTTGAGGGTCACGGTCACGGCAACGTGGTGCTCGTGGTCGTCGTGGGCGCGGGTCCACTCGATGTCCTTGGCCTGGCCCTTGGTCATGCCCACGATGCCGTCGACGAACTCGCTGGGCAGGTAGGCGTTGGAGAGGCCGAGCTGGCGGTCGGTGCCGGCGAGCTCGGGCGCGCCCTCCTTGTTCTGGACGTCGGCCACGATCACGTCGCCGACGGCAACGGCGCGGTCCTCGGTCTCGTCCTCGTAGCTCACGTGGTAGCTGAGGAGCTGCTCGACCTGCAGGTCAATCTCGGCCTCGGTGGCCTCCTGGGGAGGCATGTTGATGGCGGGGGCGTCATAGGAGTCGAGCTCGCAGATGGGGGGCACGCTGACGGTGCAGGTCACGGTGAGGTCCTCGTGCTCGACCACGATGACGGGATCGTCGCCGTAGTTGGGGCGGTCGACGGGGACGATGTCGAGCTCCTCGAACATCAGGGGCTGCGCCTCGCTCATGACGTCCTCGGTGGCCTGGGCCAGGACGGAGCTGCGGCCCACCATGCTGTCGATGACGGGACGGGGCGCGCGACCGCGACGGAAGCCCTGGAAGGCGTACTTCTGGGCGATGTCCCTGTAGGTCTGGGCGATTGCCTTGTCGACGTCGGCGGCGGGCACGGTGAGCGTGGCGACTACCTGGTCGTTCTGGGGCCTCTCGGCGGTGACGGTGATGTTCAACGTTCCTCCAGTGTTGTTTCTCCTGCTTGGCGGAAGGGCCCGCCTCGCATAGTTCCTCTGCATCTGCAACTTGGTGCGGGCGAAAGGACTCGAACCTTCACGAGATTTCTCCCACTGGAACCTAAATCCAGCGCGTCTACCAGTTCCGCCACGCCCGCATTAGTCACATGCAGTTTATGAATTCTAGCAAAGGCGACTGGACATGTGAGCTGACGTTGCCCGTCTTCACGCAAACGGGGAGAGGGGCACGTCAGACGCGGGGCGGAGCCGACGCGATGGCGTGTCGGTTTCGCGAACGGCAGTGCAACGGAGTGCCGATTTCGCGAATCACTGCAAAAATCCACCTGGGCAAACGCTGTCGCCTCATTCGCGGAACCGACACTCTCCTCTAGATCGGCTCGCAAAGCCGACACTTTGCGAGAATGAAGAGCACCACGGGCCACACAGACGCACACCCACATAAATATGCGGCGGCACGATAGACACGCGCCGGTACGCTTCTCGCCTAGGGCTGGCATGTGCTAGGTTGGCGTCTGGCGATGCGCGGCGGCCCTCGCCGCCAGACGCCGGGGCGTCCCTCTCCCGCTCGACTGCCCGCGCCTCTTCGCGCGCGTGCGGTGCGGCGTTGCCGACTTTTGTGCCGCCAGCGAAGGCATACGCCATCATGGAAGCAACGGTGCTGCATGCGATTGGCCGATGGGAGCCTAGCGATGTACGTCCACAGAGAGATCGAACCACTGCTGCAGTCCAGCCTCAGCCAGCACGCGGTTCTGCTGCTCGTGGGGCCACGGGGCTCAGGAAAGACCACCCTCCTCAAGCATTGCCCAGGCGAGGGGTGCCAGTTTCTCTCGACTGACGACGTGAATGCGATGGATACCACCCTCGCAGGATCTGACGAGCCGCTGGCGGAAGGCTGCCGCACGCTGGTGCTGGAGGATGCGGAACGGAGGCCCGGGCTCGTCCGAAGGCTCGTCGCGGCCGCCGTGGCGGACGCCCGTCCCGGCAGGCTCGTGCTAGAGGCAGCCCTCGTGACCGAGCGGCTCTCCGCCATCCTGCAACCCTTCGTCGCGCATGTGCGCACGCTTCGAATTGGGACGCTCAGCCTGCGAGAGCTGTTGGGGCAGACGGGCAGGGGTCCTCACGTCCCCGCACCTCCCCGCAACGCCGCCAACACACCCATCATGGACGAGGGCGCGCTCTGGGAGCAGATCTGGCGCGGTGGGCAGCCTGCGCTCCTAGGCGGCGACGCCAACTGGGATGACTTCTATTCCACCTGGGAGAGGGAGCTCCTCAGCAACGAAGTGGGCAGGACGTTGGGAAGGCGTGACAGCTTCCGCTTCCTTGGGTTCATGACGGCCTGCGCGCGACAAACGGCGCGTCCCCTGGACCTGGGCAGGATCTGCGCAGAGGCCGAGGTCGGCTCCCCAACCGCCGAGACGTGGGTCCACCTGCTCGAGGAGCTGGGCATCGTATGTCTGGTGCGGCCCCTCCCCTCCGCCCCGGTCAGGCACCTGGGTTCCCAAGCTGGCCGCACTCCCCTCCTCCACTTCATGGATACCGGCCTCGCCTGCCACCTGACGAGCCAGAACACCTCCGACGACCTACGCTCTGGACAGCTTTATCGGCCCATGTTCCACAGCTTCGTCGTGTCCGAGATCATCAAGTCGCACCTTGCTGCAGGGAGAAGCCTCTCCGGCTTCAGCCACCTCCGCAATGACTCCGACCGCGATCTTGACCTGGTGTTGAGGGAGGGAGACGTGCTACATCCCATCAAGATCGACATCGGCCGGGCCGCACTAGTCGATGCGGCCCAGAGAGAGTTTTCGAGCCTCCGGGGCGTCGATGGCTGCGCTCTGGACTGGGGAGAGGTCGTATGCCTGGCACAGGACGCCGGCATGGCGGGTCGCGGCGTCGTCGTGACCCCTGCCTGGCAGGTCTAGAGGGCCGGGCTGCCGCAGGACGCGCTCAATGCCTGCGCCCCAAAACTCGATAGGCCCCAGGCACATGTCCGCAAGCTGGCCAGCGCCAACCAACTGGTCGACGAAGGGCAGCATGTAGAGGGGCGGGTAGCCAGGCCGGGGGCCGGTCGCTGCCGAATGCCGGGACCGGGCCAATCGCCGCCGAGCGCCCATGCCCCCTCGCCTACCTGCCCTTCCTCGCGCGCGTGCGGTGCGGTGCGGCGTTGACGCTCGTGGGGCAGTACTCGTAGCGCGGCTCCTGAACCTTCCGGACGATCCTCTCGATCGAACGCAGCACGCGGTCGTGCTCGAGCGAGCTCGTGACCTCGCTGCGCACGTACGCGCAGCCACATCCCCCGCCGCAGCTGAACTCGCCGTAGCCCTCGTCGTCGATGGTGACGTCCGGCTCCTCGGAGCCCGCGACGCAACAGAAGGTCGCCCCGGCATGCCGTGCGCCCACGCGCATGCGCTTGGTCCCGCCCTCGGCATCGGTGAGCACCACGGCCACGCCGCTCATGGGGTGCGCGTCGTCGCCCTCTCGGGTCCAGCCGATCAGGTTGGCGTCGTCCAGGTAGTCGCTCTGGGGACCGAAGGCGAAGCGCTGGCGCAGCTCCATGAGCAGCGGGAGCTCGGCCACAGCTGGGATGTTGCCATCGTTGGGCATGCCGAAGAGGTCCCCGAAGAAGACGCAGGGGTACCCCGCCTCGCGCAGGAGGATCAGCATGTAGGCGCTGGGCTTGAACCAGTCCTGGACCGTGCTCTGCAGTGCCTGGTTGGGCTGGGTGTCGTGGTTGTCCACGAAGGTGACAGCGCGAATGGGTTCGCGCTGCACCAGCGTGTCGTCGAAGAGGTGCGCCAGGTCTCGCCCGCCCATGCTGTTGGATGCTTCGAAGAGGCGGTAGTGCAGAGGCACGTCGAAGAGGCTCATGGGAACCTCGCCCAGGTATGCCTCCAGGTCGCCCACCTCGGGAGACCAGTACTCCCCCACCGTGAAGAGCTCCTCGCCCGTCGCCTCGCGCAGGCGCGTGAGCCAGCGGTGGAAGAACGCGCGCGAGATGTGCTTCAGGGCGTCCAGGCGGAACCCGTCGACGCCGGTGGTCTTGAGGTACCACTCGCCCCAGCGACCGAGCTCCTCCTCTACCTCAGGCTCGCTCACGTCCACGTCGGAGCCCATGAGGTAGTCGTAGTTGCCGTTCTCGGACTTGTCCACGTCCTCGTCCCAGTGCTTGCCGTCAAAAAGGTAGACGCCGGGCTCGCGGGTCGACTCGTCCCAGTCAGTGCCATGGAAGCAGCGCCAGCCCCAGTGGAAGCCAGAGTACTTGTCGGCGCGGCCGGGAAAGCGGTAGCGGGTCCAGGCGCTGATCTGCCGGGGCTCGCCCGCCTGCTCGTTGCGGTTCGCGGGGTTGACGGGAGTCGCAAGGACGTCCTCGCACTCCTCCCCGCCGAAGCGCTGGTTGAGGACGACGTCGGCGAGGACCTGGATGCCCGCCCTCTGGAGGGCGCGGATAGCCGCGAGATACTCGTCGCGCGTGCCGTACTTGGTGCGGACGCTTCCGCACTGGTCGAACTCTCCTAGGTCCCAGGGGTCATAGACGGCATAGCCCACGCCCTCGGGCCCCTCGGCGCTCTTGTAGGCGGGCGGCATCCAGACCGAGCTGACGCCCATGTGAGCAAGGGCGGGAGCGAGCTCGGCCAGGCGCTTCCAGTGGGCACCGTCGGAGGGCAGGTACCAGGAGAACCCCTGGAGCATCATGCCGTTTTCCATGTGAACCTCCGGAGTGTGGGGTGGGTGGTTGTTGGTGGGGGAGCGGACGTGCCGCAGTCGCGACGGTCGGTGCCGCACGTCCCTCTCGCCATGAAAATGCTAGCGCTCGCGAGGCACGGAGGCAAAGCGGGGCACTGCTGGCGGCCACGCGCGCACGCCCCTCTCGCCCGCGCCAGTCGCGTAAGCCACAGGCAGCGGCACATGCCGAGCCTCATGCCGCGACCTCGAGGGCCTCTCCGCGACCATCCTGGAGAAGGCCTGCAGGAACCCCGAGCGGTACCGCATGTTCGAGACCAGCGGCTGGCGGCATGACCTACGCCCAGCGGTGCATCTTCCCCGGCTCCTTCACCTCGTGCCTGCCGACGATCTTCGGATCGCTGTCCCGCAGAATCGACCGGGCCATCGCCTACGGCGGGCAGGACGACTCCGCCAACACCGCCCCGTGGGTCGGCTCCCTCTGCCACGGCAGGATGGTCGGCGGGATCCCCGTCCCGCAGTTCGCCTTCCTCAAGAGCCTGTTCTTCACGTACTGCGGGTCGACCGTCATCGAGACCATCGAGATCTTCGGCGAGGCCCACGCCAGGGTGGACATCGACAGCATCATCGACCACGGCGACCCATTCCTGGCCGATGCCGCCCCGAACGTGAACCTGATTCCCGCGATCGTGGGCGCACCACCGGGCCATCAGGACGCCCCGGGCATCGTCTTCGAGCGCTCGCCCAGGTAGCGAAGGGCCTGCCAGGCGAGAGGGGCGTGCGTATGCCGCCGGCGGCGCGTAGAGTGCTCGCAGAGAAAGCTGTACGCGACGGCGCGCTCGCCGCAGTGGTCGTGCGTGACGGCATGTCCAGCCGTCGCAGAAGCGCATCCGGCCATGTCCCACCCCTGAGCTAAGCTGTGTCCGACACGCAAACAGTTCCGCCTCGAGCCAAGGAGCGTCCATGGCCACCATCGTCTGCCCCCACTGCCACCAGAGCTTCGAACTGGAGAGCTCGGACTACCAAGACATCGTGAGCCAGGTGCGCACCAGCGAGTTCGAGCGCGAGCTGCACGAGCGCCAGCGGCTCATGGAGGGACAGAAGGCCTCCGCCCTGGCCGAGGAGCGCGCGCAGTCGCAGCTCGAGCTGCAGAGGCTCCAGTCCAAGCTCGAGCAGGCACGCGTCAAGGTGGAGCGCGAGCGCGACGAGCTTGCGGCACGCCTCTCGCAGAGCGAGGGCGCCGCCAGGCTCGCGCAGGAGAAGACCCGCTCCGAGCTCCAGGGCCAGCAGGCAGCCCTCCAGGCCGAGGTCGCGCGCCTCAAGGCGGAGCTCAAGGGCCAGCAGGACAAGGCCATGCGCGAGCGCCAGCTTGCCGAGGAGCGTGCCAAGTCGGAGCTCCAGGCGGAGCAGGCGCGCCTCGAGCTCGAGCTCTCCCACGTCAGGGACAGCCTGGAGTCCCAGGCCCAGGCAGCCCGGCAGGCGGAGGCGCTCGCCGTTCAGCGTGCCACCTCCGAGCTCCGCACCCAGTGCGTCGCGCTCGAGGGGCAGCTCGCCCAGCGCGACAGCCAGCGCATGGAGCTCGAGGCCCGCTATCGCGAGAGGCTCAGCGAGGCGCAGAAGTCCCAGGAAGAGATCGTGCGCATCAAGGACGACGAAATAGAACGGCTCAAGGACTACCGCCTGCGCCTCACCGTGAAGATGACGGGCGAGAGCCTCGAGCAGCACTGCCAGCAGGAGTTCAACCGCTGGCGTTCCCAGGACCCCGCGTCGTTCCGCAACATCTACTTCGAGAAGGACAACGAGGCCGTCGAGGGGACCAAGGGCGACTTCGTCTACCGCGAGCGTGACGACGAGGGAAACGAGCTCCTCTCCATCATGTTCGAGATGAAGAACGAGGAGCTCGGCTCCACCAACAAGAGGACGAACGAGTCCCACCTGGCCAAGCTCGACCGCGACCGCCAGAAGAAGGGCTGCGAGTACGCGGTGCTGGTCTCGATGCTCGAGCTCGACAGCGACTACTACAACCAGGGCATCGTGGACATGTCGTACCGCTTCCCCAAGATGTACGTCATCAGGCCCCAGTTCTTCCTACTGATCATCGCCCTCCTGCGCAATGCCGCCCAGAAGTCGCAGGACTACCGCGCGCAGATCGCCCAGATGAAGAGCGAGCAGATCGACATCACGAACTTCGAGGACGCGCTCGGCGACTTTCAGGACAAGTTCGGCCGCAACGTGGAGCTGGCGAACAAGAAGTTCAACACCGCCGTGGAGGAGATCGACAAGACCATTGCCCACCTGCAGAAGGTCAAGGAGAACCTGCTGGGCTCCCAGAACAACCTGCGCCTGGCAGACGAGAAGGCGAGCAGGCTCACCATCAAGCGTCTCACCAAGAACAGCCCGCTCTTGGCCGAGCGCTTCCGAGAGCTGGAGGACGGCAGGAGCTAGGAACGCACGCGGGCGAGAGGGAGCCCCCCACGGTGCCGGGACGGGCTGCCGGGCGGACGCCCCGCAGCTACCTGCGCAAAGGAGGCTGCGCGGGGGCCTGCGCGAGGGGATGTCGCCCACGCAAAGGGAGGGGAGCCGGACCGGGTCTGGCTCCCCTCTCTCCCCCTTGCCAGGATAGTGCGGCCAACGGCGCGACGAACGGCGAGCTAGCAGATGCCCTGGGCCATCATGGCGTCGGCGACCTTGAGGAAGCCGGCGATGTTGGCACCAAACACGAGATCGCCCTCGTGGCCGTACTCCTTGGACGCGTCGTAGGCAGCGGCGTAGATGGAATCCATGATCGCGTGGAGCTTCTCGTCGACCTCGTCGAAGGTCCAGGAGAGGTGCTCGTGGTTCTGGCTCATCTCGAGGCCGGACGTAGCGACGCCGCCGGCGTTGGCAGCCTTGCCGGGCGCGAAGAAGACGCCGTTCTCCTTGAGGTGCTGCGTCGCCTCGAGGGTGGTGGGCATGTTGGCGCCCTCGACCACGTAGCCGCAGCCGTTGGCGACGAGCTTTTGGGCGTCGGACAGCTCGAGCTCGTTCTGGGTGGCGCAGGGCATGGCGATCTCGCACTTCTCGGCCCAGGGGCGCTCGCCCTCGTGGTAGGTCGCACCAGGACGGGCGGCCACGTACTCGCTGATGCGGGCGCGGCGGTTCTGCTTTATGTCGACGAGGGTGTCGAAGTCGATGCCCTCGGGGTCATAGACGTAGCCGTTGGAGTCGGAGACGGTGACCACCTTGGCGCCCAACTGCTCGGCCTTCTGAACGGCGTACTGCGCCACGTTGCCGGAGCCGGAGACCACGACGGTCTTGCCCTCGATGGACTCGCCGCGCTGCTTGAGCATGTTGAGCAGGAAGTACACCGCACCGTAGCCGGTCGCCTCGGTGCGGGCGAGGGAGCCGCCGTACGAGAGGCCCTTGCCGGTGAGGACGGAGGCCCAGCTGTTGGAGAGGCGCCTGTACTGGCCGAAGAGATAGCCGATCTCGCGCGCGCCGGTGCCGATGTCGCCGGCGGGGACGTCGGTGTCGGGACCGATATGCTTCACGAGCTCGGTCATGAAGGACTGACAGAAGCGCATGACCTCGGCGTCAGACTTGCCCTTGGGATCGAAGTCGGAGCCGCCCTTGCCGCCACCCATGGGGAGCGTGGTGAGGGAGTTCTTAAAGATCTGTTCGAAGCCCAGGAACTTGAGAATTCCCAGGTTGACGGAGGGATGCAGACGCAGGCCGCCCTTATAGGGACCGATGGCGGAGTTGAACTGGACGCGATAGCCGCGGTTGACCTGGACCTTGCCACTGTCGTCGACCCAGGGCACGCGGAAGATGACGATGCGCTCAGGCTCGACGAGACGCTCCAGGAGGGCCGCCTCCTCGAACTCGGGATGCGCGTCGAGGGCAGGCTGCAGGGTTGTGAGGACCTCCTCGGCAGCCTGAATGAACTCCGGCTGGTCAGAGTAGCGCTCCTTCAGCTCAGCGATGACCTTCTCGGAATAGGACATGGTCTCTCCCCTCAGATGGTTGGTCACGTGCGTGTGACGGCAACAGAATAGGTATCGCGGCGGGGGCAGGCCAGAACATTCGACGTGCGTAACTCAATCGACATGCATAAGAAACCGTACTTGCAGACCGTCTGCACGCAGGTGGAGCACCGGGTCGGCGAACGGGCGGGTACAGGAGGATGCGTGAGGCGGCAGCGCGATGACAACCGGTGTCGAGAGGGCCGCCACAGCGAACTGGGACGCACTTGTCTGACGGCCCGCGCCGCAAACCCCCGACCCGCAGGCCCCTGCCCCGTATCCCTCGACACAAAGAAGCCAGGGCCCCGAAGGTCCCTGGCGGACGGTTCCATGGAGCGGCGGACGGGACTCGAACCCGCAACAGGTAGCTTGGAAGGCTACTGCTCTACCAATTGAACTACCGCCGCACGTGGTCGGGGTGACTGGATTCGAACCAGCGACCCTCTGCTCCCAAAGCAGATGCGCTACCAAGCTGCGCTACACCCCGGAGCCGCTCTAGGATTATACGAGAGTGCCTCGCGCGGGGCAACGCATTCCGCAAAATCGCATCAGTCTCCAGGGAACCGTCCCCCGGACGTTCCCCGGGACCCGCGACGGAAGGGACACGTCCCAGATCTCAAACGCACGACCCTCATCGCTGAACTGGCCTCTTGCAGAGAGGCGCGCATTTCCCGCCTGGAACGCGCGATCCGGACAGGCCTCTGTGCCCCGGTCGGGCTCGCCACCACACCCCTGCGCCACGCTCGAGTGCGCCACCACGCCACGCCACCGCGACGCTCCCCGCTTCGGTCGGACACACCCCACCCCAAGTGCTTAGAATGATGGGGCAAGGACCGCACCCGTCCCCGAAAGGCCCCCAACATGGCAATACTCAGGCTCGGTCGGACGCTCGTCGTGGCAAACCCCGCCTCGCACAGCGGCAAGGGAGCCGAGGCAGCGGAGCGCGCCCGGCGCTTCTTCGAATCGTACACCTCGGCCACCGAGTCGTTCGACCTGGTCATGACCAAGGGTCCCGGGGACGCACAGAGCCTCGCCGCCGACGCAGCCCACATGGACACCCTCATCGTCCTGGGCGGGGACGGAGTCATCCACGAGGCAACGAACGGCCTCATGACCCTGCCCACCGACGCCCGCCCCGCCCTCGCGGTCATCCCCATGGGCTCAGGCAACGACTTCGCACGCACCATCTCGGCCACCTACAACGACCCCGAGCTCTCCCTGGCCGAACTGCTCGGCGGCCGCAGGGTCAGCATCGACCTGGGGCGGGTGACCAATGAGCACGGCCAGAGCACCCACTTCGTCGAGACCCTCTCCTTTGGCCTGGACGCCGCCATCGCTCTGGACACGACCGACCGCCGTGCCGCCAACACCAGCCAGGAGGGGTCGATGCTCTTCGCCACCTCGGGCGTGAAGGTCTTCTCGTCCGGACACAAGGGCTTTCCCTGCGCCCTCCGCCTCGACAACGGCGAGCCCCAGGAGCTGCGCACCCTCATCCTCGCCGTCCAGAACGGCCCCACCTACGGCGGCGGCTTCCGCGTCTGTCCCGACGCGCTGCCTAACGACGGAATGCTGGACGTCTGCCACAACGTGAAGGTCCCCAGCATCCCCCACCTGCTGGCCCTCTTCGGTCTTGCCCGAATCGGGAGGCACGTGCGCTCGCGCGTCATCAGGACCGAGCGAGTGAAGAAGCTCCAGGCGGAGTTCGAGGAGGAGGGCATCCCCTGCCAGGTCGATGGCGAGAGGTTCGAGGGCAGGCGCTTCGAGGTCGAGGTCGAGCCCCGAGCCCTCGACGTGCTCGTGCCCTCCCGCTGCGGCTGGTAGGCGCCCAGAGCTGGCAGGAGTCCCGGCCCGACAGCACCCAGGCCCGGCAGGCACCAGGAATCGCAGCCGCACGCGAGACGCACCCACGCCCAGGCCACTTATACGCACAAGAGGGGGGACTGCCCAAAGGCGGTCCCCCCTCCCGTTCATGCGACTTGCCCGCCCGGTCGTACGGGCACCTTGAGTGCGAGCCGGCGCCTATGCCCAGCCCTTGCCGTCGGAGCCGAACTCCTTCATGAGCTCGATGGTACGGGTCTTGATGGCGTCGCGGCCAGGCTTCAGGAGCTTGCGGGGATCATAGCCCTTGCCGCTGACGTCGCCGTTGGACTCGATGTACTTGCGGGTGGCAGCCGCGAAGACGAGCTGCAGGTCGGTATTGACGTTGATCTTGCAGATGCCCAGGTTGATTGCCTTCTGGATCTGGTCGACGGGGATGCCGGTACCGCCGTGAAGCACCAGGGGCAGGTTGCCGGTCTTGGCCTTGATGGCCTCAAGCTGGTCGAAGGACAGGCCCTCCCAGTTCTCGGGATAGATGCCGTGGATGTTGCCGATGCCGCAGGCGAGGAAGTCCACGCCCAGATCGGCAATCTGCTTGCACTGCTCGGGATCGGCGAGCTCGCCCTTGGCGGTGACGCCGTCCTCGGTGCCGCCGATGCCGCCGACCTCGGCCTCGACCGAGATGCCCTTGGCGTGGGCGGCCTTGACGACCTCGGCGGTGCGCGCGAGGTTGGTCTGGAAGTCAGGCTCGTGCGAGCCGTCGTACATGACGGAGGTGAAGCCGACGTCGATGCACTTGAACACATCCTCGTAGGAGCCATGGTCGAGGTGCAGCGCGACGGGTACGGTGATGTTCTTGTCCTCGACGAGGTCCTTCACGAGGTCGGCGACGACCTTGAAGGAGGTCTGCCACTTGGCGGCGCCGGAGGTGCACTGGATGATGACGGGAGACTGGAGCTCCTCAGCCGCGTCGAGGATGGACGAGGCCCACTCGAGGTTGTTGGTGTTGAACGCGCCAAGGCCGTAGTGGCCCCTCTGAGCGCTCTGGAGCATGGCGGTAGCGTTGACTAGCATGGTGATACCTCCTATTTGAGACACCCTGTCGAACCTACGCCCCAATCATACCGCTCAGCTAGCCAAAATATTCGTGTAGTTGCCATGCCCGTGCGCGTGGGTCCCGCAAGCTGGGTAATGCTTGTCTGGACGTACGCGTCTTCTTGGGAGGTTCTCCATGCGTGACCAGCTGAGACAGGAAGGGGATCGTCGCGACGACGAGGAGGGGCGCGGGGGTGTCCTGGGGGAGCTCTCGCTCTCGGCGATCGCAGCGAGCGCCCTCGCCGCAGCGACCTCGTTCGCCCTCTCGTCCAGGATCGGCCTCGCCGGCTCCATCATCGGCGTCGCCGTGGCGGCCGGTGCCAGCGCCCTGGCCGCCCAGGTGTACAAGGGCATGATCAAAGCCAGCGCCCAGAAGCTCAAAGACCTCTCGTACGACCACGCGAGCGACGCGGACCCCACGCGGCCCGGCATCCCCCTGAACGGTCACGACGGCAACACCGGCCTAATGCCTGCCTGCGTCGAGTCACCGCTGCAGGAGAGCCGGAACGGCTCCTTCGCGGCCACGGGCACCCCCATCGCCCCGGATAGCCTGCGCAGCGCCGCAGCCCGGCAGCAGAGCGGACGCGCGGCCCGCAGGGCGGCCCTCGCCCTGGCCGCGTTCGCCGTGCTCGCGGTCCTGGCCTACGCAGCGGTCGTCAGCCTCGTCACCGCAGGCCAGGGCATCGGACCCAGCATCGGCGAGATGACGCAGCCCACCGCCGCGGAGGAGACCACGGCGCAGGGCCAGGGCGAGGACGAGACCACCCCCTCGACGGAGACGAGCCAGGAGAAGACGAGCTCCGCGAGCGGCACGAGTTCCACGACCGACGCCAAGAACGACGAGACGAAGGCCGACGCCAGCGCCTCTGGCGCGGGGACGACGGAATCGGGTTCCGATGGCGGCTCGTCCGGCTCTGGCTCGGCGAGCGGCACGAGCGGCTCGAGCTCGGCAGGCGGCGACGCGTCCGGCGACGGCTCCTCGACGGAAGGAGGCAGCCACCCCACCGGTTCGGGCTCCACAAGCAACGGTTCTGCGGGATCGGCGGGCAGCGGCAGCACGACTTCCTCGGATGCCGGGAGCTCCGCCAGCCCGAGC
>CAMXZR010000009.1 GCA_947253595.1 uncultured Olsenella sp. | reverse complement strand
GCTCATGGCCGTACTCCTCGCAGAGGCGCTGGGCCGCAACCCACACCGTGTTCCTGCGCGGGTCGACGCCCGCGTCCTCGCTCATGCGCAGGCTGGGCGCGTGGCCAGGCTCCTCCCAAACGAGCAGCCCGTCGGCAAGGGAGACGGCAACCATGACGGAGTCAGCCCGGTGGTAGCCGCGCGCATCCCTGCCCGGGTGGATTCCCAGGTGCAGGTTCAGCTTGGCCGGCGCGGCGATCCTAACCCGTTGCGTGCCCATGCGCCCCTCCCCCGATTCCTCGCGCCGGCGGCGGACTGGCCCGGCACCCGGCCGTCTGGCCACCCGCGGGACCTCGCTCGCCGCGCGCCCGCCGACGAGGGCGCCCCGCCGGAATCCGACAGGGCGCGACTTCCTTCCTACATCTCCACCTGCGAGTAGTCGAGCAGGCGCTCCCCGGTGTCGGGGTCGTAGAGCTCGACGGTGGAGGTCAGCACGTCCACGTACTGGTAGGACTGGCGGGCGGTGCGACCACGCCTCTCCTCCACCTCGATGACGAAGAGGGAGGGATGGGCGCCCACCAGGGTGCCCGAGCGCTCGATGACGCGGGAGCGACCCATGTTCGCGCGGACCCTGACACGCTTCCCCTGCAGCCTGATCAGCTCGTCACGAATCTCGTCCACCCGGTTGACGGGGGAAGTCTCGTTCTCCATCGCTTACCTCCAAGAAGTGGCCGCGACATGCATGTGACTCCACGGCCTTGTGCCATGCAGCCTTTGAGTGTATATCAGCAGGTGAGCATTCACCAAAGGCAGACAGCTGCGAGGGGCGTGGCTCGCCCGAACCCGGACCAGCACCCCGGCCCGCAGCCGCCGACGAGGAGGACCCATGAACCAAGAACGCAAGGAATGCGTGCTCAGGGGGCTCGAGGCCCTGGGGCTCGAGCAGGCGCTGGTCTGCGACCCGCTCTCCATCTGGTACCTAACCGGATACTACACCGAGCCCTACGAGCGCTTCCTGGCGCTCTACCTAAGCGGGGACGAGTCCGTCCTCTTTGCAAACCGCCTCTTCCCCGATGCCGCGGGGGCTGCGGACCGCGTCGTGAGCTTCGACGACACCCAGGACCCCGTGCCCTTGGTGGCCGAGGTGACCCGGCACGACGAGCCCCTGGGCATAGACAAGGAGCTCACGGCCCGCTGGCTCCTGCCCCTCATGGATGCCGGCGCGGCAAGCGGCTTCAGGCTGGCTTCCTCGGCCGTGGACGAAGCGCGCTCCATCAAGGACGAGCGCGAGCGCCAGCTCATGCGCGATGCCAGCCTCACCAACGACCAGGCAATGGACTGGCTCGTGGCGCAGCTGCACGAGGGCGTGACCGAGCAGCAGATAGCCGAGGGCCTGCTGGGCGAGTACCGCCGCCTGGGCGCCCAGGACCACTCCTTCACCCCCATCGTGAGCTTTGGCACCAATGCCGCCGACCCGCACCACGAGCCAGATCAGACCGTCCTGGCAGCGGGCGACATGGTCCTCTTCGACGTGGGCTGCAAACGCGACTGGTACTGCTCGGACATGACCAGGACCTTCTTCACCACAACCCCCAGCGAGCGCCAGCTCCTGGTGTATGACACCGTGCGCCGGGCCAACGAGGCCGCCGAGGCCGTCGTGCGTCCTGGCGTGACGTTCGCGCAGATCGACCTCACGGCGCGCAAGATCATCGAGGACGCCGGCTTCGGCCCCTACTTCACGCATCGCCTGGGACACCAGATCGGCCTCCAGGACCACGAGCCCGGCGACGTCAGCGCGACCCACGACGAGCCGGTTCGGGAGGGACAGTGCTTCTCCATCGAGCCGGGAATCTACATCCCCGGCGAGATCGGCGTGCGCATCGAGGACCTGGTCGTCGTCACCAAGGACGGCTGCGAGGTGCTGAACCACTACGGCCACGAGCCCCGCGTGGTCGAACTCTAGGCCGGCAAGGCCAGCCCCACAGGGGCAAGAACAGGCGAGAGGGACGCGCGGACCAGGCCGGACGTCCCTCTCGCCTCATGTTCGGAGCCCTTGCTTGCGCTCAGGAGCCTTGCCGCCTTCTCTGCGAGCTGCGAGAGAGGTGAGGGGCCTACTCCTGGGGGCAGTTCGCCAGGGCAGCCTCGTCGGCGATGACGATGCAGTCGGGATGCAGCTGCAGCACGGAGGCAGGGCAGCTGGGAACCACGGGGCCATAGCACATGGCCCTGACGGCGTCGGCCTTTGCCGCGCCGCTGGCCAGAACCAGCACGCGGCGGGACCTCATGATGGTTCCCACGCCCATGGTGTAGGCCTGGCGGGGCACGTCGTCGGGGTTTTCGAAGAGGCGGCTGTTGGCCTGGATGGTGCTGGGCGTGAGGTCGACGCAATGGGTGCCCACGGGGAAGCTGTCGGAGGGCTCGTTGAAGCCGATGTGTCCGTTGTTGCCGATGCCCAGGAGCTGGAGGTCGGTGTATCCCGCCTCCTCGACCATGGCGTCGTAGGCGCGGCACGCCGACTCGGCATCAGGGTCGGAGCCGTCAGGCACGTGGGTGTTGGCCATGTCGATGTTCACGTGAGCGAACAGGTTGTCGGCCATGAAGTAGTGGTAGCTCTGCGGGTCATCGTGCGAGAGGCCGCGGTACTCGTCCAGGTTGTAGGTGCAGACCCGAGAGAAGTCGACCTCGCCTCGACGGTTCTTCTCCACGAGAAGGCGGTAGGCACCGACGGGTGTGGTGCCCGTGGCGAGACCAAGGACGCTCCTGGGGTCAAGTATGATCTGGGCGGCGATGACGTCAGCCGCACGGCTGCTCATCTCCTCGTAGCCTGCGACGCGGATGATTCTCATGCTTCCTCCGTAGACGACGGTAAGTGCGGCGGCGCGCGGAGGCGCGCCCTCGGACAAGGATATTATAGGAAGGCGAATAATTGCTCTCGTGATGCGCTCGGCACGCGGAGGGACGGCGGGCGCGGCCCGTCCGCGCACCCCCTGGTCGCCCGGTCGCCAGCCCTAAATCTTCGACGCGAGGTCCATGAGCGCGTGGAAGCGGTGCGAGATGGCGTTCTTCTCGTCCGGCGAGAGCTCCGCCATGGTCCTGCCGGGAAGCTCCGTCACATTGAAGAGCGGGTCGTAGCCGAAGCCATTGGCACCGCGTCGCTCGAAGCCGATGGTCCCCGCCACGTCCCCGTCGCCGCGAAGCACGCCCTCGCCGTCCTCGTCGCGCTCGACCAGGACCACGGTGGAGTGGAAGTAGGCGTCGCGCCCGCCCTCGGGCACGTCCGCCAGCTCCGCGAGGAGCTTGTCGTTGTTGGCGTCATCGTTGCCGTGCTCCCCCGCCCAGCGTGCGGAGAGGATCCCCGGCGCTCCGCCGAGCGCGTCCACGCAGAGCCCCGAGTCGTCGGCCACGGCCATGGAGAGCCCCGTCTCGTCCAAGGCAGCGCGGGCCTTGATCAGGGCGTTCTGGAAGAAGTCGTCGCCATCCTCCACGGGTTCGGGAAAGTCGCCGAGCTCTCCCAGGGCCACGAAGCGATAGCCCTCGAGCCTCTGCGAGAGAATCGCCTCGATCTCCGTGAGCTTGTGCGCGTTGCCCGTCGCCACCACGATGGTGGTGGCCGGATCCAGGCTGCCGGTGTCCGTCGTAGTTGCCATGCGTCTCTCCCTTAGCTTTGTTGGCTATATTTACCAGGAGTTTTATCCCCATATTTCCTGACTTTCGAGACCCAGGATCCCTGATGCGTGGGCGAGGGGTCCCCTGGTCTTCAGCCGTCAGACCCCCCGGCCAGCAGGCCGTCGGCAGGATGGATCCAGCGGCCCCGCGGCGCTACGTCCCGAAGTTCGTCACCTTGCGTTGCAGCTCTACCAGACGCGCGACTCCGTCCTGCCCCAGGTCGAGGAGGCCATTCAGCTGGTCACGATCCATGGTCGAGCGCTCGCCAGTGCCCTGCAGCTCCACGATTCCGCCGTCGCCCGTGGCAACCAGGTTCATGTCCACCTGGGCATGCGAGTCCTCCGGATAGTCCAAGTCAAGCAGCAGCCTGCCGTCGACCAGACCCATGCTGACGGCGGCCACCTGACCGGTGAGCGGCAGGCGAGGAATGCGGCCCGCGTCCACGTAGGACCTCAGCGCGTCGTGCAGCGCCACCCAGGCACCGGTCACAGAGGCCGTGCGCGTGCCGCCGTCGGCCTGGATCACGTCGCAGTCGCAGGTGACGGTGTACTCGCCCAACCTCCCCAGATCGCACACCGCCCTCAGGCTGCGACCCACCAGCCGCTCGATCTCCATCGAGCGACCCTTGCGCCCACGGTACTCGCGGCGGCCGCGCGTGTTGGTCGCCGCCGGGAGCATGGCGTACTCCGCCGTGACCCAGCCCGCGTGCTGCATCCTGCGCCAGGCGGGGACGCCCTCCTCCACCGTCGCGGCGCAGAGCACGCGCGTGTCACCGAACTCGACCAGGCAGGATCCGTCTGCGTTCTTCATCACGTCGCGCGTCAGCGTGACGGGTCTCAGCTGGTCGTCCGCGCGGCCGTTGGCGCGGACGAGCTCGCGCGCTCCGGATGCTCCCATGGATCCTCCCCATATGACGACGGGCCCCGTGGGGCCCGTTCTGGATGCGATGGTGGGCGATGACGGATTCGAACCGCCGACCTTGTGCGTGTAAGGCACCTGCGCTAGCCACTGCGCCAATCGCCCGCAGAGACAAAGTGTAGCACGGGCGGACCGACTGGCGCGCAGGCGAGCGGGAAGCGAGGGGCGCGGGGGCCCTCATGCGCGCCGCGTCCCCGCAGGGATTCCCCAAGCGTTTTACGTCGTATACTGTCACCCATGAACGCCACGGTAAAACACATTGCGTCCCTGCTGCGCGAACGCGGACTCCTGGCACGTGAGCCGCAGCTCAGTGGCCTCGCGTCCGTCTCGCTTTGCGGGGCCGACTGCGACTCCCGCTTTGCCGCTCCGGGCCACCTCTTCGTGTGCAAGGGTGCCGCATTCAAGGGTGCCTACCTGACGCAGGCGCTCGAGGCTGGTTGCGTGACCTACCTCTGCGACGAGTCTCGCGCGGACGAGCTCCTGGCCATCGCGCCCACCACCCCCGCGCTGGTCGTGCGCGACGACGCACTCCGAACGGCGATGGCACTCGTCTCGGCCGCGTGCTGGGGCCACCACGACCGCGAGCTCGAGGTCGTGGGCATAACGGGGACCAAGGGCAAGAGCACGACGGTCTACATGCTACGCGCCATCCTCGACGCCGGCCATGACGCGCCGCAGAGCGCCGTCATGGGTTCAATCGAGACCTTCGACGGCATAGAAAGCGCGGAGAGCGTCAACACCACCCCCGAGCCGCCTGACCTCTGGAGGCACATCTCCAACGCCGCGCGGAGCGGACTCCCCTACCTGGCCATGGAGGTCTCGAGCCAGGCGCTCAAGTACGGGCGCGTCGAGGGGCTCGGGCTGGACGTGGCCTGCTTCCTCAACATTGGCCGCGACCACATATCGCCGCGCGAACACCCCGACTTCGAGGACTACTTCGCCAGCAAGCTGCGCATCTTCGACCAGGCGAAGGTGGCCGTCGTCAACCTGGGAAGCAATCATGCCAACGAGGTCATGGCGGCAGCGCGCCACTGCGAGCGCGTCGTGACCTTCTCCGCAGGCGAGGACTCTCCCACCTCCGGTGCCGACGTCTGGTGCCAGGACCCGCGCCCGTCCGACTCCGGCATGAGCCTCCTCGTCCACACCCCCAGCTGGGAGGGCAAGCTCGAGGTGGGCATGGCCGGCCTCTTCAACGCGGAGAACGCACTCTGTGCCATCGCTGCCTGCGAGGTCCTGGGCGTCGGCCGCGAGCAGGTCGAGGCCGGACTCGCCCACGTCCGCGTCCCCGGGCGCATGGAACTCCTGCGCACCCCCGACCCCCGCGTCACCGGCATTGTGGACTACGCCCACAACAAGCTCTCGTACCAGCGCTTCTTCGCCTCCGTCGCAAAGGAGTACCCCGGCCGCGAGGTCATCGCCGTCTTCGGTGCCCCAGGGGGCAAGGCCTACGAGCGGCGGCAGGAGCTGCCCCAGGAGGCCTCGCGCTGGGCAGACTTCATCGTCTACACCGAGGAGGACCCCGCGCACGAGCCCGTGGAGGAGATCTGCGCCCAGATGGCCGCAGCAACGCCTGAGGGCCAGGACTTCGAGGTCGTCACGGACCGCCCCCTCGCCATCGAGCACGCCGTCGAGCGGGCACTCACAAGCCCGCTCGGAGCCGTGGTCTGCCTCCTCGCCAAGGGAGACGAGACCCGCCAGCACGAAGGCGACTCCTTCGTTCCCTGCGAGACCGACGCCACCCTCTTCGAGCGCGCCGTCGCAGCGCGGATGGCCCATAGCTAGGACCTCCAGCAAGCAACCAAGCACGACCGAGAAAGGACTGCCATGCCCGTCGCCCTCTCGCTCCCCACCTTCCCCGTCGATGCCAGCAGGGTTCCCGAACCCATGGCAGAGCGCCTCTCTCGCATCAAGTACGTAATCAGCGACACCGACAACACCATGGTCAGCCGCGGGCAGGCGCTCTCGACCACGGGCGGGGCCCCGTCGGCGGAACTCGCACAGACCCTCGTTGGCCTGCGGCGCGCCGGCGTCCAGGTGATCCCCTGCACCGGACGCAACCGCGCCATGATCCGCGAGGACGCGCGCATCCTGGGCCTGCCCGGCTGGATAGGCGAGATGGGCGGCGTTCTCTGCCTGCACGAGGGCTCCGACGCAGTGTGGCATTACTTCACCGCCCAGATGCCCTTCGACGAAGGCTGCGGAAGGACGCCGCACGACCTCATCATGGAGACCGGCGTGGTGGACCGCATGCTGGCCCGCTGGTACGACTGCCTCGAGACCTACAACGACAATAACATCGGCTACCAGTACCGAGAGGTCACGGTGGCGCTGCGCGGTGCCGTGATCGAGGACGAGGCCCAGGCCATGCTGGACGAGACGGGCCTACCCCTCTACCTGGCAGACAACGGCTTCGTGACGCGCATCACCGGCAAGACCATCCTGCCGAGCTTCGAGGACGGTCGCGTCGAGGACGTGCACACCTACCACATTACGCCCCGGGGCCTGGACAAGGGCTCGGCCGCAAGGCGCTACATCGAGCTCATGGGCTGGGACCCCGCCGAGGTCATGGCCTGCGGCGACTCTCCCGCAGACTGCGCCATGGCGAGCGAGGTCGGCACCTTCCTGCTCATGCGCAACGGCATCAGCAACCCCAAGGCCCAGGCTGCGCTGGCCACCGCGGGCAACGCCTTCGTCTCGGCTCAGAACTCGACCGATGGCTTCTGTCAGGCCATGCAAACGCTGCTGGAGCTCAAGGGGCAGGCATAGGGCTACGCCGCAGATGGCCGCGAGCGCGGGAGACCGAGTAGAGCGGCCGAGCAGAGCGGCCGAGCGGGGCGGCCGAGCGGGGCGGCCGAAGACAGATACCCGCGCACGAAATCGAATCTGTGCGCGGGTGTCTGTCGTATGCGCAGGTCAGCGATGCGTTCGTGCGCACTTTTTCGAAGTTTTGCGAGATGGGAATCACGAAACCCTAGCAGGACACCCATCCCCAGCCAGCTACCCCTCTAGCAAGCGGCGTACCCACTCTGGTTCTTCTATGCGTAGCGATGGATCGCTCTCGCAATCCGAAATTCTCTCGTTGTCACAACGGACCAAGCGTGCAATTCCGGCCTTGATGCCCATTGATGAGAATGAACCCATCTCCTCAATGTTCGTTCCGATAAATGACTCGATGTCCTGTACGTTAACGAAGGCGGCAAGCCCCTCCGACTCAAAAAGTCCGGTCGCAAAAGCGACCTTCTCCGCGGGAACAAGAATGACCGGTCTATATCCTTGAGCAATGTTCTCGTTCACTCTTGAAATCAGTTTCTGCGAAGGCGCCATCGTCACGTGGAACGCGGTGTCCCCCAGCTGAAAATCACCCTGCCTACCCGTTTGTAGGTCTGCGGCATTTGCTTTGTCCCTACCAACCTCAAGGTCAGGAAAACGAAGCTCCAACTTCGCTCCCACAAGGTGCTGGGCAACTGTACCAGCTGGCTGGTCTGCTCTATGTCGTGCTATGTCAAGAATTGAATTAACTATAGATGCAACGGATGAACGGGGGTCTATCTCCACCCGCATCATCTGCTTTCCAAAGTAATCGTCACGAATTCTCTGAACAAAGTAGTCTTGAAGGGCGTCGGCGACGCGCTCCGCAGCACCACCGTCCATGGGCAATTCGCCAAGCGAGTCATTAAGCAAGCTGGCGAGTTCGAGAGCAAGTACCAAGGAGCCTCGGGAGGTACGTCCTCCTTCCGAAGTAAATTCTCTGTCGACGCCAAACTCTTTCAGCGCTCGAGATATGAGCGTTCGGCTTAGGCCGCGAACTTGACTCTGGTTCCTAGATTTGACCAGCTCATCGCTAAGGGGAAACGCGGTGCGCATGAGCTCGGCTACCGCGATGCCCACAGTCATGACGTTAGTGTTAACGTTCCCCGAGGCGGATCAATGAGATTCATACCACTCGCAAGAGATTTCTAGCGCCCGCTTCTCCGGGATAGCGAATGACTTCTCCTCCTGCATCGTCCTCTCCTCTCAGACTTGGCAAGACAACCGAATCCATCAACCAATGGACCGCAGGCACAGCCACGGCATCTCCAAATGCATATTGAATCTGCGCCTCAGTAAACCCCTTGAGGCAAAAATTGCTCGCACCCTGCAGGCGCGCATACTCCAAGCCCGTCATCCAACGCATCCGAGCGGTGCCACTTCCCATAAATATCAATGCCTGTCTCGATGAACCGCCACGGGCAGTACGAAGGCAGCCTGCGATGTCATCACTACGAATCTCCCACGCAGGCCTACCATGGCGGGTGCGCCTATATGCAGTCCTTACCACGGGAGCTCCATCAACCAATTTCTTGAAACGCGCGCATTGAACGTCGCTCAGGCCCTGGAGGAACTTGGCGCATCGCTCGTCGTCCCACCAACGAGAGTCGCCTAGGGGCAGGTTCTCGACAACAGACTGCAGGCCGTTGGACAGCAGAGGTGGTGCGGGAGGGAGTGGTGATAGGTGGGTCACCAAACGTTTGTCACTATGGATCCAGGCAAGTCTGTCTGGACGAAGGGGTGAGTCAATCTCCCCTCCGTCAATTGGATCCCTCAGTCCCACAACAAACATCCTTGGCCTAGATTGAGGCAGCCATCTGCGCGCATTCAATTCGAATGCATCGACGGAATACCCCAGTCGGTTGAACTCCTGCACCACGGTCCTGAAGTCGTCCCCATCATGAGACGAGGCGAGCCCACATACGTTTTCGAGCGCGAGAGCTCGAGGCGCTCGCTCTTCCATCCTCTCGATGGCATCAATAAAGCCGAAAAACGCACTTGACTCACGCCCAGCAACTAGACCTTCCCGTTTTCCGGCAAGCGATAGGTCGGTGCAGGGGCTCGATGCCCAAGCTATGTCCGCCGTAGGCAAGTCGTTGGGATTAATCTCAAAAACGTCTCCCGCGCAGAGATCAGCGGCTCCCCATTGCGCAGCATACAGCGCGCACTTCGTGGCGTCCCGGTCGTTTGCTCAAACAACTTCTATACCTGTTTTTTGCATACCGGCCCGAGCGAGCCCGATGCCGGCAAAAAACTCCAGCGCCTTCATTGACCGGGGCATTACCCTCCTCCTCGCATGCGCGACGGAACGTTGTCTCATGAGAGTAACTCAGAGACAGGACGATGTTGTCATCAGGCATCTCAATCGACCAAGTCCACCTCGCCCAAAGAGCTCGGTTCCCTCCAGAGTGTTCTCGTGGCGGCTGTACGGACTTAGAAAAAAGGGTCCCGCCGGAACGACCGACGGGACCCGATGTGCGACTCTGTGGAACCTGGACTAGAACTCCACGGGGAGGTCGTAGTAGACGCACTTGAGGAGCTGCTCCATCTCCTCCTGGCTCGGCTGACGGGGGTTGGCACCGGTGCAAGCGTCGGCGATGGCATTGGCAGCGACGGTCGGGAGCTTCTCGAGGAACTCCTTCTCGTCGATGATGGAGGTCTCGGACTTCACGCCGCCCTCGCCGTAGTTCTTGATGGCCTGGGGGATGTCCAGCTTGTCGTTGAGGTCGCGGATGAACTGGACCAGGGAAGCGACGAGCTCCTCGTTGGTCTCGCCCTCGAGGTGCAGGATCTCCTTGGCGACGAAGGCGTAGCGCTCGGCGGCACGGGCGTCCTTGGCGTTGAACTGGATGACCTTGCCCAGGTACATGGCGTTGGCGCAGCCGTGGATGATGTGGCCGCCACTGAAGGCGGCTCCGGTCTTGTGGGCCATGGAGTGCACGATGCCCAGCAGGCCGGAGGAGAAGGCGATGCCGGCGATGCACTGCGCGTCGTGCATGCGCTGGCGAGCCACCTTGTCGCCCGTGTAGGAGACGGGCAGCCACGTGGTGATCTCGCGGATGCCGTGGAGTGCGGGACCGTCGGTGTAGGTGGAGGCGACGGTCGAGACGTAGGCCTCCATGCAGTGGGTCAGCGCGTCCATGCCGGTGTGCGAGCAGAGCTTCGCGGGCATGGTGTAGGTGAGCTCGGGGTCAACTATGGCCACGTCAGGCGTGATCTCGAAGTCGGCGATGGGGTACTTGATACCCTTCTGGTAGTCCGTGATGATCGAGAAGGCAGTGACCTCGGTCGCGGTGCCGGAGGTCGAGCTGATGGCGCAGAAGTGGGCCTTCTTGCGCAGCTCGGGCAGGCCGAAGACCTTGCACATGTCCTCGAAGGTGCACTCGGGGTACTCGTACTTGATCCACATGGCCTTTGCGGCGTCGATGGGGCTGCCGCCGCCGACGGCGATGATCCAGTCAGGGCCGAACTCGGTCATGGCCGCGGCGCCCTTCATGACCGTCTCGACGGAGGGGTCGGACTCGACGCCCTCGAAGAAGGTCACCTCGAAGCCAGCCTCCTTGAGGTCGGCCTCGACGTCCTGCAGGAAGCCACCGCGACGCATGGAGCTACCGCCCGAGACGATGATGGCCTTGGAGCCCTTGAGGTTCTTGACCTCGTGGCGGGCACCCTCGCCGAAGTACAGGTCACGCGGGTTGGTGAAACGTCCCATAACTCTCCTCCTTCAGCCGGTCTCGCCCCCGCGAGACCGCGATGATTAGAAAGGCCATGCGCCACGGGTCGCAACGACTCGTGCGACCCGGCTCAGCCCCATTTCCCCCTGAGGATACCTGCGGGAAACAAAACTGGATATTGGAATCCATATATCGATACATCTCATCCGTTTACTGAATATATAGTCTGTAAGTATTGACAAAAATGAATGTCTAGTATTTACTGTACATTTATGTGCGTTTCGGGATGATGGAACGCGCATCCCCTCCCAACTATAGAACGACGCCCGAGGCCAAAGCCCGCTGCGGCTGCCGCACGCACCGTCAGGTCAGCTCCGCTACGATTGTCGCACCGGCACCCAGAGGCGCGACAGGAGGGCGACCAAGGGAGGAAGGCTTGGCGTACGAGCCAAACAGGGAGGACTACCAGCGACTGAGCCTGCAGTTTATGCGGAGCGCGGACCGCATGGGGCCGCTTGCCGCAGCAAGGGCCTTCGCCGGCTTTGGCCGCCGCTTCTCTCAGGACCGAGACTCCCTCCCCCAGGACGACGCCGACCGCGCCTTCGGCCTCGTCGCCCGCGCCACCACGATCATCGACTACGAACTCCCCTTCTCTGACGACAACCAGGCGGCTGAGCTGGTAAAGAAGGGGCACGAGCTCCTGGACGAGGCGCTCGTGCTCGACGCGCATTGCTTCGACGCCCTGCGCATGCAGCAGGCCTCCCAGATAGGCTCCTTCGACGGCTACTACGACTTCCTGCAGACCGAGGGGGAGGACGTGCGTGACTGGTGTCTCGAGCAGCGAGACCGCGCGCTGGCACGCGAAGGTGGCGAACGCGGGAGAATCGCCGCGAACCTGGCGATGCGACCCCTCTTCCGTTGGCGCGCCATGCAGGCGAGCAAGGCCGTCATCTGCGGACGAAACCACGACGCGGTGGAGATTGCCCGCAAGCTCATGGCACTCGACCCCGACGACGAGGCCGACGTGAGGTACACCGCCATGATTGCCCTCGCCAAGCTCGAGGACGCTCGGGGGCTGGAGGAGCTCTGCCAGAGGGGGGCTCGCATCGAGGCAAGCCGTGGCATGTCCACCGAGCAGGACGCGTGGGCGCAGCTCACGCGCGTCGCGATCGCGTACAAGGCGCTTGACCTCGACGGAGCGCGCGACGCCATCTCGCGCCTGGACGGCACCCATCCCAACGCGCTCTCGGCCCTCGCCATACAGCGCGAACTCCCGGACGGGGTCTTCTCTCGCCTCTCCACACAACCGCGCAGCGAGGACGAGCTCATCCTCGCCATATCCGAAGGCACCGTTCTCTTGCAGGAGGGACGCGACAAGGAGGGTCGTGGCGCACTGGGTGCCTGGCTCAGGGACGAGTGCCTCGGCAGAATGGACCGCGAGGGGCGCGCCCGCGTCTTCGCGGACGAGGTCGAATGGGGCGTCGGCAGGGAGGTGGAGTAGATGGACGCGCGGGAGGAGCTGGTGCTCAGGCTCGCCCAGAGGCGTAGCGTGGCGCTGGGGCTCACCTCCAGCGGATACGCGGAGCTCCTTCTCGCCGTTCGCGAGGACCCCGCCGCCTTCATGGACGAGCCGGGCGATGAGGCCCTACAGCTGGTGCAGAAGGCGCTCGATCGCTACGATGCGTCGCTTCGGGACGACGACCTCCTGGACGACGACGCCTACCTGCAGGCACGCCAGCAGCGCATGGCCCACATGCGGCAGGACTGCGCCGCCGCGCTTTCCGCTGACCCGCAGTGCACGGACGCCCGCCTCCTGGACGCCATCGCGCAGGACCTGGACGCAGACCCCTACCTCGAGCTCCTGCTCGACATCCTGAGGGACAGCCCGGCCCCATCCTCGCCGGACGGCGGGGCGGCGGACTCCTGGGACGACGTGCTCGTCCGCCCTCGCCTGCGCGTGCGCGGCGCGATCGTGAGGGCCCTCTTCGACTCGGCCCGCTACCGCCAGGCAGACTCCTGGGCACAGGAGCTGCTGCGCGACGCACCGTCGGACTTCCTCGGAGCCCGGCACACCAGCGCGCTGGCGCTCGCGCGCCTGGAGGACGAGGGGGGCTTCGAGGCGCTGGACGCCAGGCTCGGCCGCAGGGGCGATTCGTGGTCGGCCATCGGACGGGTGATCCTCCTCTACAAGCGAGGACGCCTCGGCGCGGCGCGGCGCGCGCTCCTGGGCTATGGCCGCCTGTGCGAGGGGGCCGCCTATGCGCTGCTCCGTCCCGTGCTCAAAGAGGCCTACATGCCCGACCGACCCACGACACAGCCCTACAGCTACGAGGAAGCTTCGCTGGCCATCCACGAGGCCGACCCCGTCATAGTGGACGTGCCCGACCTGCCCGCTTGGGCGGAAGGCATCCCCGAGGTGTCCGGCGCCGCCCGGGCCTATGCGAGGAAGATGGGCTTCTCCTGGTAGGAGACGCTCGTGGGAACTCCACGACCCCGGTTCTGCAAAGAGAGGGATTCCGTGGGGACGTGACCGCGATACAGGTGGGACGCAGCCGGGACTTTGCTATACTTTGGCCCGCGTCCCCATCGTCTAGCGGTTAGGACATCGCCCTTTCAAGGCGACGACACGAGTTCGAGTCTCGTTGGGGGCACCATGGCAGGTGATGCGGGCCCGTAGGTGGTATGCCGACGGCCCGTTTTTTTGTCATTCGGGCTTGCGTACGCTAGTTGGTCCTTCTGGCGAGCAGTCGATCCCCCTCCAGCCGCTTTAACACGGACGTCACCACGCCCGGGGCATCCAGCTCGCAAAGCGAGAGGATCCTCTCCCTCGTGTCTGCCGCCTGATACGCGTCCGGCATGCCCAGCCTGAGCAGGGGCACACCCGCCCCTCGGTCGGCGAGGAGCTCCGCGACCGCGCCGCCCAGGCCGCCCACCACGCCGTGCTCCTCGAGCGTCGCCACCAGGCGCACGCCCGCGATTCGCCGCAGCAACGCGTCGCCCGCGAGCGGCTTGACCAGGGGCAGGCCAAGCACGCGCGTCTCCACTCCACGGCCCGCCAGCGCCTCCGCCGCCTCGACCGCCGTCGCCGCCATGGTCCCGCTCGCGACCAGCACCAGGTCGGGGCTCGCGGCCTCGCGCAGCACGCCGACCCCCTCGATAGACGAGACGCCCTCGGGATGCAGGTTGGCAAGGGGCTCGTTCATGCGCACGTAAGCAGGGCGGGGGTTGGCCGCCAGCCAGCGCAGGACCGCCGCGAACTCGGCGTTGTCCGATGGGCTCGCCACCACCATGCCGGGAATGCTCCTCGTGCAGGCGACGTCCTCAAGCGCCATGTGACTCGCACCGAGAATCGCCGAGTCGCAGCCACAGCTCACCCCCACCAGCATCACGGGCGAACGCATGATGCCCAGGTTCACGCGAATCTGGTCCAGGACACGCGCCGTGATGAAGGTCGCATACGAGGGGGCGAAGGTGCAGAACCCCTCGTTGGCAAGGGCGGACGCGACCTCGAGCTGGTTCTGCTCGGCTATACCGCACTGCACGAAGGCGTCGGGGAAGAGCTCGCGGAGCCCTCCCAGGTTGAGCCTGCGGCCGTAGTCCGACACCACGACGGAGAGCTCCCGACCCTCGCGGGCAAGCCCCTCCATCACCTCGCCGAAGACGGCCTTGTGCGACATGTCGGCAAAACGGACCGCCTCCTCGGGCGAGACCAGCACCCCGCCCTCGCCCAGACCTGCCACCAGCCCGTCGGAACCTCTCTCACTCATTGCAGATCTCCCTCTCGCGGGCGTCCAACTCCTGCAGGGCCCGCTCGTACAGCTCGTCATCCAGCGAGCGGTCGTGCCACTCCACCCGCATCTCCGCAAAGGAGAGGCCCTTGCCCTTCACGGTGCGCGCAATGATGGCGCGAGGTCGTGCAGAGCGCGCCCCGAGGGCCGCGCGCAGGGCCATGACGTCGTGGCCATCCACCTCGCAGACCTCGAAGCCAAAGGAGGCGAACTTGCGCTGGATGGGTCCGTTGTCCAGGATGTCAGAGGTCGACCCGTCCAACTGCATCCCGTTGGCGTCCACTATCACGGTCAGGTTGTCGAGTCGCCTGAAGGCGGCAAAGCCAGCCGACTCCCAGACGGAACCCTCGTCGCACTCCCCGTCACCCACCACGCAGAAGACGCGCGAGTCCAGCCCCCGCCTCCTGAGCGCAAGGGCGAGCCCTGCGGCGTACCCCAGACCCATGCCCAGGCTTCCACCGGAGGTCTCGATCCCCCGGGCGGGGTCGCGGTGCGGATGCTTGAACAGGACGGCATCGGGCCCGAAGAGCCCTCGGTCCAAGTCGTCCTGGCTGATGAGCCCCGCCTCGAGCATGGCCGGGTACAGAGCCACCGAGCAGTGCGCCTTCGAGACGACGAGTCGGTCGCGCCGCTCCCAGGGGGTGCCGTCACGACCCGTGCGCATCACGTCGCCGAAGAGCACTGCCACGAGCTCGGCCATGGAGAGGGCGCCACCTATGTGAAAGGGCATATCCGAGTACCGGTGTGCGATCTGCGCCACCCCGCGGCGGACTCCAAGGGCACCCAGCTCGAGCCTGCGACGCAGCGCACGGCCATCAGCCGCACCCGTAGGGGGTATGCCACCGCCCAGGAGCACCGCGCCGTCGTCCTGGAACGAGATCCCCGCAACGGACTGCCCCGGCCCCAGCCAGGTGAGGCTCCACTCTATGGGCGTGCCGTCCTCGAGCTGGATGTTCTGCTCCAGGACCAGGATGGGGTCGCCGTCGTCAAAGCCCAGGTAGGCGGCGTGCTCCTCGTCCACCGGGCAGGAGAGGTAGCGCACGCTCGAGCGCAGGATCCTGCGACCCGAGCAGCGCTCGACCGCGTCGAAGAGCGACTCGCGCGAGAAGTCCGCGTCATCCAGGCCCGGGCAGGCACAGAGATTCGACCAGCTCTCCTGGCAGAGGAGGGGCGAGCCCCCCGACGAGCGCAGCCGACGCATGAAGAGCGCGGGGCTCGAGGGGGCGATGCCCAGCTCGCTGGCCACGCTGCGTGGTGCCTCCGCGACCTCCTTGGCCAGCACCTTGGTAACGTAGGCCACGCCGCGCTCGTGCAGGAGGGTGGCAAACGAGAGGGGCCTCAGCACGCTGGGACGGGCGAGGCCACCCTCCGTGACGAAGGTGCCGCTCCCCTTGCGACTGACGAGCAGTCCCTCCCCGACCAGGGTGCGGATGGCTCGCCGGACGGTGCCGCGGCTGAGGCCGTAGCGCGCCATGAGCTCGGACTCGGACGGGATGGCATCGCCCTGCCGCCACTCCCTCGTGGCGATGGCCTGGCGGAGCGCCGAGGCGAGTTGCGTGTGCAGGGGGCCCTCCGAGGCGAGCAAGGGCTTGGTCAGGCTGCAGCTGGCATCCGGTGCGGAGGGGTCGGAAAGCGTCGGAAATCCAAAGCGCTGCTCTCTCACAGGATTCCTCTTTCGCTTTGTCCGTAACATGGATAGGCCGAATACAGGACAACTACTGTACAGGCAACTTGTGTACAGGATAGTCCATCCTGCCCAGGACCATGAAAAAGGGAGAAGAGCGGCAGGGGCACCGGACGGTCGGAATCGCCCTCGTGAAGAGAGGCTGGTAGGGGCGGTGGGGTTCGAACCCACAATCCTTGCGGCGAGGGATTTTAAGTCCCCTGCGTATGCCAATTCCGCCACGCCCCCGGGGGCCAGTCGCGCGCAGGCCGCAGCGCGACCAGGCGACAAGGGAATCTTAGCGCAGCGCGGCCAGGCGCGGGTGCCAGCCCAGCGGGGATTCTCCCCCCAATCGCACTGCCTCGGCGCAGATGGCCAGGCCGAAGAGGAGATCGCTCTCGCTCACCGTGAGGCGCTCGAAACCCGTGGCGGCCATGAGCTCCGCCACCGCCAGCACCCCACCCAGAATCACCCCGGCCCGCTTGGGCTGCAGGCCGGGCAGCTCCGCCCGCTCGGCCAGAGAAAGGGAGGCGAAGCGCGCGGCGAGGCGCTCCACGTCGTCCCGGCCCAGCTCGCTCAGGTGCACGCGCAGGGGGTCGTAGGGAGCGAGCGAGTCCCGCACGGCGACGAGGCTGGTGACGGTTCCACCGGTGACCACCAGGCGACCTGCCGGAACGCGCAGTCCCGTCCCGCGGAGGGCTTCCTCGAAGGGGCCGCGGCAGAAGGCGCGCGCTGCGACGACCTGATCGGCAGACGCCGGTCCATCGCCGGGCAGGAAGCGCTCGGTCACGCGGCGACAGCCCACGTCCACCGAGGTCACGACGTCGAGCTTCAGACCCTCGTCCCCCAGGATGCCCACGGCGAGCTCGGTGGAGCCGCCGCCGTTGTCCGCCACCAGGATGCGCTCGCCGAGGAAGTCCTGTGCCGCTCCCAGGAAGGTCAGCGAGCCCTCGACGCTGCCGGCGATGACCTCGGGCAGGAGGCCGCGATGGGCGAGCCCCTCCTCGAGCTCGGAGGAGTTTGAGGCATCGCGGGCGGCGGAGGTCAGCGTGCAGCAGACTGCCTGCGCCCCGGCCTGACGTGCACTGGCAAGATAGCGGTCAGCGCAGTCCAGGACCCGCGTCATCGCGGCATCAGAGATCGCCCCCGTGGCCGAGAGCCCCTCTCCGAGGTTGCAGATGGTCGAGGTCTTTGCCATGCGCCTTACGCGGGCATCCTCCACGTCGCACACCGCGAGACGCGCGGTCACCGTGCCGATGTCGATGCAGGCTATTCGTCCCATACGACCTCCGGATCGTAGCCAAAGAAGAAGTCGAGCGCCTTGGTGGGCCACGTCCGCTGGTCCTGATAGGCGACGGGAGCGGAGGGGTCGGCCTTCTCCTGGCCGCCCATGCCCTCGACGGTCACGCTCGTCTCGCCCTCCTGGACGTACCCACGCCTGCGGGCCTCGTCCTCGATGCCCTCCTTGGACACAAGGCTCTTGAGGTCGCTCGTGAGGGAGTCGTTCTTTGCGCTCAGCTCGTCGTACTTGCGCTGCAGGTCCTCGCCGCTGCGCCGCGCCGCGTAGTAGCCCTTGAGGGGGCCGTACAGAGAGGCCGAGACGACCACGACGACGGCGAGAACGACGAGGGCCATCCTGTGTCTCAGCAGACGGTTGCCCAGGCTGCGGGCCGAGTCGGCCACGTCGGCGGGCCGCAGCTCGCGCAGGGCAAATATGCGCTGCCGCACGGCGGAGGGCACCCTCCCGGAACCCCGCGCCTCCTCGCGCGAGACGACACGAGGCTCGGTGCGAGACGGGCGCTCGCCGACGGGTCTGGTCGCTCGCCCAGCCCCGCGCATGCCGGTGCCCCGGCCACCACGGACGGCCAGGGGGGGCGCGGCAGCTTGTCCCACGGCCGACAATGCCTGGTCGGCGCCACGGCCCGCGTCGCGCGGCTTCGTGCGACTCCCCTCCCGTGGGAGGGGCCTGGGATCGCGCGCATGACCGCGCCTGCGCCCCGACGACTTGGCCTCATGCGCGGAGGCGTCGCGGACGTGACCCATGGGGTTGGTGTCGCCTGGGTTCTGGGAGATGGCCATTCTCGCCGTCGCTTCGTCTCAACTTCGTTTCTGGCAGCCGCGGCCGATTGCCGCTCCCTCAGTTATATCAGAGGAGGGCCTCACCCGGCTGCGCGGAACGACGCTTCGCAAGCTCCGCAGACGCCGCGCGACGCGGCGGCGGGGGGCGGCGATGCGCTGAGCGACGCACCTACCCGCGGGGTGCGCGCTCCTCTCGCTTGACCTCGTCCCAGAGTTCGTTGAGGGCTCGGGCCCCCAGCCCACCGAGCCCGAGCGACCGCTCGCGCGCCAGCTCCTCCATGCGCGCCCAGCGACGACGGAACTTGCGATTGGACGCGGCAAGGGCCTCCTCGGCGTCTATGTGCGCGTGGCGGGCCACATTCACGAGCGAGAAGAGCAGGTCGCCAAACTCCTCGACCGCCTCCTGGCTGCCCGGCTCCTCCGCCTCGAACTCGGCGCGCTCGCTGGTGAACTGGTCCCACACGTCGGAGATGGACTCCCACTCGAAGCCCGCCTTGGCCGCACGCTTCGAGATCTTCTGGCACTGCATGAGGGCGGGCAGGGAGCGAGGGACCGAGTCCAGGAGTCCCTCGGGCGCGACCTCGGAGGAACGGCCCTCTCGCTCCGTCCTCTTCACGTCGTCCCAGATGTCCAGGACCTTGCCGACGGAGTCAACCGCACCGACGGCAGCCGCGTCCCCGAAGACGTGAGGATGTCGGCGGACGAGCTTCTCGTTGAGCTCGCGGCAGACGTCATCCACGTCGAAGTCGCCCCCGTCCTGGGAGATCTGCGAGTGGAGGAGCACCTGCTCGAGGACGTCCCCAAGCTCCTCCCGCAGGTGAGGCATGTCATCTGCCGCGATGGCATCCACCGCCTCGTAGGCCTCCTCAATCATGTTGCGCATGATGGAGGAGTGGGTCTGGACCTTGTCCCAGGGGCAGCCGTCGGGCTGGCGAAGACGCCAGATGGTGCGCACGAGGCGGTCGAACTCCGGATGGGACGCAGGGGCCCCGGGTCGGGCGGCCGTCTGGGCGTCCGCCGCGTCGGCCAGGCTTCTCTCGTCGTTCGCTTGCAGCTGCTTCATGAAGGCTCCTCTCGGCTGTCTGATTCCAAGAGCATAGTTCCGCCTGCGCAACCCCACAACGTACGCGGTGCCCGCAGCCGAGCGATTTGCTTGTACATCGCCAGCCGCAAAAGACAAGCAGGCTCAGCAGCTTGGAGCGAATCAGGCCAAAGGGCCCAATTTGCTTGTACTTCGCACCCGAGAAGCACAAGCAAACCGGTGTCGGCAACGGCACCGCCATCACAGACGGCGCTTCTCTCGCCTACTCGCCCTCGTCGTCCCCGCCCACGGCCTCGAGCACCCTCAGCGCCACGGGAAGTAGCTCCTCCCTGCCGGTCCGGAAGGGATAGCTGAGCTTCTTGCTCTTGGGATACACGATCGCCCGCTCGGCCTTGAGCCCGGCCACCGCCGGACGCGGAACCACGATCCCCTGGTAGCTGATTCGACCGTTGGAGAGCGAGACACTCGTCACGCCTAGCCTCTGGCAGCGGATGCGCACCCGCGCGCGGTCGAAGAGGTTCCTGCCCGCCAACGGCAGCGCGCCATGGCTCTCCTCGAGCTCCCCCTGCAGCGCGTCGACGTCCGCGAGCTCAGTCGCCACGGCCAGCCTGCGGTAGGCGAGCACGCGCTTGTCGACCTCAGGCAGGTACTCCTCCGCCAGGTAGAAGTCCGCCGGAAGGTTGATGTTGACCTCCGACTGCGAGGCTTCGGCCGCCTCCCCGCGCGCCTCGCTCACTGCCTCGCCGAGCATCTGCGTGAAGAGGTCGAAGCCCACGCTGGAGAGGTTGCCGTGCTGCTCTCCACCCATGAGCGAACCCGCGCCACGAATCTCGAGGTCACGCATGGCGATACGCATGCCACTGCCCAGGTCCTGGTACTCGTTGATCGCCGTGAGGCGGTCGGTCGCCTCGGGCGTGAGGGGCATCTCCCCCGGGAACATGAGGTAGGCGTACGCCTGGACGTGCCCGCGGCCCACGCGCCCCTTGAGCTGGTAGAGCTGGGCAAGGCCCAGGCGCTGGGAGTCCTCGATGATCAGGGTGTTGGTGTGTGGGTTGTCGATTCCGCTCTCGATGATGGTCGTGGCCACGAGCACGTCTATCTCGCGCTCGCTGAACTCCATCATCACGTCCTCGACCTGGGTCGCGCTCATCTGGCCGTGCGCCACGCCCACACGCGCCTCGGGAGCCGCCTCCCGCACGCGCGCGACGGCGTCCTCGATGGTGGTCACGCGATTGCTCACGTAATAGACCTGCCCCTTGCGCTCGAGCTCGCTGCGAATCGCGTCGCTCACCACGTCGGGGTCCCACTCCCCCACCGTGACCTTGACGGGCAGGCGTCCCGGCGGGGGCGTGAGGATGAGGCTCATGTCGCGCACGCCGCTCATGGCCATCTGCATCGTGCGCGGGATGGGCGTGGCGCTGAGCGTCAACACGTCCACCTGCTCGCGCATGTTCTTGAGCTGCTCCTTGTGCTGGACGCCGAAGCGCTGCTCCTCGTCGATGATAACGAGTCCCAGGTCGTGCGGGTTGACGTCGGCGGAGAGCAGGCGATGCGTGCCGATGAGCACGTCCACCGTGCCCTCCGCGAAGCCCTCGAGCGCCTGGCGCTGCTGGGCCGGGGTCACGAAGCGCGAAAGCACGCGCACGTCGAGGTCGAAGGGAGAGAAGCGCGCGAAGAAGGTCTCGAAGTGCTGCTGCGCCAGGATGGTGGTGGGGCACAGAACCATGACCTGGCGGTTGTCCTGGCAGCACTTGAAGGCGGCGCGCAGGGCGACCTCGGTCTTGCCGAAACCCACGTCGCCGCAGAGGAGCCGGTCCATGGGCTGCGCCGACTCCATGTCGGCCTTGATGTCCGCGATGGCGCTGGCCTGGTCGGGCGTCACGTCGTAGGGGAAGCTGGCCTCCATGTCCTGTTGGGCGGGCCCATCGGGCGCGAAGGCGTGGCCCTGCACCGCCGACCGACGGGTGTAGAGGTCCACCAGGTCGAAGGCGAGCTTCTTGGCGCTCCTACGGGCCTTGCCCGTCGCACGCGACCAGTCGGCGGTGTTGAGGCGCGTGAGCCGGGGGCTCGACCCGTCGGGACCCACGTAGCGCGTCAGGCGGTCGACCTGCTCGAGCGGCACGTAGAGCTTGTCCTGGCCTGCGTACTCCAGGAGGAAGTAGTCGCGCTCGCGGCCCCCCACCTCCTGGCGCACGATCTGGCTGAAGAGCGCGATGCCGTGCGTGGAGTGGACCACGTAGTCGCCGGGCTTGAAGGGGAAGCTGACGCTGGTGGGGTCCACGCGACGGGCCTTGCGACCGCGCTTCGCCATCCGCGAGGCCAGGTCCGAGACCGAGAGCACGGCCAGGCGTGCCGAAGGCACCACGATGCCCGCGGGCACGGGAGCGTCGAAGAAGGTGACCATGCGCCGGGCCAGGGGGGCGGTCCTCTCGCCTGCGCCTGGCGACGTCACGGGAACGGAGTTCTCGGGAGCAGCGGCAAGCGACTCGACCAGGGGGATCGACTCGTCCGTAAACGAGAGCTCGAGCGCCTCGCGGGCCGCGCGGTCGGGCACGGCGAAGACCACGGACATGTTGTCGCCGAGCAGCTGGCGGACGCGTCCCAGCAGCTTGGCGTCCGAGCCCGCGATGGCGGGCTGGCGCACCTCGAGCTCCGCTGCGGCCGAGCCGCCCACCCTCTGGATGGAGCTCAGCGACAGGCGCTGCTGGCTGCCGAAGTCGAGTTTGCGCGGAGAGGTGAAGAGGCCCTCGAGGGGCACGCTCGCCGCGTTGGCCAGGGCCGTCACCTCGTCGTACGCGCGCTGGCAGTCGTCGAAGAGCGCGCGGGGCTCCGCCAGGACGACCAGTGCGTCCCGGCTGACGTGCTCGATGGGCGAGGCGCTCGAGCCGTAGAGCTCCACCAGATAGCGGTCCAGCGTGGGGTCGGCCGAGCCCTGGCGGATCAGCTCGAGATCTGCCGCGACCTTCGAGCTCTCCTGAGCGCGGCGGAAGAGCGCGTGTCCCGCGGTCTCGATGGTCCTAGGGGTCAGGGCGACCTCCCTGCAGGGAGAGACGCGCACCTCCTGGAGCTCGCCGATGGTCTGTCCCGTGGAGGGAAGCATGCGGCGGACGCGGTCCACCTCGTCGCCGAAGAACTCGATGCGGACGGGCGAGCTCGCCTGGGCGGGGAAGACGTCCACCGCGTCGCCATGGACGTGGAAGCTACCCGGCACGCTCACGTCGCCGGAGTCGCCGGAGTCCGCGTAGCCCATCGACACCAGGAGCCGGCCCACGTCCTCGAACTCGAGCTTGTCTCCCACGGCGAAGGCCGAGGAGGCGAAGTATCCCGAGCCCACGGGGGGCACGCGCCGCAGGAGGGCGTGCGCGCTCGCCACGACCACGCAAGCCTCGCCGGCACCCAGGCGGGCGATGGCATCACAGCGAGCGCCCACCACGGCGTCGTCGGCCGACTTGTCGGACCAGGGCCAGTCCCGACGCTCGGGATAGCGGCTCACCAGCTCGCCCCCCAGCCAGGCCGAGAGGGCGCGGGCGGTGCGGTCGGCAGCCTCCTCGCCGGACACCACCAGGAGGCAGGGGCGCGGGTCGCGTGCCCAGAGGGCGGCCACCACGAGGGGGCGCGCGCTCTGGGCCACGCCCAGGGTGGAGTCGCTCCCCGCGTCCAGCTCGCGCAGGAAGGGGGCGAGCTCGGGCACCTGGAGGAGCTGTCGGGAGACGCGATTGATGAACATGTGACTCCTCTCGGGGATTCCCCCGCAATATTGACCATACGGAGGCGGCAGCTGCCCCGCGGGGCGTCCAATGCGTCGCGGTTTCTCTCCAGGACGCCCAACGCGTCTGTCGGACTTTCCTTACCTGGGCTTTTGCGGTGGACCCAGACGCGTTTGACGCTCTCGTGACAAATACAGACGCATTGGACGTGCTCACGGCAGAACGAGACGCGTCGGGCGCCCTGGAGACGCGGTGGAACGCGTTCGACGTGCTCACGAACGAGCGGAACAGCTCGAGCGTACTCGTCGCGGGCAGGAGGCGAGGGGGACGCCACCGCGTCGGCGGCGTCCCCGGAGCGGGTGAGAGGCAACTACGCGCGACCGCTCTTCTCCGCCAGCTCACCAAGCGATCCCGCGGAGGCGTCGACGTCCGCCTGGCTCGCCTGCCAGCTCCAGTTGCCCTCGGCAACGCCCGGCACGTTCATGCGCGAGCCGTCGTCCAGCATGAGGACGTCCTGCAGCGGCACCATGACCGCATCGGCATCCGTGCACAGGCACTCGTCCAGGAGCCCCCTCGCCATCGACTGGCTGCGCACGACGAAGCCCTGGCCGTCTGGGTCGTCCTCCTCGAAGCGCCCCCGGCACCAACCCAAGAGGGTGCTGGTGTCATGCGTCGAGCTGTAGACAACCTTCTCGGGCTTGGGATGGTAGCCCTGCCTCACGTCCTCGTCACTGAACTGGATCACGTCCATGCCGGGGAACCCCGTGGCCGAGACCAGCGCCCGCACGGCCGGCGTGATGGTGCCGAGGTCCTCCGCTATGAAGGGCAGCTGGCCGAAGCGGCGGCGCGCCGCATCGAAGAGCTCGACGCCCGGCCCGAAGTTCCAGGCGCCCTCCAGGGCTCCCTTGCCCTCCGGAATGGCGTAGTAGGACGAGAAGCCCAGGAAGTGGTCCAGGCGCACGTAGTCGTAGAGTTCGAAGGCACGCTGGAAGCGGCGCATCCACCAGGAGTAACCGTCCCGACGCATAAAGTCCCAGTCGTAGGTGGGGTTGCCCCAGAGCTGACCGTCCTTGGCGAAGTCATCGGGCGGGGTCCCGGCCTGGAGCGCCGGGTAGCCCTTCTCGTCCAACCTGAATATCTGGCGCTCCGCCCAGACGTCGGAGGAGTCCGCCGAGACGTACATGGGCATGTCTCCCACGAGCTTGATTCCGTGCTCGCGCGCGTAGCGGTGCATCTTGTCCCACTGGCGCTGGAACTCGTACTGCGTCGCGCACTCCCGCATCACGGCGTGGACGAGCTCCGGGTCCTTGCTCAGCGAGAGGTCCCAGGTGCGGTAGCGCTTCGGCCACTCCTGCCAGGAGCCCTCGCCCATCTTCTCCTTGATCGCACGGAAGGTTGCGTAGGGGATGAGCCAGTCCTCGTTCTTCTCGATGAAGCGGCGGTAGGTCGCGGTGCCCTCGAAGTCCGACATGAAGCTGGTCCGCTCGCCCTCGACCCCCCACATGAGCGAGCGGTTGCCCGCGAAGGCCGAGAGTCCTGCGTACGGGGAGCCGAAGCCGTCGGTGGGATTGACCGGAAGCACCTGCCAATAGCGCTGGTGCGCGGCGCTGAGGTAATCGATGAAGCGGCGGCAGGGCTCTCCCAGGGTTCCGGGCTGACCTGGATGGTCCTGATTCGGGATGGAGGTGATGTGCGCCAGCACGCCCATGCCGCGGGGCATGGGGGCCTGCATGCGAACCTTCTTGTGGAAGTGCAGCACCGAGGTTCCCAGGGGCCAGAGGAAGACCTCGACTTGGTCGTCCTCGACCTTGGGAACGCGTCCCGAGACGACGTCGTCCACGCACTCGCCGCGCAGGGGGACACGCACGCTGTGGGAGCTCGAGAGGCTGGCGTTTGCCAGGACGCAGACCGCCTCGTTGCCATCCGTGCGCCAGAAGCCGAAGACGTCGTCGTTCGACGCAAAGGGCTCGAAGTCGCCGTCGACGAAGACGGGCAGCGACTTGCGGACGGCGATGGCGTTGCGGTAGATGGTCGCGCAGTTCTTGTCCTCGTGGCCCCAGGGGAAGGCGGCGCGGTTGTACGGGTCGGAATAGCCCTCCATGCCCGCCTCGTCACCGTAGTAGATGCAGGGGACGCCGGGCAGCGTCATTTGCAGCAGGGCGGCGATCCAGAGCCTGCTCACGGCCAGCCCCCGGTGGTTCTGGTCCAGACGGAAGCGATAGCGCTCCTCCTCGCTCATGCCCGCAGGGTCCGGCGCGTCGCCCAGGACGGTGAGCAGGCGGGCCCGGTCGTGGCTGCCCAGGAGGTTGAGGGCAGAGTAGAAGGCCGTGCGCGGGTAGTTCTCGCGAAGGACCTCCAGGTCGCCCGCCAGCTGCGGCGCGCTAATCTTGTTGGTGAGAAAGTCCTCCAGGCCGGACCTGAGGGGATAGTTCATGGTCCCGTCCAGCTCCGAGCCCTGGAAGTAGCGGCGCAGCCTGCCATAGGCAACCTTGTGGGAGGCATCCTCCCAGACCTCGCCCAGGAGCAGGGCGTCGGGCGACTCCGCCAGTTCCGCGCTCTTGATGTCCTCGATGAACTCGTCCGAGAGCTCGTCGGCGACGTCGAGCCTCCAGCCGCGTGCGCCAGCCTGGAGCCACTTGCGGATCACGCCGCCGTGCCCGCAGACGAAGTCGCGGTACTCAGGGTTCTCCTGGTTGAGGTCGGGCAGGTCCTTGACGCCCCACCAGCTTGAGCAGCTGCCGTCCTCGTTGAACCTGAACCAGTCGCGATAGCGGGAGTGGTCGCCGGAGCTGGCCCCCTTGCCGCCGTAGTTGCCGAAGGCGTCGAAGTACTTGGAGTCGCGCCCGGCATGGTTGAACACTCCGTCCAGGATGACGGAGATGCCCCTCTCGTCCGCGTCCCTGCAGAGGCGCTTGAAGCTCTTGAGGTCGCCCAGCATCGGGTCGACCCTGAGGTAGTCTGCCGTGTCGTAGCGGTGGTTGGAGGCAGCCTCGAAGATGGGGTTGAGGTAGAGGGCCGTCACGCCCAGGGCCTTGAGGTAGTCGAGCTTCTCTCGCACTCCCTCGAGCGTCCCGCCATAGAAGTCCCAGGCGGCGATGGATCCGTCCTCGTTGCGCTGGTAGCGCGGGTACTCGTTCCAGTCCTCGACCAGTCTGCGCTCCGGTCCCCTGCGGGGCTTGTCGAGCGCGTCGTGGACGCGCCTCTCCCAGTCCGAGCCGCGATGGAAGCGGTCGGGGAATATCTGGTACACGATGCCGTCGGTGTACCAGTCCGGGAAGCTGGTGCGACGCTGCTCGTACACGGTGATCTGGAACGAGGGTGGCTCCCCGTAGGCGAAGGCGCCCTCCCCGCAGGCATGCTCAGCTGCGGCCCCGTAGCGCCAGACGTTGCCGTCCGCCGCCATGACCCTGAAGGAGTACCAGATGACCTCGGGCTCCTCGGGGGTGATGGTCACCGAGAAGCGCAGGTGTTCATCCTCCTGGCTTCGATCCATGTCGAAGAGCCGCTCGCCCTTCTCGTCCACCCAGACGCGCAGCTGCGCCGTCGCATCCGGCTCGTCCCAAACGTCCAGACACAGCGCGACGGAGCCGCCCACGAGGGCGGCTCCGAACGGGTCTCTGTAACGGACGTCAGAGCTGATGTGCCTTGCCCTCACGTGCTCCGCCTATCTCTTGAGTTCAGCGAGCGATCTCTGGGTGTAGGTCGTGATAGATACCCATGTACTCGTCCGCAGCCCGACTCCAGCTGAAGTCGGTTTCCATGGCCTGCCGCCGTAGCTTAGCCCAAGCCTCCCGATCAGTCCAGAAGAGCTCGCATGCCGAGAGGAGCGTGTCGGCCATCTCGTCGGCGTTCATGTTGGCGAAGCGGAAGCCCGTGCCCTCGCCCGTGTACTTGTTGTACGCCTGGACGCTGTCCTGGAGCCCCCCGGTCTCGCGCACGACGGGAAGGGTGCCGTAGCGCATGGCGATCATCTGGGAGAGCCCGCAGGGCTCGAACTCCGAAGGCATCAGGAGGATGTCCCCACCGGAGTACATGCGGTGGCTCAGCGCGTTGTCGAAGGCGATGCGCGCGCTCATCTGGTCGCCGTAGGTCCAGTCGAAGTAGCGGAAGGCATCCTCCTGGTCCCTGTCGCCGGTACCTAGGATCGCGACCTGAACGCTCCTCTCCATCAGGCGGCTCATGGCGTAACGCACCAGACCCAGGCCCTTCTGATTGGTGAGGCGGCCGATCATGACCACGAGCGGACGGGTGGGGTCCTCGGCCAAGCCGAGCTCCTGCTGGAGGAGGCGCTTGTCCTCTGCCTTGCCCGACATGTCGTCCACAGAGTACTTGTGGTTGATGAGCTCGTCGGTGGCGGGGTTCCAGGCGTCGACGTCGATGCCGTTGAGAATGCCTCGCAGCGAGGCGGAGCGGCGGCGGAAGATGCCGTCCATGCCTTCGCCGTAGAAGGGCATCTGCAGCTCGCTGGCATAGCTCGGGCTCACCGTGGTGATGAGGTCGGAGTAGCAGAGGGCGCCCTTCATGTAGTTGATGGAGTCGCGGTCGCAGTAGAGCTGGCCCGCGGCCGTGGGGTTGCCGGCAAGGCCCAGGATGTCCTCGAGTACCTTGTCGGAATACTGTCCCTGGAACTTGACGTTGTGCACGGTGAAGATGGTCTTCACGTTGCGGCAGGCCTCGGAGTCCTGATAGAACTCGCGGATGAAGACCGGGGCCAAGGCGCACTGCCAGTCGTTGCAGTGCAGCACGTCGCACTGAAGCTCGGGCAGGAGCTCGATTGCCTCGCAGATCGCCTTCGAGAAGAAGGCGAAGCGCTCGCCGTCGTCGAAGTAGCCGTAGGCCGCGTCACGCTTGAAGTAGGCCTCGTTGTCCACGAAGTAGAAGTCCACGCCCTGGTAGGTGAGCTTCTCTATGCCGCAGTAGACGCTGCGCCAGGCCAGGGGGACGTAGAAGTCGGCAACGTGGACCATCTGGTCCTGGTACTCCTGTGGGATGAAGGAGTACTTGGGCAGGATGACGGATGCCCTGGTGCCCGCCCGCCTGAGTGCGGCGGGCAGGGAGCCGGCGACGTCACCCAGGCCGCCCGTCTTCACGAACGGGACGGCCTCGGCTGCCGCGAAGAGCACCCGAATCTTTCTTCTAACCTGATCGGGCATGGCCATCACCTATTCAGCTGCCTTTTCCTTGATGAAGAGCGCGTCCGGGGTGCCCCTGAGCTCGGTGCCTGCGGGGACCACGTTGTTGCGGTCGACGATCGCGTTCTCCACGCGGGCACCGGCCTTGATGACGCAGGACTGCATGACGATGGAGTTGTTGACGGTGGCGCCGCTCTCGACGATGACGCTGCGGCCCAGGATCGAGTTGGACACGGAGCCGTAGATGCGGCAGCTACCCGAAACGCGGCTGTTGGTGACGCGCGAGCCGGTCTCGAACTTTGCGGGCGCGTTGTCATGGGCCTTGGTGCGGATGGGACGGCCCTTGGGGAAGAGGTCCTCGGTGGTCTGGGGGTCGAGGAGGTCCATGTTGGACTCGAAGTAGGCGTCCTTGTTGAAGATCGCCGCCACGTAGCCTTCGTAGTTGTAGGTCTGGACGTTGACGCGACCGTAGTCACCAGCCATGGCCTCGAAGAGGTCAAGGTAATCGGTGGCCTTGTACCACTCGAGCATCTGGAGGAGCAGTTCGCGGCCAACGACGAAGCAGTCGATGAAGGCCGTGTCGCCGAAGACGACGCCGTGCTTGACGCCCTTGACGCGGGTACCGTCCACGCTGAAGCCGGTGACGTCGACGTCCTTCTTGGTGGCCGTTTTGGTGATGACCGTCACGTCGGCGCCACTCTTGCTATGGGCGTCCGTCACCTCGCCGTAGTCCATGTTGTAGACGAAGCTTGCGGACGAGACGACCACCAGGTCGCTCTTGCTGCGCTCGAGGAAGACCTTGTTGTGCTCGAGGTCGCGCAGCAGGAAGCGGGACCCGGTGCGCGAGGTTCCGAAGGCCGAGCCGGGCAGGATGAACAGGCCGCCCTTCTTGCGATTGAGATCCCAGTCGCGTCCCGAGCCAACGTGGTCGATCAGCGAGCGGTAGTTGTAGGGCATGATCATGCCGACGGTGCGGATGCCGCAGTTGACCATGTTGGAGAGCGCGAAATCGACGACGCGATAGCGGCCCAGGTAGGGCATGGACGCCACGGGCCTGGACTCCGAGAGTACGCTCGGATACTTCGTGGAGTAGTTGGCGGTTATGAGTCCGGTGAGCTTCTCCATGGCTACTCCTCCCCCTTTCCAACAACCACGTCGTTCCCGATGACTGCGGTGTCCCTGGTCTGATCGACGCTTCCGAGCACGACGTCCTCCTCGACGACGGAGTTCTCGCCCAGGATGGCGCGAACTACATGGGCGCCCGCCTTCACGCTGGCACCAGGGAGGAGGACAGAGTCCTCGACGATGGCACGCTCGCCCACGAAGCTGTCCGTCGAGAGGATCGAGTGGACCGCCTTGCCGTAGATGCGGCTGCCGTTGCCCACCAGGCAGTCGTCGATGGAGCCGTTGGCACCCACGTGCGCAGGCGGCCTGATCGAGGCGTTGCTCATGATGGGGGCTGTCTCTTATACACATCTGACGCTGCCGACGATACTCCTTGTGTAGA
>CAMXZR010000008.1 GCA_947253595.1 uncultured Olsenella sp. | reverse complement strand
TGCGCGAGCTGGACCTGACCGAGATCGACTACCACCTGGCCCACCAGCTGCGCAGGGCCACCTCCGCGGCGGCGCAGTCCCTCGTCCCGCACGGCAGCGGCGAGCGCCTGCAGCTGGACTTCCTGCGCCGCGACCTTCTGAGCACCGTCGAGTACGAGGCCGGCGTGCTCGAGGGCTTCGAGCCACGCCACTTCGAGCTCCGCTTCGGGGGCAGGCGGCCGGGAGGCGCGCACGTGTCCTATGCCGGCGCTGACTTCGTGGGCAGCGTCGATCGCGTGGACGTGAACGAGCACGGCTGCGCCGTGGTGATCGACTACAAGCACAAGGGGTCTGCAGGCTTCTCCGCCGAGTACGATGCGTTCGGCAGGGAGGGCTGTCCCGGCCGCGAGGGGCTCAGGCTTCCGCGCAGGGTGCAGTCCCTCATATACGCGCAGGTCATACGCCGCATCATGCCCGACCTCAAGGTCGTGGGGGCGGTGTATCTCTCGACCAGGGGGTCCAAGCCCGAGCAGCATGGGCTGGCCGGGGCCGTGGACGTCAACTTCGCGGACCGGGTCCTTGGTCCCGTCAGCCCGTCGCGCCTCGCCTCCGTCTGCTGCGGAGGCCCCGGGCAGCCGAGCTTCGGGGAGCTCCTGGACGCGACCGAGGAAAAGGTGGCCGCAGCCATCGAGCGCATGCTCCAGGGAGACGTGCGCGCCGACCCCATCGACGCGAAGGCCTGCCAGTGGTGCCCTGTCACAGACTGCGAGAGGAGGCTGTCCTAGTGGCACGCCATCTGACCCCCGACCAGGAGCGCATCACCCGGACCCTCGACAGGCCGCTCTTCGTGGCGGCGGGAGCTGGGTCGGGCAAGTCGTCCACCTTGGCAGAGAGGGTGGCCTGGGCCCTCGGCCCCGGTTCGGGCGACGATGGCGCACCCTTCCTCAAGAGCCTCGACGAGGTTCTGGTCATTACCTTCACGCATGCCGCAGCCGACGAGATCAAGGAGAAGATTCGCGCGCGCCTGCGCGAGGGCGGCATGGCGTCGCATGCCCTCGAGGTCGACTCCGCCTGGATCAGCACCATACACGGGATGTGCTCCCGCATCCTGAGGAGACACGCCCTGGAACTCGGCCTCGACCCCGGCTTCAAGGTTGCGGGGGAGGGCGTCGCCTCCGGCCTGGCGGAGCGGGCGGTCGACGAGGTCTGCGGCATCGTCCAGGACGACCCCGCCTATGAGGAGCTCAGGAAGAGCTTCGAGCTCAGGGGCCGTGCCGGCAGCGATGGTGCCTCCACGGTGTTCGGGATGCTCGGGACCCTGCGCGACGCGGCCGGCTCTGCCCTTGAGGGCTTCGACTCGATCGAGTTCCCGGGTTCGGAGCCCGACGTATTCGGCGAGCTGTCGACCTATCTCGACTGCGTCCAGAGGGCGCTCGTCCTGGGCGAGGACGCCGGGGCGTTCTCGTCTAGGGGCGGGGAGGCGGAGCGCGCGAACCTTCGGAACTCCCTCGAGGTCGTGGGGGGGCTCCTCTCGCTCCCGCCCTCGCAGCGCGACGCCCGCCACGCCGCCGAGGCGTTCGGGCGCGTCAGGAAGCCCGGCGACGCCTACAGGTCGAAGAGGATGAGGGAGTTCGGTGCGCAGATCAGGGCCGCCTATGCCGACTGCGCGCTCGCCGTGCAGATTGCCGATTCCCTGCGCTTCCGCGGCCAGCTCGTCCAGCTCGCGCGGGAGGTGGACCGGCGCTACGCCTCCCTCAAGTTCGAGCTCGGGGTGCTCGACAACGACGACCTGCTCTCGCTCACCCTGCGTGCCTTCCGCGAGCACCCGAAGATCGCGGCGGAGTACGGGCGGCGCTTCCGCCTGGTCATGGTGGACGAGTTCCAGGACACCAATGCCCAGCAGGTGCGCATGATCGAGCTTCTGAGCGGGCCCGGTGCCTGTCACCTGTGCACGGTGGGGGACGCCCAGCAGTCCATCTACCGCTTCAGGGCGGCGGACGTGCAGGTCTTCCTCGACCGCCAGTCGTCCCTCCCTGCCTCCTCTGTGGTGGAGCTCAGGAACAACTTCCGCAGCCACGACGACGTCCTGCGCTTCGTCGCACACGTCTTGGGAAGGGGCCAGGAGGGGGAAGAGACCCTCCTGCCGCGCTTCATGGACCTCGTTGCCTGGAAGGGGCGCGAGAGCGCCTTTGCCGCCCGGGGGCTCCCCCGCATCAGCGTCGAGCTCGTGTGCTCCAGGAGGCAGGGCAGGGCGCAGGTCTCTTCCCAGGACCGCGCGGACGTGATGGCGGACAGGGTGGCCCAGCGCCTTGCGAGCTACATTGCCGCCGGCCAGAGGCCCTCTGACGCAGCGCTGCTCCTGGGACGGATGAGCAAGCTCGGGAGCTATCTCGAGGCCCTGCGCGCCCGGGGGATCGAATGCGTGGTGAGTGGAGGTTCGACCTTCTCGCAGAGCGAGGAGGTCCACCTCGTCTCGGCGCTCCTGCACCTGCTCGCCAACCCCAGGGACACGCGAGACGGCCTCTATCCCGTGCTCACGAGCCAGATGTTCCGCCTCTCGGCAGACGACCTCCTCCTCCTTGCCACCCGCGACCAGGAGGAGGTGGACGCGCTCGCCAAGCGGGGCATAGAGGCGGGGCTCCTCTCCTTCGACCTTCCCTCGGGGGCAGAGCCCTCCGACGCCCTCGTGGCCGCGCGGGAGCTGGTCCTGCGGGCGTTCGAGCGGCTGGGGAGCTGGTCCGTGCGCGACGTCCTCCTGGTGATGCTCCAGGAGTCCGGCCTCGTCGCCCGACTCGAGGACGCAGGGCCCGACGGCCAGGCCCGCCTGGCAAACGCCCTGGCGGCCGTGCGGCACGTGGGGGAGCTCGTGGACGAGGGAGGGCTCGGGATCTCGCAGGCCTCCGTCGAGTTCGACCGCTGGCTCGAGGTCTGCAAGCTCGGCCCCGCCTCGCTGGTGGGGGGCGGTGCCGGCCCGGTGCAGGTCATGACCGTCCACGCCTCCAAGGGCTTGGAGTTCCCGCTCGTCGCCGCATGCGAGTGCTGGGGCAACGATGCGCCCGCATCAAAGGGCATCTGCTGCGAGAACCGCGCCGGATCGGTGCTGGCGACCCTGCTGCCTCCCCAGGTGGACACGGCGCTCCTGCGCCAGGACGCGCCCGAGGACGATGCCGCCTGCGGGGATTGCGTGGATTGGGCCAAGAGGCTCTTCACGAGCGCGGAGGAGGGGGAGGCCGCAGAGCGGGCGCGCCTGCTCTACGTCGCCCTCACACGCGCGCGGGAGGCGGTGATCCTGGGGATCTCGGCGCAGGCGTCCAAGGACGGGAGCCTGAGGCCCCGGCTCGCCTCCGGCGTGTGCCGGGCGCTCTTCGGAGGGGACCTCCCCACCCCTGGCGAGCACGACGGCCTCGTCGACTACGGCGGCAGCGAGCCCGCCGCCCTGCGGGTGACCTGCCTCGCGCCGGGACCGGACGGCGACTGCCTGGTCGACGACGGCGAGCCCGGCTCGCCTCGCGCCCTGGTCGCCTTCGAGCCTGGCCCGCGTGCCGCAGGTCAGGCGGCAGGCTTCGCAATCTACGGCACGGAGGTCGGCGACGGGCTCGCCGCCGCGTCGGAGTCTGCCCGCCCCTGGAGCCCTCGCGAGGGGATCTTCAGCTACTCGTCCGTCCAGCGTAGCCTCGGTGCGACGGAGGTCGTGCAGGGAGAGATACCCCCCACGTCCCTCTCCTGCGACGTGGAGGGTCGCTGCGAGGGGTCGGGCGAGCCCGAGGGGACCTCGTCGGACGCGGACAGGGCGACGAGCCTGGGCTCCGCCTTCCACCAGCTGGCGCAGGCCATGGTCGAGTCCGGTTCGTCGCCGGCCCCCGAGCGCGTCTCCGCGACGGAGCGCCGCTGGCGGCTCTCGCCCCGCCAGTGCGACCGACTCGAGCTCGCGCTCGCCCGCTGGGAGGGCTCGGACATCCGGAGAGAGGCGCTCTCTCATGCGTGCCTCAGGGCGGAGCAGCCCTTCTTTCAGAGGGTCGAGTCGAGCTTCGGTAGATACGCGGAGGGTGCCATCGACCTCCTCTGCACCGACCCCGGCAGCACCCGGGCGCTGGTCGTGGACTACAAGACCGGAGACGCGGCCCTCTCGCCCGGGGAGCTCGCCGAACGCCACAGGATGCAAGCCGACCTCTACGCCAGCGTGCTCCTGGGAGAGGGGTTCGACGAGGTCGAGTGCGCCTTCGTCTGCGTGGAGCGCGAAGTGGAGGGCGGCCAGCCGCTCGTCCTTCGCTATGGGTTCGGGAGGGGTTCCGAGCCCATTCCCTAGCGCCTTCCACCCGGCTCCATCGACTATCATGGGAGGCCAAAAGACAGGCCGGCGGAGCCGACCGACAGACAGATCCTAGGCAGCAACCCGATGCCCCGCGACCCTCGCGCGTCCGTTACCGTTCGCCCTTGGCCGCGAGGCGGCCTGGAGGCCAGAGACCATGGCGTTCGTCCACCTGCACAACCACTCCGATTTCTCCATCCTCGACGGCGCCACCCGCATATCGGACATGGTGAAGCGCGCCGTCGACTTCCGGATGCCAGCCGTTGCCCTCACGGACCACGGCTACCTCTTTGGGATTCCCAACCTGGACCTCGAGTGCCGCAAGTACAACGACGGCGCCCTGGGCATGAGGCAGTGGAAGCACGACATCGAGTGCTTCCAGAAGGGGTGGGAGCTCGAGGAGCCCGAGGCGGACGAGCCCGATGCCGCCCCCTGCGACCTCCCCCACGCCCAGTGGGAGTCCGACCGCAGGGTCTGGGAGGAGTCCGGGCACGACCTCGCCGCAGTGAGGGGGAACCGCCCCGAGCTCAAGGTGAAGCCCATCTTTGGCTGCGAGGCCTACTTCATCACCGACGACTGCATCGAGCGCAGCACCAGGCAGCGCCGCTACCACCTCATCCTCTTGGCCAAGAACGAGACAGGTTACGTGAACCTCATCCGCTGCATGTCCAAGGCGGCGGGGCACGAGATGATGTACTACAAACCGCGTACGACGCTGGCCATGCTGAGGGAGTACCACGAGGGCCTCATCTGCCAGAGCGCCTGCGTCCAGGGCATCATCCAGCAGTGCGTGCTGGACGGGGACTTCGACGGCGCGCGAGAGTGGGCGCGCACCTTCAAGGACATCTTCGGTGACGACTTCTACATGGAGATACAGGACCACGGCCTGAGCTTCCGCAACGGTTGGGACGACCGCAGGCTCGACGAGTACCTGGTCAAGCTGGCACGCGAGCTGGACGTCAAGGTCATCGCGACCAACGACTTCCACTACCTCTCGCGCGAGGACGCCCCCACCCAGGACATCCTCTCGTGCATAGGCAAGGCCACCACGCTGGACGACGCGGGGCGCATGCGCATGGAGGGCACGGAGTTCTACATGAAGAGCGAGGAAGAGATGCGGGAGCTCTTCTCGTGGATTCCCGAGGCCTGTGACAACACCCTCGAGGTCGCTGCCAAGTGCGACTTCGAGATCGACTGGACCAACATGTACCTGCCCCAGTACCCAGGTCTTCGCGAGGGCGAGACGGCCGAGGCACGCTTCAGGGAGGAGTGCGAGAGCGGGCTCGCCAAGCGCTACGGCGACGACTGGAAGAACGTGGTCATCGGCGGCATCAACGTGCGCGAGCGCTTCGAGTACGAGTACAAGATCATCTGCGACAAGGGCTTCGCCAACTACTTCCTCATCGTCCAGGACTACGTCCAGTGGGCCAAGGACAACGGCATCGGCGTCGGTCCCGGCCGAGGATCGGCTGCAGGTGCCATCGTCGCCTACGCCATGAACATCACCTCCTTCGACCCGCTCGAGAACGGCCTCATGTTCGAGCGCTTCCTCTCTCCCCAGCGTTCCGAGATGCCCGACATCGACATGGACTTCGACGACGAGCATCTCCAGGACGTCCTCGCGCACGTGCGCGAGGTGTACGGCGAGGACCGCGTCTGCAAGGTCATCACCTACTCGACCATCAAGGCGAAGCAGGCCATCAACGACGCCGCACGCGTGCTGGGGTTCCCCGTCTATGTGGGGCAGCGCCTCTCCAAGATGCTCTCCAACGACCCCAAGCTCTCTCTGCCCAGCGCCCTGCACAAGACCGAGAAGCATCCCGACCAGTACTCGCCGGACTTCGAGGAGGCCTACCAGAAGGACGCCGACTCGCGCCGCATCATCGACGCCGCTCTCTCGATCGAGGGCATGACCCGCGGCGAGGGCGTGCACGCCTGTGCGACGCTCATCGCCCCCACGCCCGTCACCGACCACGTTCCCACCAAGCTCGACACCAAGGGCAACGTCACGATCACGCAGTACGAGGGCCACTCCGTCGCGGACATGGGCCTTCTCAAGATGGACTTCCTCGGCCTGCGCACCCTCACCGTCATCAACAAGGCCCTGGCCAACATCAGGCGCAGCCACCCCGGCCTGGCCCGCGAGGAGGACATCCCCCAGGCCGTCCGGGACTGCCTGAGGGACGGCGCCACCCACGTGGACATCGACGTGGACAAGATCGACTTCTCGGACCCGCGCATCTACGAGCTCCTCGGCTCGGGACACACCGCCGGCGTCTTCCAGGTGGAGTCCGCGGGCATGACGGCGACGATCAAGAACATGCAGCCCAGGGAGTACAAGCAGATCGTCGCACTCATCGCCCTCTACCGTCCCGGCCCCCTGGGCGCCGGCATGGTAACGAGCTACATCAACCGCATGAATGGCAAGGAGCCCGTCGTCTTCTACGACGACCGCCTCTCGGACATCCTAGACGAGACCTACGGGACCATCGTCTACCAGGAGCAGGTCATGCAGATCTCGGTGAAGATGTCCAACTTCTCCGCCGGGGAGTCCGACTCGCGCATCCGCAAGCCCGTGGCGAAGAAGAAGATCAAGCTTCTCACCAGCACCGTGTTCCACTGGGATAACGGCAAGGACGAGACGACCTACGACCACTGGATGAACGGTGCCGTCGACAACGGCTACAAGAGGGAGACGTCCCAGCGTATCTGGGACGACGTCCTAGAGTTCGCCTCCTACGCCTTCAACAAGTCACACTCGGCGGGATACGCCATCCTGGTCATGCAGACCGCCTGGCTCAAGGCCTACTTCCCCCGCGAGTACATGGCCTCGGTCCTCACCAGCTACATGGGCAAGACCGAGAAGATCGTCCACTACGTCAGTGCCTGCAGGCACGAGGGCATCCAGGTCCTCCCGCCCGACATCAACGAGTCCGGCAAGGACTTCACGGCCACCCCCGAGGGCATCCGCTTCGGCTTCGCGGGCATCCGCGGCGTGGGCGAGGGTGTCGGCGACGCGATCATGGAGGAGCGCGGCCAGGGGGGTCCCTTCAAGAGCCTGCACGACTTCGTCGACCGCGTCGACTCGAGTCAGGCGAACCGTCGCGTGGTCGAGGCGCTCATCAAGAGCGGCGCCTTCGACTCGACGGGCTACCCGCGCAAGCAGATGATGGGCTTCGTGGACAAGAACGACCCGAGCAACATCATCGATGCCGCCACGAAGCGCCAGAAGGACCGCGCCTGCGGCCAGAGCTCCCTCTTCGACATGTTCGCCGACGTGGAGGGGTCGGGCTTCGAGGACGAGGTGCCCCCGGCGAACGGCGATGAGTGGGACCGGCACGTCAAGCTCGCGCAGGAGCACGAGGTGCTGGGCATCTACGTCTCGGACCACCCGCTCAGACCCTTCGAGTATGCCCTCTCGAAGGCCCGAGACTACACCATCGCCGAGATAGAGGAGTCGGAAGAGATGGTCGACCCCATGACCGGCGGCAGCACCACCCGCTTCCGCGTCCCCGAGGGCAAGCCCATCCGCCTCGCGGGCATGGTGCCCACGGGGGGCGTGGCCAAGAAGGTCACCAAGAACGGCGACCAGATGGCCATCGTCACGCTCGAGGACATGGAGGGAGAGATATCGCTGGTGGTCTTCCCCAAGACGTACAAGGAGTGCGCCTCCGCCCTGGAAGGCGACGTCGACCCCGAGACCGGCGAGCGCACGGGCGACGTCTTCATCAAGGTCACGGGCAAGCTCGAGCGGGGTGACCGCGGCAACCAGATCATCGCGAGCTCGATCGCGTCGATGGAGCTCAACGAGAAGACCAACCGCCCCAAGGTGGTCGAGGTCAGCATGAGCTCGCGCATGCTCTCGATGACGCGCATGGAGCAGCTCCAGTCCATCCTCGCGCGCTATGCGGGCATGGACCGGGTCGAGCTGCTGGTCGAGGCAGTGGGCGGCGACCTGATGCGCATGGAGCTGCCCGCTCGCGTGGACGCGCGCAACATGGTGCTCATGGCCGAGGTGGAGGATCTGGTGGGGTCGGGCGGGAGCGTGCGCGTGGCATAGGTTCGCCGCGGCGCAATAATGCTATTTAAATTGTGGCATTTCATGCGCATGACCACCCGTGCCCAGGGGCATAATGTGAGGGATGCCCGGGGTGGTAGGGGCCACCCGCTCGACGAGTGCGGGCAGAGTAGAGAGAGGATGAGCTATGCCTGAGGCCAAGTTCTATCGCTGCAATACCTGTGGAAACATCGTTGCTCTCATCAAGAGGGGCAGCGGCACCCTCAGCGGTTGCGACAGCTCCATGGAGGAGCTCGTCGCCGGCTCCACGGACGCCGCGACCGAGAAGCACGTTCCCGTAATCAGCGTCGAGGGCGACCGGGTCGTCGTCACCGTCGGCTCCGTCGAGCACCCCATGCTCGAGGCGCACTACATCGAGTTCATCGCGCTTGCCACCGAGGACGGTGTCACCGTCAAATACCTGAAGCCCGGCGAGAAGCCGCAGGCGACCTTCGCGAAGCCCGATGGTGCCTTCACCGCCTACGAGTACTGCAACCTCCACGGCCTCTGGAAGGCCGAGGCGTAGGCCAGGCCCAAGGGGCCTAGTTCGTCGGCGCGGCGGCCTCGTCTCGGGACCGCCGCGCCCGCCATGAGGGGGCCGTCGCGGGATGGCCCCGTTCGGATCGGGAGGAGAGTGGCGATGAGGATAGGAGTCGCCCAGGTCGGGGGCAAGGCGGGAGACCTTCTGGGCATCCCGGGAAGGATGGCCGCGCTCTCCGAGCGGGCGGCCGTGAGGGGCGTCGACCTCCTGCTCTTCCCCCTCCCCCTGCTCGCTGGCCCCGAGGGCACGACCGCTCCCTCCGACCAGGAGGCCTTCGCCTCCCGCCTGCTCCTCGCCCTCTCGGGCCTGGCGGGGGAGGTTGCCTGCCCCTGCGTCGTGCCGGTGGCCGTGACCCTCGCAGACGCGCCCATCACGGAGGTCTTCCTCCTCCAGGACGGCCGGGTCCTGCCGCTCGGGGCACCGTCCGCGGGCTCCCTCGGCCCCTCCGGAGGGGAAGACGGCGTTTCGGACGACTCCCCGTCGGGGCCACGCGGGCTTCCCGTCCTCGAGATCGCCGGCCTCCGCCTTGGCCTAGCCCTGAGCTACGAGGACCTGGACGACTACGACGACTTCGACTGCGACGTGGACGCCGTGGTATACCTGTCCCCCTATCCCTATGCCGCGGACGACCCCAGCTCGCCTTTGGGGGCCAACGTCCTGGGCGGCCGCTTTGTCGTGGACGCGGACGCCATGGGCGCGTGGCTCGTCGCCGTTGGCGGCCTCGGCGGCTATGGGGAGCAGACCTACACGGGAGGAAGCTTCGTGATGTCCCCCGAGGGCGAACTCGCCGCCGTGGCCCCCTCCTTCGAGGAGCAGCTCCTCGTGGCCGAGCTCCCCGCGCGCGGGGAGGAGGCCGCCCCGCGCGGCACCGTCGAGCCCGAGCTCTTCGACGAGACCCTCTTCATGTGGCAGGCACTCTGCCTGGGACTTCACGACTATGTGCGCAAGCTGGGCCTCACTGGGGTGGCCTTCGTCCTGGACGGAAGCCTGGGGTCCATGCTGCTCGCCGTCCTCGCGAGCGATGCGCTGGGTCCCCAGAACGTCCATGCCCTCCTTCCCCACCTCGTGGAGAGGGAGCGCGCCGACGCGTGCAGGGGGCTCGCCCGGGGGCTCAGGATCGACGTCGCCGAGGTCTCCGGCACCCCCCAGCGCGCGTGGACCGACGGAGGGGAGCGCCTCTCCCGGCTGCTGCCCTTCGCCCAGCTCGCGGCATATGCCCAGGACGAGGGACTGCTGCCCGTGGGGTCCCTGGACAAGACGGGGCTCGCACTTGGCAGGGCGACGTACCAGCCGGGGGTCCTCCTCCAGCCCCTGGGAGACGTCTACCTGTCCGACGTCGTGTCGCTCGCTCGCCTGAGGAATGCCATCAGCCCCGTCTTCGGCGGGCTGGACCTCCTGGACGTCGAGCTCCCCCGCATCGAGGGGGTGGAGCCCCCTCGCGGATCCCGCGCGCGCGAGGACTGGGTCGCCCAGGTCGACGCGGTGCTCTGCGAGCGAATCGAGTGGATGCGCCACGCCTTCGAGCTCCCTGGTGCCACGGGAGTGGACGAGGGGCTCGTCCGGGGCGTCCTGGCCGCCTACGAGTCGTCCGCACCGAGCCGCGCGGTGCTCGCGCCCTGCCTGGGCGCGAGCACCTGCACGCTGCGCGAGGCGGAGCCTCCGCTCCCCTTTGCCTGGCGTGACTCCGATGGGGCCGTGGAGCCTCCCCTGGAGCTAGCGAAGAGACTCCTCGGTTCTCGAAACGGGGCGCCTCAGGCTCCCGCGGGTGCTGGCAGGACGACCCGCGATGCGGGGGACGCGGAGCCGGGGGCGAGGGAGGGGACGAACGGCCCGCCCGGCCAGGAGGCCCCGCGCGCGTTCGACGAGGCAATCTCCTACCTGAGGGACTTCGGGGTGGACGCGGGATTCGGGATCGTCGGCGACGCGACCCCCTTCTCGGGCCGTCGCCAGGGAGAGGGACGTGCCGACGGGAACGGGGAGTGGCCCGGTCCCTTCTCGGACAACTGAGCCGCGAGTCATGACACGACCCGCGCTCTGTTATCATAGAACGAACGTTCTAGATTGGGGCAGCGGATGGTGATAATGGGCATCGACCCAGGGCTCGCAAACACGGGCTGGGGCATCGTCGAGACGCGCGGTGCGGTCTGCCGTGCGCGTGCGTACGGCTGCATAAGCACGTCCGCCTCCGAGCAGCTCGACCGGCGCCTGGGTAGGATCTACGCGGAGATATCGGATGCCATCCAGGCGTACCAGCCGTCCCAGCTCGCCATAGAGAAGATCTTCTTCGGAGAGAACACCCGCTCCGCCATTGCCACCGCCCATGCGCGCGGCGCGGCGATCGTCGCCTGCGCCCGAGCCGGCCTCGAGGTGGGGGAGTACACCCCCATGCAGATCAAGCAGGCCGTGGTGGGAACGGGGTCTGCGGACAAGTACCAGGTCATATACATGGTTCGCACCCTCCTCGCGCTCGACCACGACCCCAGGCCCGACCACTGCGCCGACGCCCTTGCCGCCGCGGTCTGCCATGCCAACCTGACCCGCACCCGCCGCATCGTCCAGGATGGGGCGAGCGTCCAGGTGCTGGAGCAGCTCGAGGCGCAGCGGGAGGCCGACCGCGAGGAGGCACGCCAGGTCACGGCCGCGGCGACGGCCGCGCACGTCGCGGGTACACGGGGCATGGGCGGGGTGGGCCGCTCCCGCCAGAGTAGGAGGAACTCCCAGTGATCTCTCAGCTTACGGGCAGCCTCTTGGAGGTGCTCCCCACACGCGCCGTCCTGGACGTGGGTGGCGTGGGCTATGAGCTCGGCATATCCGCCACCACGGCCGCGTCCCTGCCCGCCGTGGGGGAGGCGGGGGTGACCCTGCTCACGCGGCTTTTGGTCAAGGAGAGCTCGATCGAGCTCTACGGCTTCGCCACGAGGGAGGAGCGCGCCGTGTTCGACCGGCTCGTCGCAGTCTCGGGCGTGGGTCCCAAGCTCGCCCTGGCGGTCCTCTCCACCTACTCTGCCGCCTCGCTCGCGACCATCGTCGCCACCCAGGACGCGACGAGGATGGCCCAGGTGCCCGGCGTGGGCAAGAAGAAGGCGCAGCGCCTGCTCATGGAGCTGCAGGACGTGTTCGCGAAGGACGCCGAGCTCAGGGTGCTCGCGGGCATGTCTGACGCCTCCTCCGCCGTGGCCCCGCCCTCCCAGACGGGCGAGCCGGTGGGGGACGAGGCGACGTCTGCGCTGCTTGCCATGGGCTTCACCCCCCAGGAGGCAGAGCTCGCCCTCCAGGGCCTCGACGAGGCGGGCGTCACCACGGTGGAGAAGGCCGTGGCGTACGCGCTCAAGAGGCTGGGGGGTGCTGCCTGATGTGGGAGGCTGGCCGAGACGACCTCTTCGACGACGTCACGGACCTCGAGCGCAGGGCTGGTGGCCCTCGCTCGGTGAGCGGCGAGCTCACCGAGGACGACCTGGACGTCGAGCACAGCCTGCGGCCGGTGACGCTCGACGAGTACTGCGGCCAGGAGCGCGTGAGGCAGAATCTGCGCGTGCTCATCGCCGCGGCCAAGGACCGGCACGAGACCCTCGACCACGTGCTCTTCTCGGGTCCCCCGGGCCTGGGGAAGACCACGCTCGCCAACGTCGTCGCCCACGAGATGGGCGCCAGGATCAAAACCACCTCCGGTCCGGCGATTGCGCGCACGGGCGACCTGGCGGCCATCCTCACGAACCTCGAGGAGGGCGACGTCCTCTTTGTGGACGAGATCCACCGCCTGAACCACCAGGTTGAGGAGGTCCTGTATCCCGCCATGGAGGACTTCTTCCTCGACATCGTGATAGGGAAGGGGCCAGCCGCGCGGTCAATACGCCTGGACGTCCCCCACTTCACCCTGGTTGGCGCGACGACGCGCACGGGCCTCCTCACGGGTCCCCTGCGCGACCGCTTTGGCATCAGCTACCGGCTCGACTACTACAACATCGAGGAGCTGGCCGGCATCGTCGTGCGCTCGGCGCAGATCCTGGGGGTCCAGATCGACGCCCAGGGTGCCGCCGAGATAGCGTCGCGCTCCCGCGGCACCCCGCGCCTGGCCAACCGCCTGCTCAAGCGCGTGCGCGACTACGCCCAGGTGAAGGCCGAGGGCAGCATCAGCTGGGACGTTGCCGCCGAGGCGCTGACCTTCTTCGAGATCGACGAGATGGGTCTGGACTGGATGGACGTCAAGATCCTCGACGCGCTGACGTGCACGTTCAGGGGCCGCCCCGTGGGGCTCACCACCATTGCCTCTGCCGTTGGGGAGGACCCCTCCACGCTCGAGGACGTCTACGAGCCCTACCTGCTCCAACGGGGCCTCATCATCAGGACGCCCCAGGGGAGGCAGGCGACGGAGCTCGCCTTCGAGCATCTCGGCGTGGTCCCTCCTGCGGCCCCTCGCTAGCGGGAAGGGCCTCGCCACGATCACGTTCGCGCTGCCGCGGCGAGGTCGAGGAAGCTTCTTGCCCGCAGGGAGGGCGGCCGTGGTAATAGACTGTCCGGTGTGTGTGAAGACGCAGCCCAAGGTTGGAGAATTACATGCTTCAGCATGACTATCTGCTCGAGATAATCGCCCAGTTCGTCGAGATGGCGACGGGTACCCTGAGGAGAGCGGTCCTGAGCCGGGACGCGGAGGCGGCGGGCCAGGCAGAGGACGCCATCGCCGTGCTCCTTGACCTCGACCCCGAGGTGGCCATGCAGCTCTCTCCGGACTCCCTGGTGACCATGATGCTGCTCTCGGGCGTCGCGGACTCGCTTGCCGGCTACGTTGCCTACGCGCTGAGGATGCTCCATGACGCCTACGCCTCCATGGGCCAGGACTCGCTCGCCGACCTGCGCCTGGCCCAGGCGACGGCAGTCGAGGAGAGCTTCGGTTGCGAGCCTGGTGCCGTGCCGGAGGAGTTCGCGGACCTGGACGCGGAGCTGGGATAGTGCCGTTGCGCCCCACTTGTGGGCGCCCTGCGATGGCGGCTGGCTTCTCGTCTCGAGGTGGTAGCGTATCCTGTGATGCGTGCCGCCGCCCCGGCCTATTGGGGCGACGCCCGTCAGCCAGACAACGCGATTCGCAGGAGGGCCTGCATGAACCTCAGACTTTGCGAGACGAGCCGAGGCAAGGGAAAGATCTTCACCAGGTTCGAGCTGCAGGGGGCGCCAGACGGCTCGCGCGTCACCGCCAGCGCGACCGACGAGGAGGGGCACCCGCTGCCTGCCCGCGTGATTGACGTCGCCGGGGTCGAGGGGAGCGTCCTCGCGCTCACTGTCCTCGAAGTTCCCCAGCGCGTGACGTTCAGGGTGACCTCTCCGGGGGGCGACGAGCTCGGGAGCTACCAGAGGACCGTCTCCGCCTTCATGGCGAAGCTGCGCTCTCGTTACAACACCGCAACGAAGAACCAGGTCGCCGAATCCATTCGCAACTGCGACAACAAGCTGAGGCCACAGGGGATCGTCACGGACGTCACTGACGTCCTGCTGGATGCCCTTGCCGGCCAGGACGTGGTCCACGGCTACGTCCAGATCGTCTCGACCAGCAGGGAGGAGGCAGGGGCAAAGGTGGAGCTGCGCGTCCTCGACCCCCACGGGCGGGATGCCGCGCGCTCGGAGTTCGTTGCGCTGGGCGACCTGCTGCGACCCAGCAACTCGTACCCCGACACCTTCGTGCGCGAAATCTCCTTTTCAGTGCGCGTCGACCACCTCCTTCCATCGCTCACTGTATGGGCGAGCTGCCCAGACACCCAGATGGACGACGGCTTCACCAACGTCGAGGACTTCAGGCTCGCGGGAATTCGCAACGCTTGGATGGACTACACGACGAGTGCGGACCGGACACCCAACTACGAGGAGTGGTTCGAGGCGCACCGTGCTTCGGAGCGGGATCTGGACATCCAGAGGCTCGCCCACTTCGAGCTCAGGCCGAGCTTCTCGTTCGTCGTACCCCTCTTCCACACCCCCCTGGACTTCTTCGACCAGATGGTCGACTCGGTGCTCGCCCAGAGCTATCCGGACTTCGAGCTCCTCCTGGTCAACGCCAGCCCCGAGGACGAGGCGCTGGCGGCTGCCGTGGAGGCGCGCGCCAGCTCGGACCGGAGGGTCCGCTGCATCGCCCTGGAGGAGAACCGAGGCATCACGGAGAACACGAACGAGGGCATCAAGGCGGCGACCGGGGACTTCCTCTGCTTCCTGGACCACGACGACCTGATCGAGCCGGACCTCCTCTACCACTATGCGAGGGGCATCAACGCCCACCCGGAGACCGACCTGCTCTACTGCGACGAGGACAAGCTCGCGGGCGGGCATTACTCCTCGCCCTTCTTCAAGCCCGACTGGAGTCCCGACCTGCTCTGCTCCTGCAACTACGTGTGCCACCTCCTCACGGTGAGGAGGTCCGTCGTCGACCAGCTGGAGCTGCCCGGCAAGGAGTATGACGGAGCACAGGACCAGCATATGACCCTGCGCGTGGGCGAGCTCGCGCGCAACGTGTACCATGCGCGCAGGGTGCTCTACCACTGGCGCGTGCACGAGTCGTCGACCGCCGCCGCCGCCGGCGCAAAGAGCTACACCTCCGAGGCAGGCGTGAGGGTCGTGCAGGGCCACTTGGACCGTCGTGGCATTCCCGCGCGCGCCTTCATGGACCCCGAGCTCCCCAACATGTACCGCCTGAGCTATCACATCAAGAGCGAGCCCCTCGTCTCCATCGTGATTCCCAACAAGGACATGGTCGACATGCTCGACCGCTGCCTGGAGTCCGTCTACGGCCGCACGGACTACGAGAACTTCGAGGTCATTGTCGTCGAGAACAACTCCACCGATGCGGCGACCTTCTCCTACTACGTGGAGGCGCAGCGCCGCTTCCCCCGCCTCAGGGTGGTGGAGCAGCCAAGAACCGACGGAAGCTTCAACTTCTCGAAGACGGTGAACTACGGCGTCGGGCAGTCCGCAGGCGAGCTCGTGCTGCTCCTCAACAACGACATCGAGGTCATCAGCCCCGGTTGGCTCACGAGCCTGGTGGGCCCCTGCCTCAGGGAGGACGTCGGCATCACGGGGGCCAAGCTCCTCTATCCCGACGGCCTCATCCAGCACGCGGGCGTCGCGTTCCACAGGGGAGGGCCGGTGCACGTGGGAAGGCTCTGCCCCAGCATGTCGCGCGACTACTACAACCTCCTTAACCTGACCCAGAACCTCTCTGCCGTGACGGGCGCCTGCCTGCTCACCAAGCGCCCGCTCTTCGACGAGCTAGGCGGGCTCGACGAGGAGGCCTTTGCCGTCGACTACAACGACATCGACTACTGCGCCAGGGTCCGCGCCAGGGGACTGCTCGTGACCTACGTCCCGGAGGCGGTGCTCTACCACTACGAGTCGGTCTCGAGGGGATCGAGCAAGACGGGTGAGGCCGCCCTGCGCTTCTGCCGCGAGAACGGCAGGATGATGGAGAGGTGGCCGCGCTACTTCGTCGAGGGCGATCCCTACATGAGCCCCTCGTTCAGGCCCGCCGCGCAGTACAGGGGGCTCGCCTAGACTGGTCGCGGGGCCATCCTTGCGCGGGTGTGGTGCCGCAACTAGACTCGTATCCAGATGCGGCACGTGTGGCCGCTTGACTACATCGACTTCTGAGGAGCCAGCATGAAGGGCATCATCCTTGCGGGAGGGAGCGGCACGCGCCTGTACCCGCTCACGACGGTCACGTCGAAGCAGCTTCTGCCCGTGTACGACAAGCCCATGATCTACTATCCGCTCTCCACGCTGATGCTCGCGGGAATCAGGGACATCCTCGTCATCTCGACCCCGCGCGACCTTCCCAACTTCAGGAACCTCCTGGGAGACGGCTCCGACTTCGGCATCTCGCTCTCGTACGCCGAGCAGGCCGTTCCCAACGGCCTCGCCCAGGCCTTCGTCATCGGGCGGGAGTTCGTGGATGGGGGTCCCTGCGCACTCGTCCTGGGCGACAACATCTTCTATGGCAACGGCCTCACCCAGCGCCTGAGGAAGGCGGCGCGCTCCGCCACCGAGGGCCGTGCCACCGTCTTCGGGTATCGCGTGGACGATCCGGAGCGCTTCGGTGTCGTGGAGTTCGACGCGGACTACAACGCCGTCTCCATCGAGGAGAAGCCCGCCGAGCCCAAGAGCAACTACGCCGTCACGGGCCTCTACTTCTACGACGGGCGCGTGAGCGACCTGGCTGCGCGGGTCCAGCCCTCCGCCCGCGGGGAGTACGAGATCACGGACCTCAACCGCATGTACCTCGAGGACGGCTCGCTCGACGTCATCACCCTGGGACGGGGCTTCGCCTGGCTCGACACCGGGACCATGGGCTCCCTCTTCGAGGCCTCCCAGTTCGTGCGCACCGTCGAGACGGCCCAGGACCTGCCCGTTTCCGTTCCCGAAGAGATTGCCTTCGAGAACGGCTGGGTGAGCCGCGAGCGCCTCCTCGAGTGCGCCGACCGCTACGGCAAGAGCGACTACGGCCGCCACCTGCGCGACGTCGCGGAGGGAAGGATCGTTCCGGGCGGCGAGTAACGCTGGTTCATGCGTCAATGAGAAGTCATCTGCTCGTTCGGCGGGGTCGCAGGACGAGGGGGTTCCTACCGCGACGGTAGGGTTAGAGTGTTGGCCGTATGCCCGGCCTGACTCGACGGGTCGCAAGAGGACAAAGGAGCCCCATGGCTGAGAAGGTCAACCTAAAGCTCGCGAACATCCTGCTGGAGGACTCGCCGCAGTTCCTGCAGCAGCCCACCCTCCTCCATCGCTCCACCTCCCCGCTCAAGAAGGGGCAGCAGGAGGGAATCTGGAGTCTCGCAGGCCCAGGAACTCACGACTTCACGACCTACTTCAATGCCCTCTCCGTCGCGAAGTGGCGCGAGTACACGGTCGCCGACGAGTTCTGGCTGCACCTGGAGGCCAGGGGAGACGCCTTTTCGCTCGCGCTGACGCGCGCGGATGCGTTCAGCTGGGACGTCGAGCTCGTCGAGGGCGGGCGAACGGACTTTTCTGCCTCCGCCGACTGGCGCCCCATCGACCTCAGGCTTCCCAACGCTGCCGACGACGTCATCGAGGCCTTCCTCGTCGAGCTGCAGGGCGAGGGGGACCTCCTGCTGCGCAACGCCTTCTACTACGCACCCGTTGACGAAGGCGACCTGCGCGGTGTCGAGCTCGCGCTCTGCACCACCACCTTTCGCAAGGAGGAGTACGTCGAGCGCAACATCGATCTGGTCAAGAGGCGCATCCTTGCGTCAGGGGAGCCCGTCGCGAGCCACTTCACCCAGCACGTGGTGGACAACGGGCGCAGCCTCGACGCCAAGCGCCTCCAGGTCGACCGCGTGCGCATCCATCCCAACGACAACGTGGGGGGCTCGGGGGGATATGCCCGCGGCATGATCGAGGCGCTGCGTCAGGAGCCCAAGGCCACCCACGTCCTTCTCATGGACGACGATGTGCTCATCTCTCCCGAAAGCATCCTGCGCACCTACAACCTGCTCAGCATCGTGAACGACGAGCATGCCCAGGACTTCGTTTCCGGGGCGATGATGGACCTCTTCGAGCCCGACGTTCGCTGGGAGGACACGGGGTTCGTCACCTTCTCGGGCGACTGCGTTCCCCTCAAGCCGGCCCTGCGCATGGGGCATCTCCACTCCGTCGTGGCTAACGAGGTCATGGGGGCTCACCCGGAGCTCTCGGGCAGCGAGGACCAGGCCCAGCAGTATGCGGGCTGGTGGTATTGCGTCATCCCCACTGTGGCCATCGACCGCCACGGGCTCCCGCTGCCCGTCTTCGTCCGCTACGACGACATCGAGTACGCCCTGCGCTGCCAGGCCCGCTTCATGACCATGAACGGCATCTGCCTCTGGCACCCCTCCTTCGTGAGGCGCTACAGCGCTGCCGTGGAGCGCTACCAGGTGACTCGCAACTCCCTGGTTGCCCAGTACGCCACCGGGGTTGCCCCGCAGTCCGACTTCCTTCTCAAGACCTACCGTCTGGTCCAGCTCGAGCTCAAGAAGTTCAACTATGCCAATGCGGAGCTCGTCCTGGACGCCCTCGAGGACTTCCTCAAGGGGCCGGCCTTCCTCGAGGGGCGGGGCGTCACGGAACGGGCCTTCATGGAGGCGAACCGCCGTGCGGAGAAGCTCCTGCCCTTCGACGAGCTCCGACGGCAGGCACGGGACGAGGGCGTCGACCTCTCCCTGATCTCGCAGGTCGACGCACAGAGGGAGTCGGATTCGGTGGAGAGGCGCAGCCTTCGCCAGCGCCTGGAGGACTTCGCCACCTTCAATGGGCAGCGGATCGACCTCGGCTACGTCCAGCGGGGCAGCTCCGCCATCATCGACGTGGCGGGCTGGCTGTATCCCGCCGACCAGATCCGCCGCAAGGACATCATCGTCGCGGTGGACCTCGAGAACCAGCGGGGCGTGATCAGGCATATGGACCGCAGGCGCTTCAGGCGGGTCTGGGAGCGCTACAAGCGCGATGTCAAGGAGCTCGAGCGCAACGGGGAGCGGCTGCGCGCCGATTACGCGGAGGCGGGCAGGCGCTTCGTCACGCAGGAGTTCTGGAGGTCCTACCTTGGAATCGACTAGCGCTGGGGGCAGGAGGGGGGCGACGCTCCTGCTGCTGCACCTGCTCCTCGTCCTCTACTCCCTATGCAGCATCTTCGGCAAGCTCGCTGCGGGCCATGAGTTCCTGAGCCTGGGCTTCGTCCTCTACTATGGGGGAATGGTCGTCGTGCTGGCCCTGTACGCCCTGGGTTGGCAGCAGGTCATTAAGCGTCTCCCCCTCACTACCGCCTACGCCAACCGTGCCGTGACGATCGTCTGGGGTATCGTCTGGGGCGCGCTCATATTCGGCGAGCAGCTGAGCCCGCAGAAGCTCCTCGGTGCCCTCGTCGTGCTCGGCGGGGTCGCCCTCTTCGCCACGTCGCCGGACGGCGCGGGGGCGGGCGGCGGAGAGACGTCATGAGCGCCACGGTCATGGCATACGCAGGCCTGAGCCTCCTTGGTGTGCTTGTCAGCTCCGTCTCGCAGGTCCTCCTGAAGAAGAGCGCCATGAGGAGGCATGCGAGCGCGCTGCGCGAGTACCTCAATCCCCTCGTCGTCCTCGCCTACGTCCTCTTCGTGGGCTCGACTCTGCTCTCCGTGCTGGCATACCGGGGCATACCGCTCTCCATGGGGTCCATCCTGGACGCCACCGGCTACGTCTACGTCACGTTCTTCGGCGTGACCATCTTCCACGAGCGCATCACGCCCCGCAAGGCGTTAGCGCTCGCCCTCATCCTCCTGGGCATCGTCATCTACTCTCTGGGGCTCTCGTAGACGAGACGTGTCGCCAGGGGATAAACTGTGACGGCCCATCCCCCCTCGACCTTCGCCCGACGGCGAGTCTGGAGCGTCATGCTGGTCTCCATCGTCATACCCTGCTACCGCTCGAGCCGGAGCATCCGCTCGGTCGTGGAGCTCTGCTCCGACGTGTTCGAGGGCCTCGAGGGCTACGCCTGCGAGTTCGTGCTGGTGGACGACTGCTCGCCGGATGACACCTTCTCCGTGATCTCCCAGCTTGCAAGGGAGAGGGACGACGTCCTCGCCCTGACTCTGATGCGCAACTTCGGGCAGCACAACGCGCTCATGTGCGGCATGAACTACGCCCACGGGGACCTCGTCATGGGCATGGACGACGACCTGCAGACCCATCCCTCGCAGATTCCCATCATCCTCGCCAAGATGGAGGAGGGCTACGACATCGTCTACGGCGTGTACAGGGAGTCGACGAACGGGCTGCTGAAGAACCTCAGCAGCTGGCTCAACAAGACCTCCGCGCAGATCCTGCTCTCCCGCCCCAAGGGACTCGAGACCAGCAACTTCTGGCTCATCAACCGTGCGATCTGCGACCAGGTGATCCGCTACAAGAACTACAACCCCTACGTCGAGGCCCTCTTCGGGCGCATGACCAACCGCATAGGAAATGTGACCATCGAGCACCACGAGCGCGAGCATGGTTCGTCGAACTACACGCTAGGGAAGCTCGTGAAGCTCTGGCTCTCGTACTTCAACTATACGGTGCTCCCCCTGCGCGTCATGTCCACGCTCGGTGCGGTGACGGCGCTCGTGGGCTTCCTGTTCGGCATCGTCTCGCTCGTGCGCAGGCTCGTGGACCCCGGCGTCCCCATGGGCTGGACGTCCCTCATTTGCGTCATGCTCTTCTTCTTCGGCATGGTGCTCCTCGCCCTGGGGATCATCGGCGAGTACCTGGGCGACATCGTGCTGTCGCTCAACAGTTCCCCGCAGTTCATCGTTCGCGAGGCGGTGTCCTCCCCGGGCGGAGTGGCCTGCGCCCATGGGGCGGAGGGGCAGGACTCCTAGTCGCCCCTCTCCTCAGCGTCCTTGTTCCTGAGGGCTATCTCCTGCGAGAGGCGCTCGACCTTGTCCGTCAGCCTCGACACGTCCGAAGCGAGGCCGAAGAGCTTGAGGAGCATGAGGGCGATTATCGTCATGAAGACGAAGTTGCTGGGGGAGAGGAAGCCGAGCCAGCCCGAGACGAGGATGGCGACCCCCGGAAACAGGGCGAGGAGGACGAGGACGAAGGTCGAGACGACCCAGTAGACGGCGTCCGCGACACGTATCTTCCGCTTGCGCATGCGGCGCAGCACGAGCGAGAGCGCGAGGAGCGTTCCGACGACGAGGCTTATGCGAAGGGTGAGCGGCATGTCTCTCCTCACCTGAACCATTGGAATAGAAGGAGCGAGAGGCAGGTACGCGCCATGTACGTGAGCGAGCTGGAGAGCCTGAGGTAGCTCGTGCCACCCTGCCGGTCGCGCATCTCTGTGGGCACCTCCACCACCTTCGCTCCCCTGCGCATGAGGTAGGCGATGGTGTCGGGCTCTGGCGAGAAGTCGAAGCTGTGGGAGAACTGCTCGATCATGGACCGGGAATAGAGCCTCATGCCAGAGGTCGGGTCCCCTATGGTCTGGTGCGTCGTGAGGCGGATGAGGCGGGTTATGAGCTTTGCGCCAAGGCCACGCAGGCCCACGGCGCTGCCGCCTGCCATGACGCGGGAGGCTATGACTATGTCCGCGCCATGCTCGACCATCGCCTGGACCATGGAGGCGATGTATCTCGGCACGTGCTGGCCGTCCGAGTCGAACTGCAGGGCGGCGTCGTAGCCGTGCTCGAGCGCATAGCGCATGCCTGCGCCGAAGGCGGCGGAGAGGCCGCAGTTGACGGGCAGGTCGATGTGGTTGAGCCGCAGCTCGTCGCAGATCTTGGGCGTGTCGTCGCCCGAGCCGTCGTTGACCACCAGGTAGTCGATGCCCGGGCAGGTGGAGACGAGCTCCTCGATCGTCTGGGCCAGGCATTCCTGCTCGTTGTATGCGGGAACGATGGCTATGACCCGCGGCGACCCATCCCGCTCCATCGCGCCCACGCTAGCGAACGATCCCGCTGCGTGCGGCCCTGCCTGCGTCGCCCAGGCCGTCGATCGCGGCGAGCTTGGCCGAGAAATACTCGCGGAGACGCTCGTCCTCCATGATGGGAGTGAAGAGCTGGAGGTACTTCACCCCCGAGTGGGAGTTGATCTCCATGATGCGTGGGCCCTTGTCCGTCACGCAGGCGTCGAAGCCGAGGTACTCGCAGGCGCGCACCTTGAGGGAGATGCGCCTCATCATCTCGAGCATCTGGGGCCAGCAGTCGATTTGCCCCTCGGCGAGGGTGCCGCTCGCGGGGTGGCGGGGGGAGTCGACCACCTTGGCGGCATAGACCACCTTGCCTCCGCCGTAGCGCCCGCAGGAGAGGTCGACCCCTACGTTGTACGAGCAGATGTCCGCCGTGGTGGGGGCCTGGTAGTTCGCGGAGCTTCCCGTCTCGTCCGCATCTACTGCGAAGCGGAGGTAGGAAGCCGCCGGCACGGGGTCGGTCCCCGTGGGGTTGAGCACGAGGACGCGCATGGTGTGAATGAGGGGGTCGATGGCCGCCATCTGCGCACTGGGGTGTATGAACTCGGTGAACACGTAGTTGGGGTTCTCCCCGACGAAGCGGGCGATGCCCTCCGGCCCTACCGGCTTGCCGTTCACGAGGTACATCCCGTCGTGGAACGTGAGCTTGAAAAAGCCGTTGGCCTCGCTGCCGTTGCAGGGTTTGCAGGCCAGTTCGCCCTCGCGGCGCAGGCAGTCGAGGAAGCCCTCGATACCCGCGGCGTCACCCTCGCCCAGGGGCAGGAGGCGGCCGTGGGAGCTGTAGTAGTGGTAGCGGGGAAGGTACTGAGCGAGTTCGGAGTCGCTGAGCAGGGCGTTGAGCGTGAGCTTGTCGTTGATCCAGATGCGCTGCCAGTCGTTGAGCGGCCAGAGCTTCCAGTAGTCGTAGTCAGAGAGGTAGCTGCCGAGCTTGCCCTCGTCGAGCCCGTACGCGTAGGCGGACTCGGCGCAGAACCCGTGCGCGTGCGCCCACTCTAGGTAGTCCGCATCGAAGAGACCGCTCTTGCGCTCGGTCTCGAGTATGCCGAGGTAGCTCGTGGCCATTCGCCTCGTGAAGCCGTCCTCGAGAAGGTCTTCGAGGTTGGGGTGGGCGTCCTGCTTCCTGTCTCTCATCTGTCAACTTCTCCGGCGTTTGGGCGTATGAATCTTAGATACTATACAATGAGATGCCCGCTAACGAGTGCGACGCGCGCCCCTAGGCTGCCTCGGGGCGCGCGTCTCGGTTTGGGAAGAGGACCACTTGCCCGCAAAGGACCTGAAGTCCACAACGCTCAGCTCGCTCTTCTGGAAGCTCTTCGAGCAGGGCGGCACCGCCGTGGTCACGCTCGTGGTCCAGGTGGTCATGGCCCGCCTGCTCTCTCCCACGGAGTTCGGCGTGCTGGCGATCATGCTCGTCTTCGTGAACGTGGGCAACGTCATAGTCCAGAGCGGCCTCAACACGGCCATCATCCAGGTGCCCGATGCCAGCGAGTCAGACTTCGACACGGTCTTCTGGATGAGCCTCGCCATCTCGGTCGTGCTCTATGCGGTCGTGTTCCATGCCGCCCCCCTCGTTGCTGCCTTCTACGGCATGCCCCAGGCCGTGACCCCGCTGCGCGTGCTCGTCCTGGTGCTCGTGGTCAATGCGTACAACTCGATCCAGGAGGCCATCGTCGCACGCAAGCTGGAGTTCCAGAAGACCTTCCGCGCGACGGTCACCGCGGGAGTCGTCTCGGGTGCCTCCGGCGTGCTCGTCGCCCTTTTGGGCGGCGGCATCTGGGCGCTCGTCGTCCAGCAGCTCCTGCAGCAGGCCTGCAAGTGTCTGGTGCTCGCCCTCCAGGTTCCCTGGAAGCCTCGCCTGCGCTTCGAGAAGGACCGCGCCTTGCTCCTGTTCCGCTTCGGCTGGAAGCTCCTCGTCTCCGGAATCCTCGAGCAGGGCTACCAGAGCCTCTCCGACCTCCTCATAGGCAAGGTCTTCTCCAGCTCGGAGCTCGGCTACGTGTCGCAGGGGAAGAAGTATCCCTTCGCCCTGGGGGCCATGCTCGACGGGGCCATCCAGCCCGTCATGCTCTCGGCCGTCGCCCACGTGCAAGACGATGCGGCGCGGGTCAAGCGTCTCGCGCGCAGGGCGCTCAAGACCTCGACCTACCTGATCGTCCCCGCGATGACGCTCTTCGCCGTCGCCGCCACGCCCGTCGTCCGCATCGTGCTCGGCGACGCCTGGCTCCCCAGCGTGCCCTTCGTCCAGCTCTACTGCGTCGTGTACGCGATGCTTCCCATTCACACCACCAACCTGCAGGTGCTCAACGGCATGGGGAGGAGCGACCTCTTCCTCAGGCTCGAGGTCATCAAGAAGCTGGTGGGCATCGCCGTCCTCTCGTTCACCACCTTCGTGCTCAGGGACCTTCATGCCATCGTGGGCGGCTACATCGTCACCGCCCTCCTCTGCACCTTCATCAACGCCTCGCCCAACAAGAGGGTCATCGGCTACGCCTACCTCGAGCAGGTGCGCGACATCTGCCCCGCCTTCCTGCTCGCCCTTGCGGCTGCAGCCGTCGCCTGGCCCGTCTCGCTCCTTCCCCTGGGGGACCTTCCCACGATCGTCCTGCAGGGACTGGTCATGCTGGCCGTCTACCTTGGACTTTCTGCCCTCTTCCGCGTCGAGGAGTTTTTCTATCTCCTCGGCACGCTCAGGGAGCTTAGGATGAGAAGGGTCGGCTGACGGCCATCGCCCCCGGCGTGGCCCCGCATCGTCGAAGAGCACGCAACGTTTGGAGAATTCGAATGTCAGGAAAGACGATATTGGTGACGCGCTCGTCCATGCCGCCGCTGGAGGAGTACGTGGGCGAGATCGCGCCGCTCTGGGAGTCGCACTGGCTGACGAACATGGGCGAGAAGCACCATCGGCTCGAGGTGGAGCTCGAGTCCTACCTGGGGGTGCCGAACGTCGCCCTCTTCACGAACGGCCACTCCGCCCTCGAGTGCGTTCTTGAGGCCATGGGGTTGCATGGCAAGGTCATCACGACGCCGTTCAGCTTCGCCTCGACTACCCATGCGCTGGTCCGCAAGGGCCTCACGCCCGTCTTCTGCGACATCAAGCCCGACGACTACACCCTCGACCCCTCGAGAATCGAAGGGCTCGTCGACGACGAGACCTGCGCGATCCTGCCGGTCCACGTCTACGGCAACCTCTGTGATGTCGACGCCATCCAGGAGGTCGCGGACCGTCATGGCCTCAAGGTCATCTACGACGCGGCGCACGCGCTGGGCGTGAGCAGGGACGGGGTCTCGTCCGCCTCGTTCGGTGACGCCTCGATGTTCTCGTTCCACGCCACCAAGGTCTTCAACACCATCGAGGGCGGTGCGATCTGCTTCCGTGACCCGAGGCTCAAGCCGCTCCTCGAGCAGTGGAAGAACTTCGGCATCACCGGCACGGAGTCGGTCGAGTACGTGGGCGGCAACGCGAAGATGAACGAGTTCTGCGCAGCCATGGGGCTCTGCAACCTGCGTCACCTGCCGGAGGAGATAGCGAAGCGCGCCCGCGTCGTGGAGCGCTACCGCGAGCGCCTCGGCGGCGTTGCGGGGCTTACCCTCTGCGAGGGGCAGCCTGGTGTGACCCCCAACCACGCCTACTTCCCCGTGGTCTTCGACCCCGAGGCCTTCGGTGCCTCGCGCGACGACGTGTACGAGGCACTCATGGCGCGCGACGTGCACACGCGCAAGTACTTCTTCCCCCTCATCAGCGACTACGCCTGCTATGCCGGGCGCTTCGACTCCTCGCTCACCCCCGTCGCCCAGAGGGTCTCGCAGCGCGTCCTCACCCTTCCGCTCTACGCGGACCTCGACCTCGGGGACGTCGACTTCATCTGCGACGTCGCGCTCTCGGCGAGGGTGGGCTAGATGGGCGAGCGGCCGCTGCTGAGCATCGTGGTCTCGGTCTACAACCATGGTGCCTACATCGAGGAGTGCCTTCGCAGCATCGCCGCGCAGAAGGTCGATTTTCCCTACGAGGTGCTGGTGGGGGAGGACTGCTCCACAGACGACAGTCGGGAGGTGCTGCAAAGGCTCGAGGGCGAGCTGCCCGGCTGCTTCACCATCCTCTACCGCGAGCACAACATGGGTGCCGTGGCAAATGGAGAGGACCTGTACTCCCGCGCCCGCGGGCGCTACCTCGTCGACTTCGAGGGCGACGACTTCTTCGTCTTTGACGGCAAGCTGGCAGGGCAGCTCCACTTCCTCGAGGAGCACCCCGACTACTCCGCCGTGTACACCAACTGCCTCGTCGTGGACGCCCAATCGCGCCCCAACAAGGAGCACTACCCCGAGTGCGTCGACGACGAGTACAGCTACAGGGAGAACTTCTACTACTGCCTCCCCGGTCAGAGCGGGACCCTCATGTGTCGCAGGGAGGAGTACCTCGCCGCGCGCGACCGCTTCAACGAGCTCAAGGAATACGATTTCTATCCCGGCGACCGCCGCAACGCCTTCCTCTTCCTCACCATGGGCAAGGTGCGGTGCATCCAGGAGCAGTGGAGCGCCTACCGCCACGTGAGGAAGGGCGGGTCGAGCTATTCCGCCACCAGGCAGAAGAACGCCGCCTTCGCGCGCAACGAGGTCCTCTATGGCAAGACCCTCCTGAGCTATGCGCTGCTCTACTGCGACGGGGAGGCGCAGGAATGGGCGCGCCTGACCTGCTACCGCCTGCGCCTGAAGTGGAGCCACGGCTCCAGGAGGGTGGAGCGCGCGCGCGACGTGCTCCGTGACGCCCTCAAGGAGAATAGGCCCCTCTCGCTGACGCTCGTCCAGCCGCGCTGGTACCTGGGCCTGCTCGCGAGGGTCCTCAAAGGCCGCAGCATCAACCTCTAGCCCGGGCGTGGCGTCCGGGCCTAGGAGTTGCTTGCCTGCGCGCGCGAGTACACGAGGTTGAGCACCCGTGCGACGGGTGCGGGCCAGAACCTCCGAAGCATCCTGAGGTCCTCCTCGGTGCGGGTGTTGTCCCTGATCAGGGCGCTCGTCTCCGAGCCCTCATGGATTCTGTGGTGCATGAGCACCTCGCGGTCGTAGACGAAGCTTCCCTCGAGCCGCGAGAAGCGCTCCCAGGCGTCCCAGTCCAGGTTGCTCCGCATGTCCTCGCGGAAGGGCGGGTCGGGCAGCAGGGGCAGGTTCAGGGTCACCGAGGGGCAGCAGATGGCGGAGCCAAGCGAGAGTATCTTCCTCTTCGTGCGCAGGTCGTCCGAGCTGCCCACGCGCTCGATGGGCGAGAGGAGCCTGCGCTTCACGCGAAGGAGGCGGTTGTCGTCCGCCTTCGCGTGCCCCCTCAGCTCGCCGTAGTTCGTGAAGAAGATGAGGGGTCTCTCCGCGCCGGACATGCCCCGCAGCATGGACTCGACGTAGTGGGGCTCGTAGGTGTCGTCCTGGTGGGCAAGGGTCAGGAGTGCCGTCTTGGCCTGGCCCACGGCGAAGTTCCAGTCGCTCGCGATGCCCGGCTTCGCGCCGTTCACGCGGAGCTCGAGGCCATGGCGCTTCGCGACGGCCCGTATGTGGTCGTTTGGGGTGGAGGTCGAGACGAAGACCTGCGTGCGCACGCTCTGCGCCATCAGCGACTCCACGCACTCGGCAAGGTAGGGGCTCTTGCCGTACGCAAGCACTGCGAAGCTGTGGTCGTCACTGGTGAACAAGGTAACCTCCCGACGTCCGGACCGCCCCTCGCGCGTCGGCCCTTCGCTGGCAACGTGGAGTCAAGGAGGGCTCGTGTGAACTCTCTGGCACCGCCCTTGGTCCTGCGGCCCCTTGGTCTAAAATAAGAAGATAGCATCAACATGGCAAGAGGTCCATTTTGTCAGCCATTAGAAAGGACTCCGCCTTGAGAAGACGACGCAGCCCGATTCTGGCGGCCAGCCTCCTCGCTACGCTGGCCCTCGCCCTGGCCGTGGTGGCCACCCCCGCGTACGCGGCCTCGTACAAGAACGTCTATCGCATGTACAACGTGAACTCCGGCGAGCACTTCTACACCGTCTCGCTCGATGAGGCGAAGGGCCTGCTCGAGCAGGGCTGGCGCTGGGAGGGCGTGGGCTGGGTCGCCCCCGCCACGTCGGGCACGCCCGTGTATCGCGTGTACAACCCCAATGGTGGCGACCACCACTACACCACCAGCGTCGAGGAGCGCGACGCCCTCGTGAGCCTTGGCTGGCAGAACGAGGAGATTGGCTGGTACTCGGACGAGTCCTCCGACACCAAGGGCATGCTGAGGGAATACAACCCCAATGCCAAGAGCGGTGCGCACAACTTCACCACCTCGAGGGAGGAACATGACAACCTGGTGAAGAAGGAGGGGTGGAACGACGAGAGCATCGACGGCTACGCCTGGTTCGCGTCCAACAGGCGCGCGTCCCCCATCACCCCGTTCTCCGTCCAGTCCTCTGCCTGGGGCGTCTACCAGACCGTCTACGTGGGTTCCGACGCCACGGTGACCAAGCGCGTCGACATCTCCTTCGAGGAGAAGAGGGACGATTTCGTCGCCAACGTGACCTGGTCTAACCATGGCGTCTACCTCAACCGCATGAAGGCGCTCGCGAACCAGATCGGCAGCCCTACCGAGTACTTCCTCGCTTGCGACTACGACCTCTGCCGCGTCACGGTGCTCGAGCGCAAGAACGGGGGCTGGGAGGTCATCAAGACCTGGAACTCCAACATGGGCGGCCATACCTTCAAGGGCACCTGGCACATCAGTCATAAGAGCATCTGCGACTGGGACTATGGCTACTTCGGCAAGGGATACAACGACTGGGCGAGTTGCTACATCGAGAGTTTCTTGGACCACAACACCGGGCATCTCCGTTATGTCGGTGGTAAGGGCTACGACGACGGGCAGACCATTCACTCGACTGGCTATTCCGAAACGGGGTACGACAACTACGGTTGCATCGGCCTCCTGTGGGAGAACGCCAAGTGGGTCTACGACAACGCTGCGCGCAACGTCAAGCCGAGCGATCAGAATGGCTACCACGGCACCGACCAGGGGACCACGGTCTACGTCTTCTAGGATTCAAGGTCCCATCCCGCATCAGGGAAACGAGAGAGAGGAACGCGATGAGATATAGCTGCTCAGGAGTGAGGCGTAGCCTGCTGGGCCTGATGGCCCCCGTGGCGCTCGGTGCCGCGCTGGTGCTCACGCCCGCCATCGCCCACGCCGGGGAGCTGCCTGTCTCCAACGCGGTCGAGGAACTCAGCGCCCCTTCTGCCACGGACGAGGCCGGGAACAAGGTGGTCGCCGGCCCCTCCACGGCCACGAACGGGAACACGGCCGCACCGGCCGCCTCCGAGGCCATCGAGGGGCCAGAGGTCCCCTCCGACGGCGGTCCTGGCACGGCGGCGCCGACGGACCCCGCCGCCTCCCAGGCGGGGCAGGCGACGCCCGGGTCGGATTCCAAGGCGACTGACGCCAAAGAGGCTGCGCCCGCAGAGCCTGGCGTCATTGCCGACGAGGGGCCTTCCTCCGGTTCCTCGGCCGCCGCCGACAATCCATCTGCCCCCGAGGCTGCGGAGGAAAAGGCGATTCCCCCTGCGGCTGCGACGGACGGCCCTGCGGACAAGGGCACCCCTCTCGCGACCGGCACAGCTCCTGTCAAGGCTGCGGCTGTCTCCTCTGACAAGGCTGCATCCCCTGCGGCTGGCACGGACCCTGCCAAGGCAGTTGCCCCCTCTGGCAAGGGTGCCTCTCCCGCGAAGGTCGCCAAGGCGGAAGACGCCGGGAAGGCCGGGGCCTCAGAGCCCGCGAAGCCCGCCATCAGCTACGTCAACATGTACCGCCTGTACAACCCCAACTCAGGAGAGCACTTCTACACATCCTCCCTCTCGGAGGCGAGCAACCTGTTCTCGATCGGCTGGCGCTGGGAGGGCGTGGGCTGGGTCGCCCCCGAGACCTCCAAGGCGCCCGTGTACCGCCTGTACAACAAGAACGGCGGAGATCACCACTACACCACCAGCGGCTCCGAGCGCGACCAGCTCGTGAAGCTTGGCTGGAGGTACGAGGGCATCGGCTGGTACTCGGACCTCGACGCGGATTCCAAGAGCGTCTGGCGCCAGTACAACCCCAACGCCAGGAGCGGTGCGCACAACTTCACCGTCAGTACCCGCGAGCGCGACCTGCTGGTCAAGGCAGGTTGGAACGACGAGAAGATCGCCTGGAATGCCTCCAACCAGGAGACGAGGAAGATCCAGGGGTTCTGGAAGATCTCCTCTGCCTGGGGGAGCCTGGAGCGCTATTGGGTGGGGAGCGACGCCAACATCGCCCGCTCGCGCATCGTCACGCCGGAGGAGGGCGCAGGCTACTACGCCTATGCCAGGTCCGACGGTAGGATATTGCGTGGCAAGGCCAAGGTTGGCTCGCAGGTACTGCTGTCGAACAACGACGGCAGGCTCACGACGCAGACCTCCTGGCTCATCACCAAGGCGTATGACGGCGGAGACCAGCGCTACTACCTCGCGAAGGACAAGGGCGCGGGCTACTCCTATGCCAAGACGGGCTTCTTCCAGGCTGCGCTCGAGGGCACCAAGGCCCTGCTCTGGTTCTTCGGCCATCCCTCCCAAGGCTATATGGTGCGCGGTGCCTATTCCACCGACAAGGGCATGCTCGTCTCCGACTATGCCACCGGCGCGCTGGCCGAGAACTACGAGAAGCCGGGAATGGTCGTGAGCAAGCGCTACAACGGGGACCTCCAGCGCTACTACCTGTACAAGGCGAACAACAACCATCTCTATGCCCGCGTGGGCAAGTTCAGGGTCGGGTCGAGCGACTACTACGGCAGGGAGGACGGCGGCTACCTCGTCCGCGGCTACTACATCAACCCCAAGGGCAAGATCTTCTATGGGGACAACGAAGGCAGGCTGTCAAAGGTGCCGCTCTCTGCCGCAGGCATGAGGGCCTGGCGTCGCATCGCGAACTACGCCAGCGCCACCCGGTACATCCTGGTCGTTGACTCCGACGCCTGCAAGACCTTCGTATTCGAAGGCAGTGCGGGTCGCTGGGTCCCCAAGTTCGAATGGCTCGCAGGTGTTGGCAAGACGATCTACAACAACGGCAACGGCACCCCCAAGAGCGAGCACTACACCCTGGGTGGCGACAATGCCAGCTACAATAGCAGCGGCAATGGCGAGTGGAGGCGCTACTACTACGAGAAGGACGGGCTCTACTACTTCTCGGGCTTCGTCCTCGACTGTGGCTTCCACTCGACATTATTTGACGGGACCTCGCCAGAGAGCCAGGTTGGCCGAAGAATCTCGCACGGCTGCGTCAGGCTGCTCACCGCCAACGCGAAGTGGATCTACGACAACTGCCAGTTCGGAACGCGCGTGGTGAGCTACTAGCTCGTTGCGACTGAACGCGCGGGGCCGCCAGGATTCCTCCTGGCGGCCCCTTTTCTGTGTCTTCCCACGCGCCTTCGCCAGTCCATGCCAAGCCGATGCCTTCGAAGGGACCCTAGTTCGTCGCCCGACGCCTGCCCACAAGGCAGAGGACGAG